>NZ_JAOWCD010000101.1:3191-6051 GCF_030337175.1 Citrobacter sp. Ca225 | reverse complement strand
TTTTGGTGGAGCTAAGCGGGATCGAACCGCTGACCTCTTGCATGCCATGCAAGCGCTCTCCCAGCTGAGCTATAGCCCCATTACGTAAAGCTTGTCGAGTTGACGGGCGGCATCATATGAATTCCCTTCGCATGTGTCAACGGCAAATTGAAAGCGCCGATACTAATCGCTGAAAAAGCAGACAAATGAAGAACAATGCGCAACAACTCGCATTCAGTAGTTAAACACGTCACGGTTTCCACTAAAATGGTGCTATAAAATGAACCACTAATTAACCACACGACTATTCAGGGAATCGTTATGTTCAAGGAACGGATGACGCCAGAAGAACTCGCGAATCTGACGGGTTACAGCCGACAGACTATTAATAAATGGGTGCGAAAAGAAGGTTGGGCGACATCACCAAAACCAGGCGTTCAGGGCGGTAAAGCGCGACTGGTGCATGTTAACGAACAGGTTCGTGAATATATCCGCAGCGCAGAACGCTCAGCGGAAGGATTGTCTGACACCTTCTCACCCCCTGGCGATGCCTCGTTGGAAGCACTCCTGATCAAGCTGGTGAAAGAGATGACGCCTGCCGAACAAAAACACTTTACCTCTTTGCTACTGCGGGAAGGGATTACCGGTTTATTACAACGCTTAGGGATCCGCGACAGCAAATAATATGAAAAGATTACGCAGCAAAATGACCACCGAAGAACTGGCAGATTGCCTCGGTGTCGCTAAGCAAACCGTGAATCGTTGGATACGTGAACAAAAATGGGAAACGGAAAAATTTCCAGGTGTTAAAGGTGGTCGGGCAAGACTCGTTCATATCGATACACGCGTGCGGGAGTTTATTTTGAACATCCCGGCGTTTCGTAACCATTCTGCATTTTATCAGGCTGAAGAGCCGCTGGCCGAGTACAATCCCGTCGTACGCAGTCATGCCTATAGGCAAATTATTGATGCCGTGGAAAATATGTCCGCTGCGGAACAGGAAAAGTTAGCGCTATTCCTTTCACGTGAAGGTATCCGTGGTTTCCTTACACGCCTGGGTCTGAACGATTCTGAGTAATGCAAAGAAAAACGGCAGAGTCTCCCCTGCCGTTTCATTAATGCGGCGATCGCTTACTGTTGCGCTTCACGCTCCGCAATAAAAGCCAGAGCTTTATTGATGCGCTCAATGCTGCGAGTTTTTCCAATCGCGTGCACCGTTACGTCTAAGCCAGGAGACTGACCCGCACCGGTTACCGCCACACGTAACGGCATACCGACTTTACCCATCCCCACTTCCAGCTCATCAGCAGTAGCCTGAATCGCGTGATGCACGTTTTCAGCCGTCCACTCGGTAATGGCTGCCAGTTTGTCACGCACCACTTCCAGCGGTTGACGCGCCACCGGACGCAGGTGTTTCTTCGCGGCATCGGCATCAAACTCGGCAAAATCTTCGTAGAAGTAACGGCAGCTCTGCGCCATCTCTTTCAGTGTTTTGCAACGCTCGCCCAGCAGTTTCACCAGTTCAGCCAACTCCGGGCCGTTACGGGTATCGATGTTTTCCTGCTCGATGTGCCACTGCAGATGCGTTGCCACATACTCCGGCGCCAGCGAGTTAATGTAGTGATGGTTCAGCCACTGCAGTTTTTCCGTGTTGAACGCACTGGCGGATTTGCTGACCGCTCCAAGGGAGAACAGCTTGATCATCTCTTCACGGGTGAAGATCTCCTGATCGCCGCTGGACCAGCCCAGACGCACCAGGTAGTTCAGCAGCGCTTCCGGCAGATAGCCGTCATCACGATACTGCATTACACTCACCGCGCCGTGACGTTTGGACAGTTTTTTACCGTCGTCGCCGTTGATCATAGAGACGTGGGCGTACACCGGCACCGGCGCGTTCAGCGCTTTCAGAATGTTGATCTGGCGCGGGGTATTGTTGATATGGTCTTCACCACGAATGACGTGGGTGATCTCCATATCCCAGTCGTCCACCACTACACAAAAGTTATAGGTCGGGGAACCGTCGGTGCGGCGGATGATCAGATCGTCCAGCTCCTGATTGCTGAATTCGATCGGGCCACGGATCTGGTCGTCAAAAATGACAGAGCCGTCCTGCGGGTTGGCAAAACGGACAACACAAGGCTCATCATCAGCGTGATGTTCATGACCATGACGGCAACGACCGTCGTAGCGCGGCTTTTCACCCTTCGCCATCTGCTCTTCACGCAGTGCGTCCAGGCGCTCTTTGGAGCAGTAGCATTTATAGGCCGTGCCCGCTTCCAGCATCTCATCAATCACTGCGTTATAACGATCGAAACGTTTAGTCTGGAAGTATGGACCTTCGTCCCATTCCAGGCTCAGCCAGTTCATACCGTCCATAATGGCTTCGATAGCTTCCGGCGTGGAACGTTCGAGATCGGTGTCTTCAATACGCAGCACAAACTCACCGCCGTGATTACGTGCAAAAAGCCAGGAATAGAGAGCAGTACGCGCACCACCGACGTGCAGATAGCCTGTCGGGCTTGGCGCGAAGCGAGTTTTGATTTTCATGAAATGGCCTTACGTTTATAAAGATGCCGACAACCGGCAAATCCGGGAAAAATGGAATGGCCGATATTCTATCACTGTGAAGTAAATCCTCAATGTTGTTACCGGGTAAACGCCGTACAGAACCCTTTTTGTTTAGAAATCATGCGCCAGAGACCGTTTCACGATCGTTTTGCTTAAAATTACGACGAACAAACAATTTCTTTAGAAAATGCGTTGACTCATTTTCAACTCTCCCTATAATGCGACTCCACACAGCGGGGGTGATTAGCTCAGCTGGGAGAGCACCTCCCTTACAAGGAGGGGGTCGGCGGTTCGATCCCGTCATCACCCACCA
>NZ_JAOWCD010000101.1:0-3078 GCF_030337175.1 Citrobacter sp. Ca225 | reverse complement strand
TCGGGTCGTTAGCTCAGTTGGTAGAGCAGTTGACTTTTAATCAATTGGTCGCAGGTTCGAATCCTGCACGACCCACCAATGTAGAAAGGCGCCCTAAAGGCGCCTTTTTGCTATGTACTGTTTGTCAGATTCGAGCCTGTACCGAGTCTGGGGAATTTCATGCCAAATCAAGCACGCTGTAAATATTAAAAATAATATAAATTCAGAATAAAAATAAATAGCGCAAAATATAGCCCGTTTCGGGAAAATACTTTCCCCGTCTGTCCATTCCATTGATATCCATCAAAAAAAACAGCCCCGAAAGAGAGTATTCCGTTTCATACAATAACAGTAGTTATTATTCTGTTCGGTATTGTGTCGTCAGGTTCGCTTTATCCTCCGCCGCACTATCGGTTCCCGCAGGATACTTTTATCTGCATCAGGGGAGGTCGTTGTGTCTTTGAAAGGACTGCGTTTTACGCTGGACGTGGCCGGGCTGGGGCAAAAAACCTTCGCCGTGGTGAATTTTGTGTTAAGGCAGCGCCACTCATTTCCGTTTGTGCTGGATATTGATGTTGCCAGCGATCCTTTCGGAGAGACCGCAGAAAAGCTACTGGAGAAAAATGCCACCCTGACTATCTGGCAGGGCAATACTCCTCAGCGCTATGTCAGCGGTATCGTTACCCGGTTTGGGATGAAAGAGTACAACGGCTGGCAGATGTGCTACAGCCTAACCATCACTCCTCCCCTCTGGCGCAGCGGTCTGCGCCAGAATTTTCGCATCTTCCAGCAACAGGACATTCAGACCATTTCCGCCACCCTGCTGGAGGAGAACGGCATTACTGACTGGAAGCCCTGGTTTTATGAAGACCACCCGGCGCGAGAATTCTGCGTTCAGTATGGTGAGACGGACCTTACGTTTCTTACCAGGCTGTGGTCAGAGGAAGGTATTTTCTTTTTTGATCGTTTTGCTGCTGACAGCCCGGCGCAGACACTGACGCTATGCGATAACGTTGCCGGATTATCCGATGCCGGTGAACTGCCATTCAATCCAAACTGTTCATTAGAAATTACCATTCCGAGTGTCAGTACCTTCAGTTACCAGGCTCAAATCCGCCCCTATTCCGTAGAAACTCAGGACTACACCTTTAAAATGCCGAAGTGGCCCGGGTATTACGGACATTCTGGTGAAAATCTGAACGGACAGAGGAAGCAGTATGAAGTCTTTGACTGGCCGGGGCGTTTTAAGGATGAACAACACGGGCAGGATTTCGCCCGCTACCAGATAGAGGGCTGGCGTAACAATGCGGAAACCGCCGCCTGTATCAGCAACTCTCCCCTACTGTGGCCGGGCACAACCTTCTCACTTACCGGGCATCCGGTAAACACGCTTAACCAAAAATGGCAGGTTGTCAGCAGCGTTCTGACGGGAAAACAGCCACAGGCGATGAAAGGCGGACAGGGTATGGGCACCACGCTGAATAATCAGTTTGAAGTGATCCCCGCCGACAGAACCTGGCGACCGCAGCCGTTGATAAAGCCAAAAGTGGATGGTCCACAAAGTGCCATTGTCACTGGGCCGTCGGGCGAAGAAATCTTCTGCGATGAGCATGGTCGTGTGCGGGTGCGCTTTCACTGGGACCGTTATCATAAAAGCAATGAGGATAGTTCCTGCTGGATACGGGTGTCGCAGGCGTGAGCGGGTGCCGGGTTCGGCAATCTGGCCATTCCGCGCGTGGGTCAGGAGGTCATCGTGGACTTCCTCAATGGCGACCCAGACCAGCCCATCATTATGGGGCGTACCTATCACGACGATAACCGCTCCCCCGGCAGCCTGCCCGGCACGAAAACACAGATGACCATTCGCTCAAAAACCTATAAGGGCGGCGGGTTTAATGAACTGCGTTTTGAGGATGCGACCGGGCAGGAGCAGGTGTATATCCATGCGCAGAAAGACATGGACACCGATGTACTGAATAACCGTACCACTGACGTGACGGCAAACCACCGGGAAACGATCGGCGGTAATCAGCTTATCACCGTGAAGCAAAACCAGATACAGACAGTGTTGCAGAACCAGAAAGAGACCGTGGGCCAGAATCAGAGTGTCACCGTGGGCATGAATCAGGCGGAAACGGTGGGGATTGTCCGCGCCCTGAGCGTGGGGGTGGCATACCAGACTACGGTGGGTGGAGTGATGAACACCTCGGTGGCGCTGATGCAGTCCTCACAGGTCGGTATTCAGAAATCCCTGCTGGTTGGCAAAGGGTATGACGTCAGCGTGGGGGAAAACGTCAGCTTCACGGTAGGCAAAACCCGGACAGAAAGCGCCGGAAAGGTGGCGGTGTACTCTGCCGGAGAACATCTGGAGTTGCGTTGTGGACAGGCGCGCCTGGTGCTGACGCAGGACGGCAAAATCTTCCTTAACGGCACGGCTATTAATCTTCAGGGCGTGCAAACACTCAGTGGCGACGCGCTGATGATTAACTGGAACTGCGGCGCAGCGGAAGACCCGCCGAAGGTGCCGGAAGAAAGCAGCAGTCAGCCGCCGGATATGCGTAAGTACTGAGTCAACGGCTGCGCATTTGCGTTTATGTAAAACGATAACAGTAAATTCAGCATTATCAGAAGGATTTGTCTATGAGCGGAAAACCGGCGGCGCGTCAGGGCGACATGACGCAGACGGGCGGTAGCATTGTTCAGGGCTCGGCGGGCGTGATGATTGGTGCGCCAACAGGCGTGGCCTGTTCGGTCTGCCCGGGAGGGATGACTTCCGGTAACCCGGTCAATCCGTTGCTGGGTGCTAAGGTGCAGCCCGGTGAAACCGATTTCGCCCTGCCGGGTCCGTTGCCGTTTGTGCTCTCGAGGACTTACAACAGCTACCGGACGAAAACGCCTGCACCGGTGGGTATTTTTGGCCCCGGCTGGAAAGCGCCCTTCGATATCCGCTTACAAATCCACGATAACGAACTGATCATTAACGATAACGGCGGCAGAAGCATCCACTTTGAGCCGCTGTTTCCCGGTGAAACGGCCTTCAGCCGCAGCGAATCGCTCTGGCTGGCGCGGGGCGGCGTGCCGGCGCTGCATGAAAGCAAT
>NZ_JAOWCD010000100.1:0-401750 GCF_030337175.1 Citrobacter sp. Ca225 | reverse complement strand
GGAAGGTGCGAATAAGTCCGAGATGTGAGATCATCGTGTTGTAACCTGAACCCAGAATGAGTAACCGGATGAGCCAGCAACTGACTTTTGCCGACAGTGAGTTTTCCAGTAAACGCCGCCAGACCCGCAAAGAAGTTTTCCTTGGCAGAATGGATGACTTGCTTCCCTGGGACAAATTACTTGGCGTTATCGAGCCTGTGTATCCCAAGGCCGGTAATGGTCGCAGGCCCTATCCGCTGGAAACCATGCTGCGTATTCACTGCATGCAGCAATGGTACAACCTGAGCGATGAGGCCATGGAAGATGCCCTCTATGAAATCGCCTCCATGCGCCAATTTGCTCGCCTGTCACTGGATAAAGCCATTCCAGACCGCACTACCATCATGAATTTCCGGCATTTGCTGGAGCAGCATGAACTGGCCCGCAAAATCTTCAGTACCGTTAATCACTGGCTAGCAGAGTGTGGCGTTCTAATGACCCAGGGCACCTTGGTGGATGCCACCATCATTCAAGCCCCCAGCTCTACCAAAAACAAACACAACAGCCGTGATGAAGACATGCACCAGACCAAGAAAGGTAACCAGTGGTACTTCGGCATGAAAGCGCACATTGGCGTGGACGCCAAAAGTGGCCTGACCCACAGTCTGGTGACCACGGCGGCTAACGAGCACGACCTCAATCAGGTTGGCAAGTTACTGCATGGCGATGAAGAATTTATCTCAGCCGATGCTGGTTATCAGGGGGCCGAAAAGCGCGATGAGCTCAGCGATGTCAGCGCAGACTGGCTTATCGCCAAGCGTCCCGGCAAAGTGAATGCATTGAAGCAACACCCGCGCAAGAACAAGCTGGCCATCCGTTACGAATACCTGAAAGCGAGTATCCGAGCGAAGGTTGAGCATCCATTTCGGATAGTAAAATGTCAGTTTGGTTTCGTCAAAGCCAGGTACAAGGGGCTGGCTAAAAATGACAGTCAACTGGCGATGTTATTCACCCTGGCGAACCTGGTTCGAGTTGACCAATTGATACGGGCACAGGCGAGATCTACCTGAAATGAGGAAATTAGCCTGAAACAGGGCCAAAATCAGCCACGAAGAGACGATTTTGGGCTGAAAATTGGAAAATTGAGCCACAGGACGTCGATAAAGGACGGTTTGGGGCGTCATATCGGGAGCTGCGGACCACTTAATCGCAACTTCCTTAACATCCTATACAGGGAATATATTTATAGGAAGAACGGATACTGATGGATCACCTGAAGCCCCGGCTGGTACGTTGCTGGTTAACAGTGGCAGTCAAATGAGCGGAGACAATAGTCTTTACATTGGAAACGCATCGGGCACCTCAGGCCTGGTCACTCTTTCTGATGCGGGCACTTCGCTGACTTTGGATAAGAATATTATTGTTTCGCTAGCGAGTGATTCTTATGGTCGACTGGATATTCTGAATGGTGCATCCTTAACAACCTCATCCTCCGGATCTGGTGCGGGAAGTATTGGGTACATGCAAAATGCTAGTGGGCTTGTAAATATTTCCGGTCAAGGTTCTGTATGGAACAGCAACGGTGCACTTAATGTCGGTGAAAACGGAAGTGGTATATTAAATATTAACCAGAATGCTTCCGCAAATTCCACCGAGTTTTGGGTGGGGCGCTATGCAAACTCTCAGGGGGTAGTAAATATTGATAACGGGATGTTGGCATCGTCCAGTTACACTGTTATTGGTAATAATGGCACTGGAGTTATGAACGTCACCAATGGCAGCCTGGTAACTAACACATTTACGGTGCTAGGCAATATAAATGGAAAGGGTGAACTTCATCTCTCTGGTCCTGGAACGATCTATAGCAGTCTCGATCATATACACGTTGGCTCCAACACTCTGGGTAGCGGGGTAGTTACAGTTTCTAAGGGGGCGACGTTAAATACGTCGTTATCAGGCAGTTCTACCATTGGAGAGTCGCTGGAGTTAGGGCGATTATCGGAAAATACGACGGGAAGCGTTGTTGTTACTGGTTCAAACTCAGTGATTAACACCAATGGTGGGCGCACCATCATTGGCAATAAGGGGGTAGGGATCCTAACCATCATGGAAAATGGCGAACTGCTGACTGAAGATATCATACTCGCAGCTAAAGCGGGGGCAATTGGGATACTCAATATTGGTGCTGCCTCCGATGAAGCGGCAACGTTTGCAGGTTATATCACTCCGACGACAAATATTAATTTTGGTGAAGGAAATGCTATCCTAAATTTCAACCACTTGAACAATGGTTACATATTTGAAAACCTGATTCAGGGGACTGGTACCGTTGAAGTTAATAGCGGCCAAACTATATTAACCGCACAAAACTCCTGGAGTGGGACAGCAAATTTAAACGCAGGTATCCTTAAAGCAGGAGCTGTAAACACATTTAGCCACAACGCGACCTACAATATTGCTGATGGTGCTTTGCTCGATCTAAATGGCTTTAACCAGACAATAAGTAGTGTATCCAACAGTGGAACAATCAACTTAAGTGGTGGGCAACCTGGTACTGTTTTGACCATTAATGGCGATTATATCGGCGAAGGGGGGCTTATCAGCTTGGGGACGCGTCTGGATGACGATAATTCTTTAACGGATAAAGTTATTATAACTGGCAACACATCAGGAGACAGCAAGGTCGCCATTGCGAATCTTGGCGGTACTGGAGCATCAACGCTTAATGGTATTGAAATAATCAGCGTCGGTGGTGCTTCAGACGGGGATTTTGTCCAGCAAGGACGTATTGTTGCTGGTGCCTGGGAATATAAACTTGCACGTGGTCTGGATGCTAATAAAGCTAACTGGTATCTATCCAGTACGTTTGTTGAAACACAGCCTGATAATAGCGGCGAAGGTAACAATGGTAACGAAATCAATGTCCTGAGGCCTGAGGCCGGTGCTTATTCTGCTAACGCTTATGCTGCTGATACTATGTTCAACACTACGCTTTCAGATCGTCTGGGAGAGACTGAATACACCGACATGATGACGGGGGAGCGTAAATTGACCAGCCTGTGGATGAAAAATACCGGAGGTCATAGCCGTATAAATGATTCTACCGGACAGCTCAAAACGAAAAGTAACCGCTATGTGCTGATGCTGGGCGGTGATTTTGCTACAGCTTTCACTGAAGGAGGCGGTGCTTTTCGTTTCGGGGCACTTGCTGGCTACGGGTATAATCATAGCAATACCCAGTCCAGTTTATCGAGATATCATGCGAAAGGGTCCGTTAATGGCTATACGACTGGACTTTATGCCACCTGGTATGCTGATGGAGATAGCGAGCAAGGTGCATACATCGACGGTGTTTTACAGCATAGCTGGTTTAACAACCGTGTGAATGGACAACTTCTGGAAGAAGAAAAATATAGTTCTAAAGGATTTAGCGCCTCTCTTGAGTCCGGTTATGTATTTCCTATGAGTAATGACGCTAAATCGGTTGCATGGTTTGTTCAACCGCAAGCAAAAATTCTCTGGTCAGGTATAAAATCAAAGGATTTAAAAGAAGCAAACGGCACGGTGGTGAAAACGGAAGGTGATAATAATCTAACTACCAGCCTTGGTTTGAAAATGTTCATCAAAGGGCATAATGCAATTGATAACCAGAAAGAACGTAATTTTAAACCCTTTGTTGAAGCAAACTGGCTTCATAACATGCATAATCGAGGTGTTGTTATGGATGGAGTAAGCGTTAATCAGTCCGGTACGCGTAACGTTGGAGAATTAAAACTGGGCGTTGAAGGCCGCATGTCACCAGAATTTAATATCACAGGGTTTGTTAATCAACAGATTGGAAATGATGGATACTCTGATACCTCAGCGGTTATTGGTTTTAAATATTCATTTTAGTGTTGACCCGGGTGGATGTGACGGCACAGTCCGGTACCACCCTGAACCTGATGAGCGGCAGTACCCTGACCGGGCGCATTCTGGATGACGGAACCGGGGGCGGGGATGTGACAGTTACCGGTCCTTCCGTCTGGCGGCTGACCGGCGATTCTGCCGTGGGCGCCCTGACCCTGAATGCCGGAACGGTGAATTTCCATGGCGGTCTCACCACCCGGCTGACGCCGGTGGCGCAGGCAGTGACCCTGACGGCCCGCACGCTGTCCGGCACCGGGACTTTCCTGATGAACACGGACATTGCGGCCTGGTCAGGTGACCTGCTGAATGTCACCGGTAATGCCAGTGGTCACTTTAATCTGGGAATTAAGAACACCGGTCAGGAGCCGGTCTCCCCGGGTTGAGCCACTGCGTGTGGTTCATAGCGGCGGCGGGCTGTATGCGGACGGGGTGGTCAAATTTAACCACTTCAGCAACACACTGCAAACACAGATGAGCGATGGCACACCGGTGTATGGAGACTACAGCCAGAACGGATATGGTGTCAGTCTGGAGGTGGGTAAGACCTTCCGTGTGAATGAGACTGTCTGGGCTGAACCTTATGTCCGCGGTACGGCATTCAGTGCGGACGGAAAGAATATCCGGCTGGATAACGGGATGAACCTGGATGTGGGCGGGACGGTGGTGAAGCCGTACCTGACGGCGGCAGTGAGTCATGAATTTGCGGACAACAATAAGGTCCGGATTAATGACAGGTACGACTTCCGTAATGACCTTTCGCGGACAACAGGTAAATATGGCCTGGGAGTCAGTGCGCAGCTGACGCCGAATGCAGGCGTGTGGGTTGAGGCGCGTTACGAGAACGACAGACATACCGAGTCACCGGTAACGAGCAGCGTCGGGTTCCGTATTAACTTCTGAGTTATGTCCTGAACACGGACATTAAACGGTGAATGGCGTGGGCTGGTGAAAAACTTCCCCCGCCATTACGGTTACCGGACCGTGTGTAACCCGGTCATAAATCTATGATGCCCGGCTAAGGGAGCGTGTGACGAACGCTATTTATATTTATTTCTGATGTTCAGGTTGCACCAGTGTTATTTTTTTTGAATGGTGTCCGTAATAACGCACACTTCTGTGTGGTTCTGATATTGGTTCATTATTTACATTACCCATTTACTGTGATTATTTTTTGTAATAAAAATGACTTTTATATATTTAAGACGTGCAATAATATTTGGGGTGGTTATTTTTGCTGTTTTGTTTTATATCAAAGAAGATATCCGTTACCTTTACCGGTTATATGAAAGATATAACGACAAGCCTTCAGCGCTGAATCTACGTGCATATGTGGCAGACATTGAAGGAAAAGAGGTTAAAGGCGTTAAGGATAATTTATCGGGGCTGACCTGGTCAGATAAACACAGACTGCTTTTTGCTGTGGTTAATAAACCGCCGGAAGTGGTCTGGCTGACATCTGATGGTGAGCGGACTGGCAGTCTGCCCATACCTGAAATTACGGATCCGGAAGCTGTGGAGTGGATGGGAGATAACCTGTTCCGGGTAGGCAGTGAGAAAGATGGGAGCGCCTGGTTGGTAAACATAGACATCCTAAAAGGAAACTACCAGCTTCTTTCTAATATACCGCTAGAAGGCTACACCCGACCCGGCAATAACGGTCTGGAAGGACTTGCCTGGGATAAAGAGAACCAGGTGCTGTTTGCGGCAAAAGAGAAAAAGCCGGTAATCATAAGCCGGGTGGACGTCCAGCGTGAAGAAAGCAGTGTCTCCACGTTACCGGCGTCTGTCACATCATCAGTCAGGGACGTGTCGGGGTTGCATTACCACTCCCCAACGGCCTCCCTCCTGGTACTCTCTGATGAATCAAACAAAGTACTGGAAATAAACAGTGAAGGGCTGGTGACTGATCGCCTGTATCTGAATGCCGGATGGGCAGGTCTGGCAGAGGATATTCCCCAGGCAGAAGGGCTTGCTCTTGATGACGAAGCTAATTTGTATATTGTGAGTGAACCTAACTTGTTTTACCGTTTCACCAAAAAACAAAATGGCAGGACAAGACTGTATCGTCCTGAGATGAGCCTGGAATAAAACGTACCTGTTACTGGTTTTGGTTTGTATAGGTACGAAAAAATAACTCGCTATCAGAGATAATAACTAAAAAAACCTCCGGTAGAGTCGGAGGGACAAAGAATATAAATTACACTCTATAATTTTTTAATTTTATATTACTATTCTCAAGTTTTCATTCTAAAAATTCAAGCATAAATCATCCTTCGCTCATATTTTCAGATGTTTTCAGTATGTCTATACTTAGGTGTTTGCCATATAATGTAAAACTGTGATAAGGGATAGAAGTTTCTGATTGTCGATTCATTTACTTCGGTGTGTGATGGTTTTGTAGTGAACTGGCGGTTGCCATAGGAAATGGGTAATTAAGTATTTATGGCAGTCCTGTAATTTAATTAACCATCTAAGCATACAATAACCGACTACTATGTTCAGTAATAGCTCGTCTATGTAGCGTGAAAGTGTTGGAATACTAACTCTATAGATGTACTTAACTAATTGATTTTATGAGTGCAAAATTTAAACGATATTATCAATAAATTGTACAACTTATTGAAAAATAAAAAAATGCGTTCGGTCTTGAAAACCGGCGACCCGAAAGGGTTCCAGAGTTCGAATCTCTGCGCTTCCGCCAGATTAAAAAAAGGGGTTACCGAAAGGTAACCCCTTTGTTTTTTTGGCTGTTGGTATAGTGTTGGTATATTCACTTGGTATATTTCCCCATACAGCCAATGAAATCAGTCATCTTTTCTTATCATTGTGCGATCCTGGTGCTCAGGCGAATAACGCTTGCCAACGATTTTTATCGTTTCAACCGCACATCGCTTCTATTTCTGTTTAAACGTCAAGGGTGCGGCCAGTCTGTCCGAATGGAACATGTCCACAGCATGGCGCGAATTTTTATGCCTGTAGAGTGTGTTTATCTCGTGCACGTTAAGCACAATAGCGCTATCGACGATATCCTGCATCAAGCCTGCGCTGCTATAAACAATAGCGTTGCTCATTATTTCTGCTTCTTGCGCACAACAGACTTAATGATCTTTTATTCTGCTCGCGTTATGCCAGACGCAGATAGGGTTAATGGAACATGTATGACCAATGGAGAGCAGACAATCCATGCGAATAATGTGTCTATTATTGGCCCTACAACGGAAGCGCGAACGACAGGTGTTCTGTCGCTCCCGTTTAGCCAACCACACAGGTGAGGTAATTATTATCATTTAAAAGGGTTAAGTGAATTTTACTCAGCTAAATAACCACCATCAATGGGATAAACGCCTCCGGTACAAAACGCTGAATTGTCTGATAGCAAAAACAATATGAAGTCTGCTATTTCTTGCATTCTTGCCATCCTTTTCATTGGGTGACTATTTGCGAAACTACGTACGATATTTTCAGGGAATTCACTCATTCGTGGGGTCTGGACATAGCCCGGCGCGACCGCATTGATTCGAATGCCTTGACATGCAAACTCAAGCGCTGCGGTTTGGGTTAAGCCGATTATACCATGCTTAGCCGCGGTATAAGGTGCCAACCCAGGAATGCCAACCAGTCCATTTACTGCAGATAAATTAACAATAGAGCCACCAGACTTTATCATCTGAGGTATCTCGTATTTTAAGCAGTAAAAAATGCCGCTCAATGAGGTGGCAATGACCTTATCCCAGTTTTCAACTGTCTGCTCTGTAATATTTTTATCATGCTCTCCTGTTAAGCCTGCATTATTTACAGCATAATCAAGCCTGCCAAAATGTTTGATAACGTCATCTATCATTTTCCGTACTTGTTCAGGCTGCGACACATCACATCCGATCCCTATTGCTTGTTGTCCCTGTGAAGATAACCGTTTCGCTTTTTGTTTAGCCTGCTCTGATGAGCGGGATATAATGACGACCTTCGCACCCTGTTTGTGTAATTGCTCTGCGACGGCTTCACCTATACCTGTAGTACTTCCTGTTATCACAGCTACTTTATTCTGAAAATCCATAATTCCCCCTATGAAGTAGGATTGAGTCTTACTGCTGGGGTAGTATACAAACTCGCTGTGACAGTTTTTGTCAGTACTCTTTCCCCACGCAGATTCCTTCTTTAATTCTCCATTTTTTCAATAAAGTCGTTCTGCTTTCCCTGTACGTGGAATCCAGTTGCACAATCTCTTCGATTTGGTCAGTTCTGAAATGACGAAAATCATTTCTCATCTCACACCATGCAACCAAAAGCCAGCATGATTCCATATATATCAACGCGATGGGCCATATGACCCGAGAAGAGTAAACATCTTTCTTGTCACGATACGTTATGTTGATTCTTTTTTGATTTTTAATAGCACTACGAATGTCTTCGAAAAATAACTCATTCTTTTCTGAAGGGCCGGTCAGATAGGATTGACTCTCAATAAGATTTTTTAATTCACCGGGGATAACGGCATGTATTTTGGCAAGCGCATTCCTTGCGGTGTTTTTGAAATCATAATCCGTATTATGAGAAACCCAATTTAACCCAAGTATAATAGCATTGATTTCTTCATGAGAAAGATTTAAGGGAGGTAAATGAAAGTCAGACCTGATGATATATCCAATTCCTGCGCCTCCTTCAATGGACACGCCCTGGTGTTGTAGCGTTTTAATATCTCTGTAAAGGGAGCGTACACTTATGCTTAATCGATCTGAGAGAGCGGAAGCTGTGATCGGATATCGTTGTGCCCTTAATATCTGTAATAATTCGAGAAGCCTTTCTGTTCTGGTCATGTTGAAAAATCCATCTTGATCCTGGACTTGAGCTTAAAGCACCTGCCGGATAAGCATCTTAATACAAAACAAATGTACCTGCTTAAGTTGAGTGACTCCCCGTTGATTGATATCCCCCATATGCTATGCGTCCTTCAGCGGTGATGATGGACATAAACATCTACTCTTTGTTCAATAGGGACCTTCAGTTTTACCAGCTTGTCCACGCTATGCCATGGGCAGACAGTGCGTACGTCACTACTGCGCCCGGGTTTTCCATTGAGGGGAATAGTGTGCATATCGGAACACCCGTTCCGGGGCAGATTTGTCCCTGGCTGGGGGAGCCCGGAATGCGATCCTCCCCAGAGGATATTCCGCTTATCCTCTGAGGAAGCTGTGGATTATTAAAGCTCGTGTTGGGTAGTCGAGAGTAAATTCAATATTCTCTCCGTAAGTTTATCCTCATAACCTTCCTCTACCGGGTGATTGAACTTTACAAGTGGAGCAGAACTTCTGGTTTGCTCATATGATCTCTCAAGTAAACCAGGTTCACCACTTAGGGTGTTTACCACCGTAGATAAAACGTTAATAGCAACCTTTGATGCGTGCAGATCGAGGCTCAGATCATTAAGGTTTTTCTCGAGGATTTCAATGCGTTCATTTACGTCAGCCATGTAATCTCCTGGGTATCTGGGAATAGAGGATTCAAACTAAATACGTATAACATCAAGGTTATATGAACCCTGGGTGGATAAATATTCAGCCAGAGCAACGATATCGTCCGCCGCGAGTGTATCGATGTTGACATGTTGAGAGCGCTGACAGGTCAGTACTTTCATCAGTCGTTCTCTCCTGTGGTTGGTCTCCACAACATTGTAAAACCGTCCAGTAACAGCATTTATCAGCGCCAGTCGCTTTGCCTGCGATTTTGTAAAAGCAACGATCGCCGCTTTGGTAATCCATAATATTGAGTAGACATAGGTCTTGAAGGTTGCTTTTTGCTGCCAAAAAGTCGACCACTATCCCGGATAGCTTTCTTCACTACGATCGGGGCAGCGGGACGTGGTTGCATTTTTCCGACAAGCTCCGCAAATGGTTGTTGTGGGTGTGGACAAGGCGAGCAGGAAAACGCTCTGTCTTTGTCATAATAGCCACCTTTTTTTCATTATATTTATTAGCCATTCATTCACCTCAGTCTATCTTTCTGACAAGCATAAATAAGCGTAGAACAAATTTAATGAATTCGAAGCATAATAAATGCGGACATATCTGCCTCAGCGCAAAGTGCGGTAGCCAGATGTCGATTCAGCTGTGGTCGCGGATAAGCCCTTGGCAATAAACGTCTTCGCGAACTGTTTCGTTAACACGCCAGCGGTTTTCGCTTCGCTATATGCCGATTTTTTCATTCTCTTTTTCCTTAATCCTCATCAGGAATAATTGAAATATGCCCATTACGCTCCAGAATGGCGTATTTAATTTTACCCGGCTCCGTAATGCCCTGGCTCTGCCGGGCAGCCACTAAGATATCGTCGAGAGAGACATCTACCATTTTCATCTTTTCCATTAATGGTTCGCCGTGTTCCAGCAGAATAACCGGTGATCCATCGAGAGCAGATTCAGCCCCATGCATCTGTTTTTTAATGAATCCGAACAATATGTCGATCGTCACCAACGTGACAATGGTGAGCATTGCTCCGGTAACGGAGAAATCATTGCCTAATAATGCCTGCTGTGTGGCTTCGCTAATTATCAACAGCAAAATCAGGTCGAAACTGGTCATTTGTAATAACGCCCGGCGTCCAGCAATCTTAAACACGACCAGTAAAATAAGATATATGGCTAAGGCCCTCAGCACCATTTCCATACAGACCTCCTACGGATAAATAAATTGCCTGAAATCGATTTCAGGGCCGGAGTTTAATTGAATAACACTTTTTGCGCTGCCAGGCTTTACGGGGGTAACGAGTAACCAGATAGAGGTATCTTGCTGATTTTCATGTGTGTTATACACCAGGTACAGATCGTCTCCCTTGCTGTACATGCTGTCAGGTTGAGGCCAGATATTCGCTGTCTCATAAAAAGAATTGAAATCTCCACCAATGCGATAAATATTCTTCCCGGATCGTTGGTCTGTAGCAGAGATTTTTAATTTAAATTCTGTTTGCAATCGACCAAACCGTTCAAAATTTAATGTCACCTCCCCGGTAGTATTCCTCTTCACCGAATCACTGAAATAACCACCAGAAAAAACACCGACTATGGCCAGGGAAATAATACACAGTAAAATGACAAACCCAATCTTATGAAATCTCGCTTCAAAATTCAGAAAACGCTGACTCTCTTCAATGCCGGGGACTTTTATGTTTTCTCTGGGCATCTTTAACCTCACCGTTTCGCTTGTATCCCGTCAGTTATCTGATTCGTAACACTATTACCTTTTAAGACTCTTCCAGTTTGCCAGATTAAGGAATAGCAATCAGACTTAATAAGTCAAGTCGACAATGAGATGAGGGTGAAATGAAATTATCCGTGGCACCATTACTATGTTGTTTTTTAATCCCGACAGTGTTTGCTGACGATAATGGTGGGCTGAAAAAAGATACGGCACCGCCGCCGCCTCACGCCCTGGATGAGGGGTATCGTGGTGTTGAAGATGCGAGAACCATGACGGTTCAACAAGCTAAAACCATGCATGACGGCGCAACCATCTCTCTGCGTGGTAATCTGATTGACGATCTGGGTGATGATAAATTTGTTTTTCGCGATAAAACCGGCAGTATCCATACGCTGATTCCACTCTCTGTCTTTGATGGTCGCACGGTAAAACCCGATCAAATGATCAGTATTAACGGCAGTCTGGACACCAAAACGCAACCGCTTGTGGTTCGCGTTAACAGAATACAAAAGTAACAATACTGCTGCTCGGCCCATTGCTGACGTTTGTAAGCTGTTAACAGTTGTTTTCTGATACCACGTGAAGGGAGGGGCGCCAGTGAATCGACAACGCGATCCACTGGCGAGAGGAGAATTAAAGAACCATGCTGGCGAGCAGGATAAATATCAGTCCGCAGATGGATAACAGCGTTGACATCAGCGTCCAGGACAGCAGCGTCTCTTTGGTTGTCAGGCCGAAGAAGTCTTTAATCATCCAGAAGCTGGCATCGTTGACGTGGGAGCAGATACAGGAACCTGCTCCAGTGGCCAGCGTAATCAACGCCAGGTTAGTGTTGGGATGTACCGCCAGCAGCGGGATAACCAGTCCGGCAGTCGAGATCGCTGCTACGGTGGCAGAACCCAGGCAAATACGCAGGAACGCGGCAACGCCCCAGGCCATCAGAATCGGATTAATATCCATGCCTGAGACCAGAGTAGAAATGTACTGACCCACGCCAGAATCGATGAGCACCTGCTTGAATGCGCCACCACCGCCGATAATCAGCAACAGTCCTGCGATACCGGCAATGGCTTTGCCGCAGGAGTCCATCAGTTCAGGGATTGTCTTTCCGCGACCCAGACCCATGGTATAAATCGCGAACAGCAACGAGATCAGCATTGCAATCGTCGAGTTACCTAAGAACAGTAATACGTTATAGAACGTGCCTGACTCCGAGGCGTTTTTAGCATGGGTCATCTGGATAATTGTCACTACCGCCATCAGGATCACCGGCAGCATCGCGGTGAGAAAGCTGATGCCAAAGCCGGGCATTTCGTTTTCGCTGAACCGGCGGGTCGCACCGAGGGAGGCAATATTCCCCTCTTTTTTAAACGCGTCAGGAATAATCCGCTGACAGAATTTGTTCAATATCGGCCCGCAAAGAATAAAGGTCGGAATGCCGACAATAATGCCGTAGATCAGTACCAGTCCCACATCTGCGCCATATTCACGGGCAATAACGGTTGGGCCGGGATGCGGGGGTAAAAAACCGTGCGCGACCAGCAAACCGGAAAGCATGGGCACACACATAAACATCGGCGATATTTTCGCTTCACGGGCGATGGCGAATAAAATAGGCACCAGAAGAATTAAGCCAACTTCGAAAAAGAGTGCGATACCGACGATAAAGGCTGAACAGACTACCGCCCAGTCAAGCCGCTTTTTACCGAAATAATTCAGCATGGTCAGGGCGATTCGCTGTGCGCCACCCGCGTCAGCCAGTAAGCGACCGAGCATCACGCCGAAGCCGAAGATTAAACCAATATGGCCCAGCGTACCGCCAAGGCCGGATTCGACCGACGTGACGACTTTATTCAGATCCATTCCACTGGCAATGGCGACAACAATCGAGACAATAATTAAGGAAACAAACGTATTGAGTTTAATTTTAATGGTTAAAAGCAGGAGTAAAGCAATCCCTGCCACAACGATAATTAGTGGCATAACGTCCTCTCATTGTAGGGTTGCGACCGGTCATAGTCCGACTACACAATGTTTTAATAATGTGTAGCCGGGTTATTTAGCGGTCAGGATATTATTATTTTTGCTTTAAGGTGTTATTCATATAATCGTTCAGGGCCGCACCGATTTTATTCACATCGTAAACACAGCCCGTCCATGTCCCACCGCTCACTGCCTGAAGCATCGCCCAAAGCCGGGTATCGTCTGGCAGTTCCGGATCAGGAAGTAAATCCTGATGGCTGGGTCTGGCGTTCAATATTGCGGTAGCCTCCTCCCGTGAGGGTAATTTTTCATCGTTACGGGTTCCGAGGAAATTGACTTCGCCCTGAAGTTCGCGGCAATCAATTTTGATTTCAATAATATCCCCGGTGCGTAATTTACTGATTGGCCCCCCGGCGAGGGCTTCCGGTCCCACGTGACCAATGCACGCGCCAGTGGAAACGCCCGAGAAACGCGCATCCGTGATCAGGGAGACATGCTTACCATAAGACAGATGTTTCAGGGCGCTGGTGACCTGGTAGGTTTCTTCCATCCCGGTACCGGAAGGGCCAACGCCGATAATGACCAGAATATCGCCTGCTTTAATTTTGTCGTGCTTGATATCGTAAATTGCTGTTTTCTCGGACAGATAAACCTTCGCCACCCCTTTATGGTAATAGATGCCTTGATCATCAATTACCGAAGGGTCAATGGCGGTGGACTTGATCACCGATCCTTCCGGAGCAATATTGCCAACCGGGAAGGTGATCGTTGAAGTCAGGCCACGCTCCCGCGCGCGTTGCGGTGACATGATCACCTCGTCGGCGTCGATCTGTTCCTGGTCGCGCAGCAGCTGTTTGAATCGCTGCCGCCGCTCGGAATGTTCCCACCAGTCGAGGTTCTCCTTCAGTGTGCTGCCGGTTACGGTCATCACGTCTTCATGCAGCAATCCAAGACTGCGAAGATGTAACATCACTTCCGGCACACCGCCTGCCATGAATGCATTCACTGTCGGGTGATAAACCGGACCATTCGGGAGCACACTCACCAGTCGGGGCACACGCTTATTGATGCGGATCCAGTCGTCAACGGTCGGGACATGGCAGCCTGCCTGATGGGCAATCGCCGGGATGTGCAGCAGCAGGTTTGTTGAACCGCCGAACGCTGCATGAACCGTCATCGCATTCTCAATCGCTTTGTCGGTAAGGATTTCCCGGGTAGTAATACCTTTTTTACATAAGTTCAACGCTGCCCGCGCGGAGGCTCTGGCGATCTCTTGCCATACCGGCTCACCGGAAGGGGCTAGCGCAGAGTGCGGGATCGCCAGCCCAAGACCTTCGGCCACCACCTGCGATGTCCCGGCGGTACCCAGAAATTGACAGCCGCCGCCAGAGGAGGCACAGGCCTTACAGCCAGCACGACGAGCGTCCTGTAGCGATAACTCGCCATTGGCGAAGCGTGCGCCAATGGTCTGCACTTTGCCGTTATCTTCTCCATCCTTCGCGGGCAGCGTCGCGCCACCAGGCACCAGCACTGTCGGTTTGTCATGCTGCGCGGCGAGGGCCATCATGGTGGCCGGGAGTCCCTTATCACAGCTCGCCACGCCAATAACGGCTTTCGCATCGGGCAAGGAGCGGATCAGGCGGCGCATCACCATTGAGGCGTCATTACGGTATGGCAGTGAATCAAACATGCCCGTTGTACCCTGTGTTCGTCCGTCGCAGGGATCGGAAACATACACGGCATAGGGTAGGGCGCGGTTCGCTTTGATCACCTCTGCTGCCGCTTTCATCTGGATATCCAGCTCGTAGTGACCCTGGTGCAGCGCCAGTGCGATGGGCTTACCGTCTTCCCCGCGTAACCCTCCCAGCGTGCTGAGCAGCAAAATGCCGTCGCGATCCAGCTCATCCGGAGACCAGCCCATTCCGGCATTCATCGTCATCCCGAACAGATCCCCGCTCGGGCGGTTGATGAGCATCTCCGCCGTCAGCGGCAGTTCACCGTCAGGCCCATCGGCGTGCGTTCTGACGGTGTAGATATCGTGACTCTCGTCAGCAAAAATAGAGCGAACAGACATGATCTTCTCCTCAGAGCGATATAATTCCCTGCGCGACCAGCAGCGCATGGACTTTTTCTTTGGCTTCTTCTGACACATCGAGAATCGGCGGCAAGCAATACGTCTCCACCGGCAATCCCACGCACTGCATGCTGTATTTGATCAGTGAGACAAACGGCGTTTCCAGGGCGTAAATCGCCGGCAGTTGCAGCAGCTTTTGATTCAGGGTAGCGGCAGTTGCCAGATCGCCCTCGCGCCAGGCGTGATAGATACCGACAGAGAGCTCCGGAGCAAAGTTCGCGCTGGCGGATATTGCGCCATCGCCGCCCAGCAGCAGGGTGTTGAGTAAATGGTCGTCGTAGCCGCAGAAGACCGAAAATGACGGGCGCACTGACTTAACGGTGTTAATCATCGTGCGCAGATGGCCGACGCTGTCGATAGTGTCTTTGATCCCGACGATGTTCTCATTTTGCAGCGCCAGACGTTTCACGGTCTCTGGGGTTAAGTCCTGACCGGTCAGATCCGGAAAGTTGTACAGGATCACCGGCAGCGTGACGCTACGGGCGATCTGCTGGTAATAGTCGTCAAGATTGCGTGACGCGACTTTCCAGTAGTAGGGGTTAATTGCGACGACGCCGTCAGCGCCGCAGGCCTGGGCATGTTGTGCCAGTTTGACCGCTTCATCAGTAGAAGGCGAACCGACGCCAATCAGGACCGGAACCCGACCACCGACAACGGCAACGGCTTCTTCGGCGAACGCCATTCGCTGGGCGGTATTCATCTGGCTAAATTCACCCCCGGTGCCAAGGTAAAACAGCCCGTCGACTCCCTTATTGATCAGGAAGTCGGCAACCTGACGCATTGCTGTTTTATCAATGGTCCCGTCACGATGAAACGTGCTGGATACCGGTGGAATAATGCCGCTGAATTTTCTCATTACCTCAGTTTCCTTTTCGTAAATACTCATTTTCGTTTCTGTAGCCCAGCCCATAAGATATTTGCCCGGCACATTTGCGGAGCAGTTCCAGATAGCCGTCGATCTTATTTCCTGAATAAACCACAGGATCGCCTGACAGCGAGATCGCATAGTTGACCCGGTTATACATATTGAATACCGGCATACTTAAACATACCGCGCCATAGGTTGATTCTTCACTGTCTATGGCCCATCCCCGAAGTCGTGTTTTTTGCAACTCCTCCAGAAATAACTTTTTATCGGTTAACGTATTGCGCGTATGTGGCGTTAACGTGATCGCATCTAAAAAATAATCCAGTTCTTCCCGTGTTTTCCAGGCTAATAACGCTTTACCCAGCGCGGTAATGTGTAATTCCAGTTTTTTGCCAATCCAGCTTTTACTCGTTGGCACTGATTCCGGGCTTTCAACCTTGTCGAGATAGATAGCAGAATAGCGCTCCATTGCCCCCAGGTGACAAACCAGGCCGCTTTTCAGCGACAGCTCCTGCATAGGCCGTTTCGTCACCTCAAAGATATTTTGGCGGTGCAGTGCCTGACAACCCAGTTCGTAGTTTTTTATTCCCAGCGAATAATGGCCATTTTTGTTTTTAATTAAGAAGCCGCACTCCACCATCACATTTAATAAATTAAGTAGGCTGCTTTTGGGATACTGGAATTCTTTTAATAGCTCCATATAACTCGCCACGCCTACCCATGCAATATGAGTTAATATTTTTTCGGCACGGACTAATGAATTACACCCTTTGCGAACCATACTGGCTCCCTCCTGTGGTTAGAATAAATAATATCGGCATTGCACAGTTGAAAATATGCCTTGTTCAACATGCTGAACCGTAATGCGATGATTAAATGTGATCTTGTACGCAGTTTTAATAGCAGAATTATCGCACTGCCAGTACGCTGAATATGAATACCTGAAAATGAAAGACGACAGGTCGTCGTGGCATGATAAAGTGTAAATTGCACAAAGAACATTCGAGGTTTGCGCGATGCAACAAATTGATTTTTACATGGTTGATGCCTTCAGTACCACGACGTTTGGCGGCAATGCCGCAGCAGTCTGTCCGCTAACCGAATGGTTGCCTGATGAGACGTTACTGAAGATGTCTAAACAACATAACCAGTCAGAAACGGCCTATTTTGTCCCTGCTGAAAACGGCTTTGAGCTGCGCTGGTTTACCACGCAGGGAGAAATCAATCTGTGTGGGCATGCCACGCTGGCGGCTGCTCATGTCATCTTTGAACATCTGGATTATCCGCGCGACAGTATCCATTTTACTACCCGATTTGTTGGCCCGCTGACTGTTGCACGTAGCGGTGAATGGTTGACGCTGGATTTTCCTGCCTGGGGAACCGAGTCCGTCACGCCGCCGTCTCTTCTGCTGGAGGCGTTGGGTATCACGGAATACAAAGACATGCGCGTCGGGCGGGATTATATGGTGGTGCTGGATAATCAGCAGCAGGTTGACGCGCTGCACCCGAATATCCACGCGATGATCCCTTTAGGGAAAATGGTTTGCGTCACCGCACCGGGTGAAGGGAAATACGATTTTGTCAGCCGTTTCTTCTGTCCAGGAGAAGCCGTAGCGGAAGATCCCGTTACCGGTTCAGCGCATAGCATGCTCATTCCTTACTGGGCGGAAAAACTGAACAAAACGGAGATGCTGGCGTATCAGGGGGCCGAACGCGGTGGGGAGCTACGCTGTCAGAGTGCCGGGGAGCGTGTACATATCGGCGGACAGGCAACCACGTATTTGCTGGGTAAAGTTTTGTTGCGCTAGATAGCCCTGATACCAGTCACTACAAGACTCACGAAGTCAGGATGAAGGCGCATCATGCTTAAACCGGAGTATGTCATCAGATTGAATGTCTGTCGGCAAATGACCGTAAAAAGCCAACAGCCGTAATAAATCCGATCGGCAAATACATACCCCGCTCATTGAGCAATGTCAGAACCGCATTCTCATCCATCTTATTTTATCCATACACACTGGATGGCGTACTGAGCGGAAAAGGGACATGAAAAAAAATTCCAGCGTTGCCATCCTGCTCACCGGCCAAGAGATACGTTGAAACCAGCAAAACGGCGATCGCCGGGGATATAAGTTCAATCAATCTTCATTATGGTATAGGTCTGTTCTATTGATCTGACGCGCTTAACGACTCGCTGCCGTTCGGTATGTTAGTCACACGTAACCTGACGGTGACGCCCGCAGGGGGATCAAGCGGATAATCCCTGCGACATCAAATGAGGAGGGAGTATGTTTTCTTACATCATGCTGGGTACGAACGATCTGCCACGTGCGATCGGTTTCTACGATCCGTTAATGGAGCTGCTTGGGCACCCGAAAGCAGGCCGCGGCGAAGAGGGCGCATCATGGGGGATGTTCAGTGAAAACCACACCACCGGATTGTGCGTTGGCAAACCCTTTGATGGCCAGGCCGCAGGTGTCGGTAATGGCACGATGGTGGCGCTGAATGCCCGATCCGTCGAACATATCCAACAACTTCACGCGCTCGCTCTTCGCCTGGGCGGCGCGGATGAAGGCGCGCCGGGTCACAGACCACAGTATGGACAAGGCTTTCATAGCGCCTATGTCAGAGATCCCGACGGCAATAAGCTGGCGTTTGTCTACTATGCAGACGAATACTGAACATATCTTATGCAACAGGCTCCACCAACACTGCAGGGGTTTGATGTTTCCACGCCCGATCAGGTGGCGGATGCAATTAGCGCTGGTGCGACGGGGGCCATTTCAGGCTCTGCCATCGTCAGGATCATTGAGAAAAACAGAGATAATGAGGAAACGATGCTGGCTGAGTTAAAGGCATTTGTGATGAGCATGAAAGCGGCAATGCGTCAGCAGTAAGTACGTTTCTATTGCCTGTCGGTAGCGGCAGGCAATGGGTGACGCGACCCTGAATCTGGCGATCAATTCCGTCATCCTCATCTTCGCAAATATGGCCTGGGATGGTAAATGAGGCAATGTCCACGACGACGGGCGTGATTTCGACGGCGATCACATTTTTCCGACCTGCGCATATCCCTGCTGAAATTACGTGTTACCATTCATCTCGTAAATACCTTTCAACTCAACCCGAGGCTTTGATGCTGGAGAATGTAATCATCTGATAATCAGTTTCCCCGACCTTTTCAGGCCGGACTGATTGTCAATGCGCCGAAATCGAATGCGGACACCGCTGTGTGTTTGCACGTTTTGCACATGATGATTAAACAGGTTTTCCAGTATGAATTTATCCCGTCAGGAACAACGTACCTTACACGTTCTCGCCAAAGGTGGACGTATTGCGCACGTCCGCGATGCGTCAGGTCGCGTCACCTCCGTTGAATGCTACAGCCGCGAAGGGCTGCTGCTCGCCGACTGTACACTTGCCGTCTTCAAAAAACTCAAAACCAAAAAGCTGATCAAATCCGTCAATGGTCAGCCGTACCGCATTAATACCACCGGGCTGAACAACGTGCGTGCTCAGCCAGATAACCGCTAAGGAGAGCGTTATGACAACACGCAACTTCACTATTCATATTACCGATGAAAGTGATGCCAACGACATCCGGGAAGTCGAAACCCGCGCCTTTGGCTACAGTAAAGAGGCCTGCCTGGTGGCTTCTTTGCTCGAGGACGACACTGCGCGTCCAACGTTATCGTTGCTGGCCAGACAGGAAGGTAACGCCGTCGGGCATATCCTGTTTACCCGGGCGACATTCAAAGGAGAAATGGATTCCCCTCTGATGCATATCCTTGCTCCCCTGGCGGTCATCCCTGAATACCAGGGGAGGGGCGTGGGCGGATTATTGATTCGTACCGGTATAGAACACTTACGCTCGATGGGATGCCAGTGCGTTTTTGTTCTCGGTCATGCCACTTACTATCCGCGACATGGATTTGAACCCTGTGCAGGAGACAAAGGCTTTCCCGCGCCTTATCCCATTGCGGAGGAACATAAGGCCTGCTGGATGATGCAGTCCCTCTCCGCACAACCCTTTGATCGTGCCGGCGACATCCAATGTGCGCAGGCCTTAATGAAACCGGAGCACTGGCGTGAATAACAATCAGACTGAACGCTCTCTTATTCGTAACGCAATGAAAGGAATTAACTAATGGATATCCCACGTATTTTTACGATTAGCGAAAGCGAACATCGCATTCATAACCCGTTTACGCCGGAAAAGTATGCCACATTGGGCCGGGTGTTACGCATGAAGCCGGGAGCGCGCATTCTTGATCTCGGCAGTGGTTCTGGTGAGATGCTCTGCACCTGGGCGCGCGATCACGGCATTAACGGTACCGGTATCGACATGAGCCAGCTTTTTACTGCCCAGGCAAAACACCGTGCTGAAGAGCTTGGCGTCAGCGAACGCGTCCATTTTATTCATAACGACGCGGCGGGCTACGTCACGGACGAAAAATGCGACGTGGCGGCCTGTGTTGGCGCGACCTGGATTGCCGGTGGCGTAGCCGGAAGCGTCGGGCTGTTGGCAAAAAGCCTCAAGCCAGGCGGAATGATACTGATCGGTGAACCTTACTGGCGTCAGGTTCCCGCAACGGAAGAGATCGCCCAGGCCTGTGGTGTTTCGTCGAAGGCTGATTTTCTCACCCTTCCTGGGCTCGTCTCTTCTTTCAACGAACTCGGCTATGACGTTGTTGAAATGGTGCTGGCAGACCAGGAGGGCTGGGACCGATATGAAGCGGCGAAATGGCTGACAATGCGCCGTTGGTTAGAAGCTAATGCAGAGGATGATTTTGCCGATGAGGTTCGCGCGGAGTTGACGATAGCGCCTGAACGCCATGTCACCTACACCCGGGAATACTTCGGTTGGGGCGTATTTGCGTTAATCGCACGATAAAGTAAGTAATGCGGCATAGCCTGAGGGCTATGTCGTATTCTCTCCAGAAGAGAAGCGTCGTGGCAAAAGCAACGACCGTATTAAATAATTATCACACCTGAAACCTTCTTCCTTTCTGTCTCACAAAGACGTCCGGCCAGGTGCGTCCACAATTAATCGTTAAAACAGCGAAAATGGATTGTTTCTGTGACGCGGTTATAATAATTATTTAATAATCCATAAAAGGTTAGGACCTGTTTTTAAATACGTTAAATAATTTCTTGTTAATAATTAACATTCTCTTCTCTTGTGTTTGTAGGATAATTCAGTGTTTTCAGAAGATTCTTAAAATGTATTTTTGATAATTCCTAAGATTGATGCTGATATTTATTTATTTTCCTGGACGGCGATTAAATAATCCTGGTTTTTTTATGATTTAACACGTTGTTGTGTTGATTTATTGTTTCTGTTTGTTTTCTGTATTGTTACACCATATGACTTTTTTGTTTTTTGTAACAAATTGATATTTATATAAATATGTTGGTTTTTGTTAATATTCCGATCTGGTGTGACGATAGAAATAAGAATAGTGATAGTTTTTTCCTATCATGATGTATTAGATTGAACAGTTATATCATTTGGCAGTTTTTTTTAAGTTAAGTGTATATTTGCGAATAGCGATACAAGGAGGGATAACGTGGTTGTCGATGATAAAATTTCTCCACTGATCGCTCTTGCGCTGAGTGAAATAAAAAATTGGGCAGCGAGGCCATCAGATCGGAAACCATTCTGCTTTCTTCCTGCAATGTGGGTACAAACACGATGCTGTTGCGCCATAGTCGCTGAATATACATTAGTGAGTATTTCAGATAAACAAGATAATTTGTTCCTGAAACAACATATAAACTATAGTGATTCTATTAGTCTGATTATTGAAAAACTTAAGGATGCGCAGGCTAACAGTGGGGAGCAGACGTGTGAGTTCTGCCAGTTTATGGCGAGGATGAATCGGGCGGATAAACACACGCTCAATGCGATTGTTTGTCTGGATACCTATGCTGACGCTTCGCAATATCTGGGGTTGAGCCAGAAGTCGATATACTCAAGGTTGTACAGTATTCTTGAACGTATTAACGTAAGGGATAAGCGGTTATTTTTTCGCTGGTATAAATATATGTTGATTCATTCAACAACATTCCGGCCTCAGGGCCTGAATATTGTCCTTTCTGTGGCGGATTTTCCACCAGGCTCAGAAGTGAATGAAACGATCAACGGGCACTGAAACGTAACAGAAAAGGGAATCCTTACGGATTCCTTTTTCGCGTGTCCTGTTCAGCACGTCTATGGCAAGGGAGATCCGGCAGGGGGCACCCCTTGCCGCATCAGACTGATATTCTATACAGATGATAAGCCCTTCCGGGTTACGTCAGGATTGACGTTCGTGAATTGAATGGCTTTGGCTACCTGATGTGGGCCATTAAAACCGAACATTTACTGCGACGCCTGTTAGCAGAAAAACATACGTTATGGGCTAAGACCTGCTTTAGAGAGGGAACTTACTGATACCCGCGTTTGCTTCTTCAGACCGCAGTCAGAGTTGTTTTTCGTACAGGCGATAGCGCTTATAGGCAACTCCGCCGATGCGTTCCAGGATTGTGCGCATCCCGCTATTAGACTCCAGAATCCAGGACATCTCCAGCGCGTCAATATGGTGTCTGGCAAACGGGTCGCGTAATGCCTCTATTAACAGCAGAGCCATGACCGGGCCAATGCGGCTGAACTGATATTCCTGACGAACGCCCATCAGAGGCACCCGCGCGGTGCGCACACCGCTCACTTTTAGTCGCCAGAGCAGTTTGGCCCAGCCGAAAGGCAACAGCCGACCGTTGAGATCGGCGATCGCCTCATTAATATTCGGCAGGCCAACGATAAAGGCGCAAGGCACCGAATCTATTTCAGCAATGTGAATCATATCGTCCGGAACAAGGAATTTGAGCTGCTCGCCCATGGAGGCGAATTCGTGTTCCGTGAAGGGGACAAATCCCCAGTTGTGCTGCCATCCGGAGTTGAAAATTTCACGCAGAATCTGCATTTCTTCACTAAACCGCTTACGGTTGATGCTGCGAATGGTGACCTTTTGACGCACCTGATCCATCAGTCGGACCAGCGACGGTGAGAAAGATAAATCTGTGCGCTGCATCCAATAGGCAAGCAGATCGATTCCTTTGGTGTATCCCAGTTGTTCCACGTGAGCGCCATAATAGGGTTTCCCGTGTGGCATCAGCGCGCAGGGCGGCGTCTCAAAGCCATCAACCAGCAGGCCGCTTTCCTGGTTAATGTTCAGGCTAAAAGGTCCGGTGATTTTTTGCGCCCCGGCGGATTTCAGCCATGATTCGGCGGCGGCAAACAGTGCGCTAAAGACCTCAGGGTCGTCGATGGCATCGAGCATGCCAAAATGACCCGTGTCGTTGCCATACCGTTTGCGATGCAGGGTGTCAATTTGTGCCGTGATGCGTCCGACGACCCGTCCTGCTTTTTTAGCGATCCATGCCTGCCAACGAATATGTTCAGAACCCGGATTTTTCGCGGACAGATGCTCTGCACGTTCAAGGTGCAAGGGGTCGATCCAGCTGTCGTCGGCGCAATAAAGTGAAGAAGGGAAAGAGATAAACGTGTTGAGGTCATGTTTATTCATGACTTTTTGTATCTGAATCATAAACAGCCTTAAATAAAAAGTGCAGAAATAAACATAATTACACTGACTGCTATGTTGTCAGTCGAAACGAAATAAATTACTGAATGTTTCTTTCTCTCTTTTACCACTTAATGCGGTTGGTGATAAAACAGGACGGTAAAACATAAGACAGGAGGTGGACAGGGCGTTTAATGATAACTCTCCCTTCGGAGAATGAAATAAAATATTTAGCTGGGTAATATCATAATTATTGAAATTGAAATGCAGAAAAACATTTATTTTGCTGATGATCTTTTAGCCAAAAAAGAGATACTGTTTAATGACTATTTAATTTATATTATCACCCGCCGATTATTTGTTTTGTATATCCATCGATTTTAAATTCAAACATTTTCATGGTGTATATGTCCAATAGAATCTCAACTCATTCTCTTCCTATGCGTTATGCTGACTTTTCAACCCTGGTGGAAGCTCTGGACTATGCCGCTTTGGGAAATGCAGGAATGAATTTTTATGATCGACGCATTCAGCCTGAAGCGGTACTGGAATACCGAGAGCTAAAAATGCGGGCTAAAGCCGGAGCCAGACGGTTGCTTTCATTGAATCTCAACAAGGGCGATCGCGTCGCGCTGATTGCGGAAACCAGCGTCGGTTTTGTCGAAGCCTTTTTTGCGTGTCAGTATGCGGGGTTGGTGGCGGTACCGCTGGCCATTCCTATGGGGGTTGGACAACGCGATTCTTATTCCGCGAAATTGCAGGGCCTGCTCGCCAGTTGTCAGCCTGCGGCTATCATCAGCAGTGACCAATGGTTGTCGCTGATAAATGTGGTCAACGAGCATGGTGCGGCAATCCGCATTCTCAGCAATGCGCAATTTAATGCGCTGCCGGAAAAGGATATTGAGTTGCCATTACCGTCGCCAGACGATATTGCTTACCTTCAGTACACCTCAGGCAGCACGCGTTTTCCTCGTGGCGTCATTATTACTCACCGTGAAGTTATGGCGAATCTGCATGTGATTAGCCATGATGGAATCAAATTGCGAGACAGTGACCGTTGCGTATCCTGGCTGCCTTTTTATCATGATATGGGGCTGGTGGGCTTTCTGCTTACGCCTGTGGCGACTCAGCTATCCGTTGACTATCTGCGCACCCAGGATTTTGCTATGCGCCCGCTGCAGTGGCTGAAATTAATCAGTCAGAACCGCTGCACCGTCTCCGTTGCGCCGCCTTTCGGTTACGATTTATGCCTGCGTCGTATCAATGACAACGAACTTGCCGGGTTGGATCTCTCCTGCTGGCGCGTAGCCGGAGTGGGGGCAGAACCCATTTCCGCCGGACAACTGAATCAGTTTGGCGAATGTTTCAAGCGCGCGGGATTTGACAGCAAAGCATTCATGCCGTGCTATGGTTTGGCTGAAAATGCGCTGGCGGTGAGCTTTTCTGATGAAGCCTCCGGCTCACAGGTGAACGATGTCGATCGCGACGTACTCGAATGCCAGGGTAAAGCGGTTGCGCCGACGAAAAGTACCCGGGCGATATCTACCTTCGTGAATTGCGGTAAAGCGCTTCCCGGCCACCGCATTGAAATTCGTAACGAAGTTGGGAGCCCATTGCCTGAAAGAGACGTTGGCCATATCTGCATTTCCGGTCCGAGTCTGATGAGTGGTTATTTTCAGGATCCGGTTTCGCAGAAGGATATCCAGTCAACGGGATGGTTGGATACCGGGGATCTGGGCTATCTTCTGGATGGCTACCTGTACGTGACGGGACGTATAAAAGATCTGATCATTATTCGCGGTCGGAATATCTGGCCACAGGATATTGAGTATATTGCGGAACAGGAACCGGAAATACATTCCGGCGATGCGATAGCATTTGTGACGTCTCAGGAACGGATTATTTTACAGATCCAGTGCCGGGTCAGTTGTGAAGAACGTCGGGCGCAGATCGTCCATAGCCTGACCGCACGGGTACAAAGCGAGTTTGGGGTTTCTGTCAGCATCGAACTCTTGCCGCCGCACAGTATTCCACGGACATCATCCGGGAAACCAGCGCGTGCGGAAGCAAAAAAACGCTACCTGAATCTCTTTGCTGAGTCGCTTAACTCACCGATCCCTATGCCGGGATACTTGCAATGAGCATCACGGTTGCGGTGACAGGTGGAACCGGCTTTATCGGGAAGCATATTATTGATGACCTGCTGTCCCGCGGTTTTGCCGTTCGGGTGTTAACCCGAACGATTCGCCACGACGTGCGCGATAATCTTGTCTGGATCAGGGGGGCGCTGGAAGACAGTGAGGCACTGGCGCAACTGGTCGCCGGGGCGGAACATGTCATCCACTGTGCAGGGCAGGTTCGCGGACACACAGAAGCGATCTTCACCCGCTGCAATGTTGAAGGCAGCCAACGGCTGATGCAGGCCGCGAAAGAGAGCGGCAGCTGTCGACGCTTTCTGTTTATCTCGTCGCTTGCAGCACGTCACCCGGAACTCTCATGGTATGCAAATTCCAAGTATGTCGCAGAACAACGGCTAACGACGATGGCCGCAGAAATTACGCTGGGGATTTTTCGACCTACGGCAGTGTATGGACCCGGTGACAAAGAGCTAACACCACTGTTTCGCGCGATGCTGCGCGGTTACCTTCCGCGTTTTGGCGCTGCCGAAGCCCGTTTGTCATTTTTGCACGTGAGCGATTTAGCGCAGGCTGTCAGTCAATGGCTCATGGCCGACCAGACGCCGGTCTATCCGTATGAACTCTGCGATGGTGTTGCCGGTGGCTACAACTGGCAACGCATTCAGGAAATTGCGGCCGTAGTGCGCAACGGACCGGTTCGCACCGTAACCATTCCGTTACCGTTACTCACATTGTTTGCCGACGCGAGTACGTTAATCAGTCGGTTTGCCGGAAAAGAACCGATGTTAACCAGGAGTAAAGTTTGTGAGTTAATCCACTCTGACTGGTCGGCAAATAATAAATCTCTGTGCGAGAAAATAAATTGGTTTCCCCGGGTTAGCCTGGAATATGCGTTACGGCAGGGGTTATTTTAATTATTTATAATACAGGTATGTTATTTTCTATGTTAAATCATGAAGAAGTAATGGATTACACCCTTGAGTGTTTACAGGGTATGGTCGAAAGCGGCGTAGATATCCATCCTGACAGCGATCTGGTTAATGATCTTGGGCTGGAATCGATTAAAGTTATGGATTTATTAATGTTGCTGGAAGATAAATTCGACATTTCCATCCCTATTAATATTTTGCTGGATGTCAGAACCCCGGCGCAATTAATGGAAGCGTTAATCCCTTATCTGGAGAGTATCAATGAGTCTCTATGATAAATTTTCGCGCCTGGCCTGCGAGCGAGAACAATTTAGCATGGCAGGAATTAACCCATTTGGCACCTGTATCGATGAGGTGTTTTCCGCAACGGAAGGACGGATTGGCAACCAAAAAATTATTCTGGCAGGTACGAATAACTATCTGGGGCTCACCTTTAATCCACAGGCGATTGCCGAGGGGCAGGCCGCTTTAGCCAGTCAGGGGACAGGCACGACCGGTTCACGAATGGCGAATGGCAGCTATGGACCACATTTAGCCTTAGAAAAGGAGATTGCCGAGTTTTTTGAGCGGCCATCAGCCATCGTATTCTCCACAGGCTATACCGCGAATTTGGGGATAATCAGCACGTTTGCCAGTCACAATGCCGTGGTATTGCTGGATGCTGACAGCCACGCCAGCATTTATGATGCCTGCGCGTTAGGTGGAGCTGAAATTATCCGCTTTCGTCATAATGACGCGAAAGATCTCGAGCGGCGCATGATGCGCCTTGGTGAGCGCGCCAAAGACGCGATCATCATTGTCGAAGGCATTTACAGCATGCTGGGCGACATTGCGCCACTGGTCGATATTGTCGAGATCAAAAAACGGTTGGGTGGCTTTTTAATTGTCGATGAAGCCCATTCCTTCGGCGTGATGGGCGCGAAGGGACGGGGACTGGCGGAAGCCGCCGGTGTGGAGCAGGATGTCGATATTATTGTGGGAACCTTCAGTAAGAGCCTGGCTTCTATTGGTGGTTTTGCCGTCGGCGATCAGGGCATGGATGTCCTGCGTTACGCCAGTCGTCCCTACATTTTTACCGCATCCCCATCGCCATCGAGCATTGCAACCGTCCGCTCTGCGTTGAAAACGATCGCAACACAACCGGAGCTGCGCCAAAAGCTGTGGGATAACGCAGCGCGACTGTATGAAGGGCTTGAGAAACTGGGCTATGAGCTGAGTTCGCACATCAGCCCTGTGGTGCCGGTGATTATTGGCGCAAAAGAAGAGGGACTGCGTATCTGGCGAGAACTGATCGCCGCTGGCGTTTATGTTAATCTCATTTTGCCACCGGCTGCCCCCGCCGGGATTACGTTGCTGCGTTGCAGTGTTAATGCCGCGCATACCTACGAGCAGATTGACGCGATTATTCAGGCATTTGCACAGCTGAAAAAATAATCTGCTCTGCGCAGCAGATATTGTTCCTGAGAATATCTGCTGCGATGTCTTACTCCTGTCCATCACGCCGTCTGATGAATGTTGCGATATCAGGGTTGGCGATCGAATCGATAAACCAGTATTAATGCCACCGCCAGGAGCAATATTGGCGGTGCCAGCGTTGTCATTTGCACGTTCAGGGAATAGAGCAGTCCCAGGTTGACGATGATCTGGTCACAGACGTAAGTAAGTAGACCAACGATCACACCGACGGACAGTCGACTCCCGAGTCCGGGAGCGCGGGGGGTGCTAAAGGTGAAAGGGATCGCCAGTAAAATCATCGCCAGGATTAAAAGCGGATGTCCCAGCTTTAGCCACAACGCCAGCGTAAATTCGAGACTGGGTTGACCTGTACTCTTCAGGTAGGAAATATAATGGCTGAGTTGTTTAACTGAAAAACTGCTGCTGGGCAGGGTGAGTTCCTCAAGACTCATGTCCCCGAACAAAGATGACCACACGACGTTCTCTTTCGTCTCGGTTGTCTCCTTACCGTTGGCCCACGCTTTTTGATTGACGCCCTCAAGCCGCCAGACGCCGTTATCTGAAATGGTGGCAGTCCGCGCATAGATATACCGTTGCAGAGAGTGGTCCGCCCGGTAGTAAAAGAGCTCAATGCCTTCTGGTTGGCGATGCGCATCCAGCGATTTTACCGTCACAAACACATTGCCGCGCCGGGCCCACAGAATGTTTCCTGCCGTATCGTGATTGCTGTAGCGCGTTTTAATCTGCAACGCCTGTTGTTGCATCGGCGAGGCAATCCATTCATCAATGACGCCGAGGGCAACGATTAGCATCAGTCCCGCGCTTAGCGTCACTATGGCGATTTTGAAAATTGAGCATCCCGTGGTGCGTATGGCGGTTAATTCCCCGCTTTTCGACAACTGTCCCAATCCGATAATGCCACCGAGCAAAGCGATAAACGGACCAAGATCGATAAGGGTCCTCGGCAATGTCATCAACACGACCATCACCGCCTGCGTCCAGCGGTATCCGTCTGGACTCACATCATCGAGTTCGCCGATCAGATTAAAGGTGGTAAACAGGGGAAGCAGTAACCCTGCAGCCGCCGCAAATCCTAAAAAGAGATTGCGTATGATATAGCGACTGAAGATTTTCATTTATACGTTTTCCATCGCAGCGTGCCGTCGCGAATCAACAGAATCACCAGACCTGACAGCATGAGCAGGGGGACCAGCCATAGTCCCGGCGTGACGGGCAACGCACCGTTGGCAACCAGCGTACGGCATATATTACCGCCATAAAAAATGATGACGAATAAGAGCGTGAGCGGGAGCAGTGTGGAAAACCGTCCCTGGCGTGGCCTGACGCGGCTTAACGGGACTGCCAGCAGCCCCATGAGTAACGCGCAGACTCCGCGACTTTCCCGCCATTGCAGTTCAGCGGTATCCGCCGGTGCAGAGGAACGAGCGAGCGTCTGTATGGATTTCGCCTTGCGTTTGACCTCGCCATTCTGGTCGAACGGTTTCATATTCAGTTTGAGATTGCGGAAAATTTGCTCGTTATCATCACGGCCCTGATGATCCAGGACATAGGCGGTACCGGAGTGCAACATCACTGAGGGCGTCGTGGAGGAGGGATCAACAACGTCCACGCTGTTGGCCCTGAAGATACTGGTTTTACTGGCAGAGGCGGTGTAGATCAGCGCATCATTCAAATGAGCCGCGTCGGGGTCAATCTGACGGGCGAGGATCATCCGTCCATTGTTGTTGACGTTAAACTTTCTTGCCTGCAGGTGACGGACATCCAGCTCTGACTGCGACTGCTGTTCTAACTGATATATTTGTGCGTAAGCCCAGGGTCTGCCGTACAGAGACAGGAGCAACACCAGAATACTCAATGGAATGGCGAGGAACATCACGGCGAGATAAAGGCGTGAAGGCGTGGCACCAGCGGCGGCTATCGCCGTCATTTCCGAATCGGTATACATCTGACCAAGGGTGACGCCGACGGATACATACAGACCGACCGGAAGCAACATCTCCAGCGCAATCAAAACTTTATAGAAGACAACATTCAGCACAACGCCGAGGGCTAATGTCCCGTTGGCCGCTTCGGTCAGGTAACGCTGTGCGCAATAGCAGGCGAAAATAAAAATCAGAAAGCCCACAAGTGTCACCACCAGTCGACAAATGCCGGTCATGATGTAGTGTTCAATTAATTTCATCACAGGCCTGGCGATTCGTTAACCATCTTTTGTACCATCGCGATGACCTGATGCACCTCTTTCGGCGTCAGATCACCATCCTTAGCCCACGAGACGCGGCCCTCTTTATCCAGCACCAGAATGGTTGAACTCATCTCATTGAGTTGCCAGGTTTTGCGTCCCAGTCCGCTGCTGTCGATGATAAATTGTGCCCACGGGTAGCGACGTTTGTTTTTTTCTATCTTGCCGAGGACAAAGAAACCAGAACCAAAGATCACATCATCGGTATTCACGATGGTGGTCGGTTGAAAGCGGTCCAGAGGGAAATGGGCGGCCTTAACGGCTTTTATCAACATTGCGTTTTTCTTTTTTGCCGATTTTCGCCCGGCAATATACTGAACAATGCGCACCTTTCCTGCCAGTTCACCGCTATTCCAGGTTCGGTAGCTAAACGTATCGCGATTATCCAGCAGTAATTCGCCGCGATCCGTAATGACAATGGGCTTAACCGGCTGGCCACCGACAAAGTTATGTGCTGACGCCAGCCATGGCGAGAGCAGAAGTGAAATCATCAATAATCGACGTATCAGCATCGCAAATCCTTTATTTCGCTGAGTCGGGATGGAGAACCCAGTGTCGGGCAATCTACAGAGGATAACGGGCGAGCCATTGCTCTATACGGCCACGAATATCGCCATTCAGTGCGCAGGGCTCGTCGTACGGTGTTCGCATTTCCATTGCATCGGCCACCATCTCATCATGCCGGTCTCCCATCAGACCGTTAATAGCAGCCAGAAAGCGGGAGATGGCGCGAGCATCGTGATTGTCAGGTTCGAGAGAGCGTAACGTATCGAAATAAGAAACCTGCTGACTGATGATTTTTCGCATAGTGTGGAATTCACGTCCTGTCAGTTGCGGTTGGGCCAGCAGGTCCCGTAGCGTGCGCATTTGCGCCTGACAATAGGTGGTAAATCCGTTGGCCGTTTCTGGCTGACTGTGGTGCAAGGAATACTGGACAACCCACCAGACGGGAAGGCTCAGGAAAAGACGCAAGCGCTTTCCATAGGTGGCAATAATCGTTTTATTTCCGTTACGAAACCCGTCCTGGAAGTGGCCGAGAAAAACGGTGGTTTTGCTAAATAAACGGCCTGCCTGGTGGTTCTTGCGATAGAGACGCAGCGCGAAACGTAAATGCTTATAACGCGCGCGAATGTATTTGTACTGCATCCGTTCGTTATCTGACAGCTCGCCGCCGCGTAATTGTTTCAGTACCAAATGCAGTAAGTCCGTTCGGGTAAAACCCTCCTCCCAAAACTGCAGGCACAAATCATAACAGCGACGGATATTGTCCTCGGTGCAGTAGGTATGAATATGTTCCGGTAGCGTGGCATGGCGATCAACGATGTCGTCTTCTTCCACCGCCGCAAAGAGGCGTTGAAGAACGTCTGGCGAGAATTTTTCGTGTGTCATGAGTGAGTCTCTTTGCCTGCGGTAAATGGCAAGCGCTGACGATGGCGATAGGCGTGTAATGTCGGGATCAGGGAAAGCAGCACATCCAGGCATTGTCCGGCGAAATAAGCAAATGCCGCGCCGATTACGCCAAAGAGATGCGACAGCCCTGGTAGCAGGACTATGTAGGCGATAGAAGCCAGGGTCTGTGCGGTCAGAAAAGCCCGCTGTTTGCCGGACATAAGCAGCAGCGATTCCTGAGGAAACCCCAACATTGAGACGATAATTGCACCAAGCATAATCTGGATGAGGTCATACGCCTGGAGGTATTTGACGCCAAAAACCAGCGAAATAAGCGGCTTACCAACAATCACCACCGCAAGTGCTACGACGATTCCAATCCCGCCGGCCAGCAACGCGGATTTCATTCCCAGTTGCCACGGCTTTTTGCTGCGCGGATCTAAGCGCATCACTTCGGGATAAAAGCTCTTTGCAAGCAGCTGCGCTGGAGTTCCTGTCGCATCGAAAAAAGTCATCGCAATTTTAAACAGCCCGGCTGCAGCAGGGCCGAGAACGACACCCACCAATACCGTGCTGCAGGAGTTGCGAGCAGACCAGATCGTGTGGGCAAAGTTGGTTGCCCAGACAAAATTCCATGCGCCTTCAAGGCTGCGCGCCGACTCAAACAGTCGTGGGCGTAGCGCACCGTGAATATTCCGGCTACGCAGTTCGCGCGCGGCAAACCACCAGTACATTGTGCCGCCGACCAGGCTGGAGGCGTACCAGGTGATCACAAAACCGGCAAACCCAAAATCGCCGAAATACGCGATAACGCTGCCCAGCGCGCGCAGGAAAGGTTTGGTGGCCTGCTGTACGGCAATCAAATCAAAACGGTTTACCGCCCGCAAAATCCCCGTTGGGGTTGATGAGGCCATTGAAGGGATCAGCGTGCAGTACAGCATTGCCAGCCAAAAGCTGTCGGCATCGAGGCCTAATGAATGCGAAAGAAACGGCAGTAACCCCATCCCGCAAAGGATCGCCGCAGCACCGCTGGCGATATCCAGGCTAAAGGAAAAAGAGATCACATCGCGGAACTGCTGCTGATTATTATTTTCCAGCGCGGGTGTGCCGTACTGAACGACCAGTTGCCAGGTCTGGAATTTGGCAAAATCGCTAATGGCTTTGGTGTACGACTGAACAATGACCAGCACGCCGAACATCGCAGGCGTCATCCCTTTACCGGCGCAGGAAAGCGCCAGTAACCCCAGCAGGGCGCTCACCACATTGCTGGAGCCTAAATAGGCGCTGTTACGAATGATGGTGCGAAACGCGCCATCAGCAAACCACTTTTTCATGGGATAAAAACCCGCCAGACCTGTTAATGATCACTCAGCAGGAGCAAACCCGCCCAGCATAAAATCTCAGGCCAGTGACGCGTACGTGCCTGAGTTCAGAGATTCTTTTGCTATGGGTGCTCCCCGATTTCGGGCAGGACGCTGGCGTGTTGTGATAAAACACGCCTGCGCTGAGAATCCCGGGCCGTAACGGAGGCGGCTGCCAGCGCTTTTTCCAGCACCTCGCGGTAGGGCGCTCTGGAATCCAGATCGAGAATTCTCGAGCCGTTGTAGGTGAGCTTCATCATGACGTCGATTTTGTCGCGCAACTCGTTGTAGTCGTGGTCGGGCTTACGGGAAAATGCGGTACCAATATCGATATCAAGACGAATGATGAGTTCAGGACGATATAACGCCATTTCCTGATACAGGCGGGATTCGCGCCTCGCCATGCGGGTTTTCACCCAGCCCGTTGCGCGTTCGACGCCAATCCCCGGTCCGTCATAATGAAAACCGGAAATTTCGGCCTGAGGGTAGCGATCGCTAATCACCAGCACGCCGCTTTGCGCCAGTCGCCGGACCTTGCGTAAGTTAGCCATCCGGCGTAGCGAGAACCCGTACATAATTAACGCCGCCCAAAGTGCGGGAGCCCGGGTACTCATGCTCTGCGTTTTTGACGACTTGGTCGCCAGTCGTCGTTCAAGCCATGTCCCGATAAGCGGCAGACGTTTGATTTTGTCGCCATCTTCTCCGGAAACAAGTCCCAGATAGCGGCGTTCAGTTACCCACTTTTGCTGCAGGTTTTTTACCAAATCCGCTGTCAGCGTGGATTTACCGGTGCCATCACAGCCCACTACGGCAATCAGTCCCGGAATATATTCCGGTAATGGACCGTTCTGGGGGCTTAAGTTCTCTGTGTCCATGTCGTTCCGTCTTAAAAAGGACTCGCAAATCCGATCCGGTGATCGCGAAGAGAGGTCTGAATTGAGCGTAATGACTCAGTAAGAATTTTATCCGCCGACTCCCGACCGTTCAGTTCGAGGATTGGTGCTCCGTTGAACGTCAGATGCGGCGTGACCGCGATCTTCTCGCGGAGCACGGCAAGGGGATGATCAGGCTTACGTGAGAAGGCGGTTTCTTCATCGATATCCAGCCGGATCAACAGCAGAGGCCGCCAGGAGGCCATCCACTGGTACAACTGGAGTTCACGGGCTTTCAGGAGTCGTACCCACCGATTACCGCCAGCCGTTTTGGCCAGTTGTGGCCCGTCGAAGCGAAAACCGGGCACTTCCGCCTGGGGATAACGATCGACGATGAACAGCGTGCCTTGCCGACTCTGAATTAGCATGCTGCGGAATTTGTATGCTCTCCAGCAAGAGAGCAGGAAGATCACCAGCGCCGTGATGTTTCCTGGCGGTGCAGAAGGACTCTGGTGTACGTGTGCCGCTTTTTTTCGCAGATAACGCCCCAACAACGCCCCGACAACAGGCAAATGTTCAATCCATTCACCAATACGACCAGAGGACTGCCCGAGATAAAGCTGTTTTGTTGGCAACTGTAGGGCCAGATGCGACGTCAGGCTGGCTGCCAGGGTTGATTTACCTGAACCATCGCAACCGACTATAGCAATCACCCGTGCGAATGGGGGAGGTATAGTGGGAATAGTATATTGACTCACGAAAGATCCAGTTTAAATAATTAATTGAGGGCGGCGGTTGTGTGCCAAGAATATCTGTTCAATAAAGTTGTGACAATGGGTAATTGTCGTTTTAGTATTAACAATTATATCCGGAAGGAGAGTCGGATAATAAATTATTCATGGTGGGTATTTTTGTCTAAGGGTGTATTTATGCAATCAATTAAACCTCCGCTAATAGCCGTTATTGGCAGCGATGGTTCGGGGAAAACAACGGTCTGCGAACATCTTGTTATCTGTTTGCAGAAATATGGCCCGACTGAAAAAGTTCATCTGGGTAAACAGGCAGGAAATGTAGGGCGCGCCGTGGTTAAATTACCGTTAATGGGTAATTCATTAGGTAACGTTATCGAACGTAATAAAGTTAAAACTGCAAAAAAATTACCTGGAGTGGTACCTGCATTAGTGATTATGTTTTTCGTTGCGCGTCGGTTATTGCGGTTTCGCCATATGCTGACGTGTCGTCGGCAGGGCCTCATTGTGTTAGCCGATCGCTACCCTCAGATACAAATCCCCGGCGCTTATGATGGTACCGTATTTCCCGTCAATACAGAGGGGAGTCGCTTCGTGAGTTGGTTGGCCGAACAAGAACGCTCGGCGTTTCACTGGATGGCCAGCCATAAGCCGGATTTAGTGATAAAACTGAATGTTGATCTCGACGTTGCTTGTGTACGTAAACCCGATCACCGTAGAGAAGCGCTGGCAAGAAAAATCGCGATAACACCACAACTGACCTTTGGCGGCGCGCCTCTGGTTGATATCGATGCTAATCATCCGCTGGATGAAGTGCTGGCGGATGCGGAAAAAGCGATAACCGCGTTTATGGCTGCTCGTGGCTATCATCACACTGACGGTAATCAGCCCGCCGTTAGCTTTCATCCTCAGTAAGTATTGATGCCCAGTCTGGCGAACTGGGCATTCTCAGGTATATTCCGTTTCGCTAAGCCGGCAGTTGACTTAGATAAGTAGCAGGGAAGCCCAATACAGAAACCCGGACAGCAAAATCGCCGCTGGTAACGTGAATACCCAGGCCATCGCGATGCTGGTGACGGTTTTCCGCTGTAATCCGCCGCCGTCGACGATCATCGTTCCTGCGACGGCGGAAGAGAGCACATGCGTAGTAGAAACCGGCATCCCGATATAGCTGGCAAGACCAATGGAGATCGCCGCCGTGATCTGTGCGGACATTCCCTGGGCATAGGTCATCCCTTTTTTGCCAATCTTCTCGCCAATTGTGGTGGCCACGCGCCGCCAACCGATCATTGTCCCCATACCCAACGCCAGCGCGACCGCCATGATTATCCAGATCGGCGCATATTCAATGGTGCTCAGCATGTCGGTTTTCAGTTTTTTCAACAGATGCACGTCGCTACGACTGATATCCGCTAGTTTTGCCACTTTATCTGCCGTATCGGAGATGCACAGCATGATGCGTCGTAACTGACCGCGTTGCGGCACGCTTAATGTGTCGTAACTCTCCAGGTTTGCTGGTAACAGTGTTTTCACGCGACCCAGGGCATCCATCGTATTCGCCGGATGGCAATGAAATTCGGTGGTTGAGGAGGGATTCGCTGTCGGTACAGTAAGCGGTTGAGCCTTATCCACTACCTGTTTTATCACGTCAGGGTGCTGCTGAAAGTAGATTTCAAGATTGCTGACAGCATCACGCGTGCGGGTGATTTCGTAGCCTGAAGCGCTCATGTTCACCACGAAACCGGCAGGCGCAATCCCCACCAGTACCAGCATCACCAGGCCGATCCCTTTCTGACCATCGTTCGCGCCGTGAGAGAAGGCCACGCCCGCCGCTGAGGAGATGAGCGAAATACGCGTCCAGAATGGGGGTTTCTTTTTACCGCCTTTCTTTTTCCGTTCTTCAGGAAGACGGTGGATGCGATCGCGTTTTTTAGTGCCGCTCCAGTAGCGGCGTAGCAGGAAGATCAGGCCGCCTGCGATCACCATTCCGACGACGGGAGACGCAATCAACGACGCAAAGATATTGACCACCGCCGGGATGTTTAACGCATCGACTACCGAAGTCCCGTTCATCAGTGCGTTGGTGAGTCCAATCCCAATAATTGCGCCTATTAGGGTATGAGAACTGGAGGCCGGTAACCCGAAATACCAGGTTCCAAGGTTCCAGATAATCGCCGCCAGTAACAGGGAAAAAATCATCGCGAGGCCACGTGACGACCCCATATTGAGCAGTAAATCCGTGGGTAGCATATGCACAATGGCATAGGCAACGCTGAGTCCGCCCAGCAGGACGCCAAAGAAGTTGAAAACCGCCGCCATCATTACTGCCAGATGGGGTTGCATGGCACGGGTATAAATGACGGTCGCGACCGCATTGGCGGTGTCGTGAAATCCGTTTATGGCTTCGTAAAACAGGACAAAGACCAGCGCAAGTAAAAGCATCAAGCCGGTATATAAATCCAGACCAGAAAATAAATGTAGCATAGGGGATATACCGCCATTTTGAAGAGACGAACGGGCGCATTATCAGTGACTTTCGTGATTCGGGCAAAGTGAAATATCACCTTTTTTTGATATGACATCCGTATCGCATTATTTTTTGGATGATTATTTTTATCTAATTCAACGGGGTAGGCGATAATTTAGAAAGGAGAGACATGCTTTTCTGGTTTTAATAATGGAGTGAATATCGATTGAGTCATTAGGCGAATCTGCATATATTCTCAACAATATAAAAACGGAATCTATAAAAGATTTATAAATATTTATTTTATGAATGATTGAAAATGGAAAAATCCTGTTTTGTGGTGAGCTCCTTCAGGTATATAATTATTTTTGCTATGCAGGAATATATTGGATTAGATAAGGAACCGGGTAAAATGGATTTCAGGTCAGTAATATTGTCATGTGTAACCCTCTCTATTTTGGTGGGTTGTGTCACGCATTCCCCCATTGATGCGAAGAAAACCACATCGCAGGTGGAGAGTTCTGGCCGAAATACGATGTCACCTTCCTGGCTGACGGATAAAGATATTTTTGGTAATGAAACCACGCTGGCGATCTCTGAAGACGATATTCAGGCGGCACTGGCAGAAGACAATTTTCGCGTACCGCTGAACTCACCCGTCATTCTGGTACAGTCTGGCAATCGGGCGCCAGAGACGGTCATGCAGCAGGAAATGAGTCGCTATTACACGGTTGCGACGTTTTCCGGCATTCCGGACAGGCAAAAAAAAGCGATCTGTAATAAAGACAAAAGCAAAGACGAGAACCAGGACGCGGCGGTTGCTGAGAATACCAACTGGATGCAGGCGCTACGCTACATTGCGGCGAAAGGGCATCAGAAAGCGATTATCGTTTATCAGGAGACGTTGCAGTCCGGTAGATTTGATGCCGCGACCAAAAGCATGGTCTGGTCGGATTTTAAAGCAGGGAAACAGCCTGACAGCACATCGCTACGCTATCTGGTGCGTTTCACGCTGGTGGATGTCGCGAGTGGCGATTGGGCGACCTGGTCACCGTTTAATTATGAGACCAAAATACTAACCCCGCAGCCTGGACAGAAGGCATCCGTAGAGACGGTGACGGAACAGCAGATTGTGCAACTTAAGCAACAAACGTATGCCGCAATGGTTAAGGACCTGGTGGCGCGTTATCAGTAACGCGCGACGTCTGCCATAGGTCATCCTGCTGGCAGACGGTTGCAGACGCTTCCCTAAACTGACCTGGCGTCCGTCCAGAGAGGCGAAACAGGTGTATTCAAGAAAGACGGGGAGACAGCGGCACTCCCTTCGTGTGTGCCGCATTCAGCAACCCTTGAGCGAAATGCCAACCCTTTTGGTGAAACAATAAGCACTATCACATTTTGAATGTGAAGTATTGGCTGGCGGTTTTCGTCTTGTCGGCTTTGTAAAATCCGCAATCAGTCCTATAGTCCACAGAGTTTCTTTGTTTACAGGATCCTCTAATGCGTTTTAACGGACTGAATAAAGGGTTTTTCCTCTTTCTTCTCGCCATGGTGACATGGGCTTTCTTCGACGTGCTGTCGCCATACTTTTCCGCCATTTTATGGGCTGCGATTCTGACGGTTATCTTCTACCCGGTAAAAAATAGGCTGCGTTCGGCGTTAGGGGAGCGTAACGGGGTAGCGTCTCTGCTGACGCTGGGTATCATCTGCCTGATCGTATTCATCCCGTTAATGCTGATCCTCTCCTCACTCGCCGTTGAACTGAATGTGGTGTACACCAAGCTGCAGCATAACGACGCTCAGTTCCCGGAAGTGGTGGCGAGCTTGTTTGCGCATATGCCGGAGTGGGCGCGTTCGTTTCTTGCCGATCACTCCCTTGATAACGCCGCAAAAATCCAGCAGAAGCTGTCGGATGTGGTGCTAAAGGGCGGGCAATATCTGGCCGGGAGCGCCTTCCTGATTGGCAAAGGCACCTTTGGTTTCGCGATCAGTTTCGGCATCATGCTCTACCTGCTCTTTTTCCTGCTCAAGGATGGCCCGTTTCTGGTTCGGCAGATCCTCGACTCGCTACCGTTGTCGAATTTCGTTAAGCAACATCTGTTTGCAAAGTTTGCGGCGGTCTCCCGGGCGACGGTAAAAGGCACGGTTGTGGTGGCGATCGTGCAGGGGACGTTGGGCGGAATTGCGTTTTACATTGTGGGGATTGATGGCAGCATTCTGTGGGGGGCGCTGATGGCGTTTCTGTCCCTGATCCCGGCAGTGGGTTCCGCGATCGTCTGGGTGCCAGCCGCCATTTATCTTTTTTCGACGCAGCAACTGTGGCAGGGCTTTTTCATCGTCGGTTTCTTCGTGGTGGTGGTAGGGCTGGTGGATAATATTCTGCGCCCCATTCTGGTCGGCAAAGATACCAAAATGCCTGATTACCTGATTCTTATCACCACGGTGGGCGGAATGGAGATTTATGGCATCAATGGTTTCGTCATTGGTCCACTCGTTGCCGCGCTGTTTATCGCCTGCTGGAACATTCTTTCCGGGCGCGATCACGCGGGGAATACCGAAGAACTCGATAAAGATTTTATTGAGGATGGCATCGCTGAGGATAATAAAGCCGAGTGATGCAAATCCGGATGGCGGCAGATGCCCCATCCGGTATCCATTAATGACCAATCATTCTCGCTTCCGGGATCAACCGGAAGTAGAGGTGATCCGGCACTGGGCTGTTCCAGACGTCCATTAGCATCGCGAATGCGATAAGGGCAAACATTATGCCGAGTACCAGCAGCGTCATCGCCATACCCGATAATGTTCCTCGCCGTATTTCAGCGTTTCCCGTTGGTGTCCGCAGGGAAAATGTCAGCGTTGAAGCCACCGGACAGGATTCCACACAGGTCATACAGCCAGTGCATTCAACCGTTCGCACCTGAATCAGCTTATCCACCGGGATTTGCGACGGGCAGTTTTTGGCACATTTCCCGCAATCAATACAGCTTTGCGCATTGCGGCGGATTTTGAATGGTGAGAGCAGGGAAAGCAGCCCGAGCAAGGCGCCATAGGGACACAGATAACGGCACCACGCGTTGCGAATGAACAAGCTTATGACCACCAGAAGGGCGATGCTCAGCAGGGTGATCGTGCCGATATTGCGAAAGAAATCGAGCATCTTCACATCGATAATAATCCCGTAGGCCGACATTAAAAAATACTGAATGCCCTGCGCTGGCATCGACAGCGAAATGTAGAGAAAAAAGGCCAGCAGCAGATATTTCAGGCTGCGCAGAGGGATATCCAGCCAACGGGGCAACGTAAAATTGCGACCAAACAATCTCTTACCCACATCGGCGATGAGTTCAGACAACGTACCTACCGGGCACAGCCACGAGCAGAACGACTTTTTGAGCAACAGACTTACCAGCATAAACGCGGCCAGCAGCAGCATGGCGGCGGCGTGAACAGGGGGAAGGATGCCGGTTTCCAGCGTATAGCGCAGGTTCATCAGGCCTGCGATGGGCAGCCAGCCTTCAATGCCGCCAGGTCGGGAAACGTACAGACTGGTGCCGCCGGTTTCGTAATAACGCACCCAGTAGTAAAACGTCACGCCAATATAAATATTGATCGCCATCAGCAGCCACTGCGTAGCTTTGCGCCAGGTAGAGGCATTACGCCAGTCGTTCCATGGCAGTTTACCGCCCGTTGTTCCGGGGCGGCGTTGCCAGCGCTTTCTGCTTTTTTCGCTCATTGCCTTCTGACGTCCATAAAGTGGCATTTTGAATGCTACTATCGTACGGCTATCCCGTTGAGCCAGCGTTGATTTATATCATTGCCTGATAATTGGGCAGCTTATGCTGCCCAATTCTTATAGATGAGTAATAAAACGCGCGAGCCGCTGTCGTAGCAGGCGGTTTTCCTGTCGTAAACGTGCGTTCTCTTCCAGTAGCGTGAGCGCCACGGCGATCCCCGGCCAGTCAAGCGCCAATTCTTCACGTAACCGTAGGGCGCGCTGTACCACAGTGGCGGCATGATCGTCGAACTGCCAGCTGTCCGCCGTTTCGGTGTAAGGTTCGATGACGCCCAGACCCACGATCTCGTTCAGGTCTTCCTCCGTCACGCCGGTGCGCAGGCAAAATTCGGTAACCGTAAAAGTGATGGTGACGTTAGCCATTATGCTTTCCCCCAATCTTTGCGCGGATCAAATCCTGACTGTGCCTCTGCCAGTTGCTGCCACAGCGCAGTCGCACGTTCATCCGGTTTAGGCGGCATCACGATCTTCAGCACGACATACAAATCACCGGTCTGTTTTTTACTGACCAGACCTTTACCTTTGATGCGTAAACGTTGTCCGGCCTGGCTGCCGGGGGGAATGGTGACCAGAATGCTCTCTTTCAGCGTGGGGACGGCAATCTTTGCGCCCAGCGCGGCTTCCCATGGGGCGAGCGGGACCACAATTTCCAGATCCTGGTTAACGATATCAAACAGGGGATGTGGTGCGATGTGGATCACCAGCCATAAATCGCCATTCGGTCCGCCGTTTTCACCCGGCGTCCCCTGGCCTTTCAGGCGAATGCGCTGACCATTTCCGACACCCGCCGGAATTTTCACATTCAGGGTTTTTGGAATTTCACGTTCAATCATGCCAAACGCATTGTAGACCGGCAGGTTATAGCTAATGGTTCGGTTGTGTTCAGCGAGTGTTTCTTCAAGAAAAACCGCGACTTCAATTTCAATATCATGTCCACGGCTGGCATGGCGCTGGCGAGACTGACGCGCGTGCTGACCAAAAATAGAGGAGAAGATATCGTCGAAGTCTTCGGCGTTGTAACTCTGGTTCTCTCCCTGCTGGAACTGACGGTTGAATTGCGGGTCATTGCGGTGTTGCCAGAGCTGATCGTACTCCGCGCGTCGCTGCTCATCGCTCAGCACTTCCCAGGCTTCAGCGACCTCTTTAAAGCGGGCTTCAGCATCGGGTTCTTTACTGACATCGGGATGATATTTGCGGGCCAGTCGGCGGTAAGCGGTCTTGATAGTCTTGAGATCGTCCGTCGGTTTCACGCCCATGATGGCGTAATAATCCTTTAATTCCATAGCGTTCTCTCGGGTTAATCAATACAGGCTAAAGGGATCCCTTAAAAGGTGTCATCGATAAGTGTAGGGTAATCCTGTCGAGGATGAATGCCAACCAGCGAAACAACATATCTTTACAGCCCAGAGGTTGCGTAAAACACGCCAGCCGCTAAGATAACTCGCGTCAATGAGTGAGGGTGTGATGGCGAAACGTCAACGGATGGGATGGTGGTTCCTCTGCCTGGCATGTGTCGTGGTGATGGTCTGTACCGCGCAGCGCATGGCGGGCCTGCATGCGTTGCAGATGGAGACCACCGCGATCGCGGCGACGGCGTCGCCGACGTCCGTGACAGAGGAAGCATCTCCCGTGACCCCGTGCGAGCTCAGTGCGAAATCGCTGCTTGCCGCGCCACCGGTCGTTTTTGAAGGCGCGATCCTCGCGCTCTGTTTACTCCTTGCCTTGTTAACGCCGTTCAGGACCGTACGCTTACCGTTCTTCCCACAACGCGTTATTTCTCCCCCCAGACTTCGGGTCCATCTCAGATTCTGCGTTTTCCGCGAATGACAGACTGGCTGTTTCGTACAGTAAGTTAATCATTCATGGAGAAAAATTATGATGTATGCCTTCAGGCAGGGACTGATCTGCCTGTTATTACTCTGGCTGCCCGCATCGTGGGCGACAGAGAGCGGCTGGCTGCGTTCCCCGCAGAACGATCATGCCAGCGTACGACTGCGTGCCGATACGTCAGCACAGGGGGAAACCCGTCTGCTGATCGACGTCAAACTGGAAAACGGCTGGAAGACATACTGGCGTTCGCCGGGGGAAGGCGGCGTTGCACCTGCCATTGCCTGGCAAGGAGAGATGCCCGTGGTGGACTGGTTCTGGCCGACACCGGACCGTTTTGACGTCGCCGGTATGACCACCAAGGGCTATCACCAACAGGTCACGTTTCCGCTGGCCGTCCGGGGACACACTCCCGACCGCATTGCCGGTGTGCTGACGCTCTCTACCTGTAGCAACGTGTGTCTGCTGACCGACTACCCGTTTTCGCTTACGGCCTCTCAACAGGATGCCGGATTTGCGCATGATTATGCTCAGGCGATGGGACGTGTGCCCCTGGCCCAGGGTCTGACTCAAACCCTGATCGCCGGTGCGCGTGACGGCGAGTTGGTGATCGAGGCGCAGCGCCGCGGTGGCTGGACCGCACCCGAGCTGTTCCTCGATAGCGTAGAGGACACGGATTTTGCTAAACCGCTGATCCGGGTCGATGGCGACAGACTGCACGCGACGGTGCCGGTTCACGATAGCTGGGGGGATGGGGCGCCGAATTTACGCGGTAAATCGCTCACGCTGGTGCTGGCGGATAACGGTGTGGCGCAGGAGAGCCAGCTTATCGTGGGTGATGCGCCGGTGACAGAATCCGCCAGACTCCCGCTCTGGCAGGTGGTTCTTATGGCGCTGATGGGAGGCGTGATCCTTAATCTGATGCCTTGCGTATTGCCGGTGCTGGGGATGAAGCTGGGTTCGATTTTGCTCGTTGAGGAGAAAAACCGCCACCAGATACGACGGCAGTTCCTCGCGTCGGTCGGGGGGATTTTGATCTCCTTCATGGCGCTGGCATTACTGATGACCGTGCTAAGACTGAGCAATCAGGCGCTCGGTTGGGGTATCCAGTTCCAGAATCCGTGGTTTATTGGCGCGATGGTGCTGGTGATGCTGACCTTCAGCGCCAGTCTGTTCGGCCTGTTTGAATTTCGCCTGCCGTCATCAATGACCACCCGACTGGCGACTTACGGTGGTAACGGCCTGGCGGGACATTTCTGGCAGGGCGCGTTTGCCACGCTGCTGGCGACACCGTGCAGCGCACCGTTTCTCGGTACAGCCGTGGCGGTGGCGCTGACGGCATCGCTGCCCGTGCTGTGGGGGCTTTTCTTCGCCCTCGGCGTTGGGATGAGTCTGCCGTGGTTGCTGGTCGCCCTGCGTCCGGGTCTGGCGCTTCGTCTGCCGCGACCGGGACGCTGGATGAACGGACTGCGACGCTTGCTCGGCTTAATGATGCTCGGTTCGGCCCTCTGGCTGGCAACGCTACTTCTGCCTCATCTGGGTTTTACCTCCCACAGTGCGGCGAAAGAGAGTGTCCGCTGGCAGCCGCTTAGCGAGCAGGCGATCACCGACGCGCTTGCGCAAAATAAGCGCGTATTTATCGATGTGACCGCCGACTGGTGCATTACCTGCAAGGTCAATAAATATAACGTGCTGAACACCGACGCGGTGCAGGCGGCGCTACAGCAACCGGATGTCGTGGCCCTGCGCGGCGACTGGACGCTGCCGTCTGATGACATTACGGCGTTTCTGAAATCACGCGGCCAGGTTGCCGTACCGTATAACCAAATCTATGGTCCCGGCTTACCGAAAGGTCAGGCGCTGCCGACGTTATTAACGCGCGACGGTCTGTTAGAAACACTGGCTAAAGCGAAAGGAGAAACGCCTTGAAATCCCTGATCATCCTGTTATTTACCCTGTTCAGCGCGTTCAGCCATGCCAAAGATGCCGCGCCGTTTACCCCGGAGCAAGAAAAACAGATCGAAGCCCTCATTCAGGAGGCGTTGTTTAACGATCCGGCCAGTCCGCGATTTGGCGCAAAACAGGCAAAACTGACGCTGGTGAATTTTACCGACTACAACTGTCCGTACTGCAAACAGCTTGATCCGCTGCTGGAAAAACTGGTGGCGAAATACCCTGACGTGGCGGTGATTATCAAACCGCTGCCGTTTAAAGGCGAAAGCTCGGTGCTCTCTGCGCGGACGGCGCTCACCACCTGGCGTGAGCATCCACAGCAGTTCCTCGCGCTGCATGAAAAGCTGATGCAAAAGAAGGGATACCACACTGACGTCAGCATTAAACAGGCGCAGGAAAAATCGGCGGCCAGCCCGGTCATACTGGATGAAAAAAGCAATGAAACGCTACGTACCAATCTGCAACTGGCGCGACTCGTCGGCGTTCAGGGAACACCCGCGACGATCGTTGGTGATGAGCTGATCCCGGGGGCCGTCTCCTGGGAGGTGCTTGAAGAAGTTGTTAAAGAAAAACTGGCGGTGGCAAATGGTCAGTAAGTTGCGGCGATGGCTGCGCGAAGGTGTGTTTTTTTTGCTCCTGTTGGCTGGTGGAATGTGGCTAATGGATGCCTGGCGCGCGCCACAGGCACCAACGGCTTTCGACAGTACACCGCTTTACACGCTGGATGGCGAACGGGTAACGCTGGCGGCATTAAGTGAGGAAGAGCCGCTACTGATCTATTTTTGGGCCACCTGGTGTGGCGTTTGCCGCTATACCACACCGGACGTTGCCCGCTTGCAGGCACAAGGGGAGAAGGTGCTGACCATCGCGCTGCGTTCGGGAGATGAACAGACGATTGCGCGCTGGCTGGCGCGTAAAGGGATCTCTTTTCCCGTGGTCAACGATGCTAATGGCGCACTTTCCCGCAGTTGGGATATCAGCGTCACCCCCACGCTGATTGTGTTGTCAAAAGGGCAGGTGGTTTCTACGACCAGCGGCTGGACCAGCTACTGGGGGATGCGCCTGCGGCTAGGGTGGGCGAAAATCAGTTGAGTCAAAACCGGGGAAACCCGGTTTTTTTACACCATAAAATAGCCGTAACACTATGTGATTTAAATATTTAAGGCAGAAAGTAAACGGGTTGAATCTATATTTTCGCGGTTTTTATCATTGCAAATGACAAGGAGTAATGGCATATCATGTAGCGATATAACGTTGTTAATGCTTACAGGGATTATAAATAAATGCGCAAGGGTAAAGTTATTATTGCATCAATGATGGTGCTTTGTGTCCTTATTTTTCTGATTGCGATCGCCTGGTTTATGTTGTTTCAGGGGGAAATGACGGCGCCGACGGCAGAAGAAAAAAAAACTGCTGTTTTACAGGCTGCGGGCTTACTTAAGACGGATGCTCAGGATAAAAAATCGATTGAGAGTTTATATCAGCGTGCGATTATCGTGCGCACGGTGAATCTCGATTCCGGCGAGTGGGTGACGGATAAAACGGCCGCACAAGGATGTAAAAAACTCGCTCCGGAGCAGGACCCTGCACAGATTCGTCAACGCTGTTCGCTGGCGGAAGTTTATCTGGTAAAAGATAAGTATAATAAGATTCAGCAGGTTATCATTCCTGTTTCGGGCAAAGGAGCGAAATCGATGATGCATGCATTTCTCTCTTTGGGACTGGACGGTCGTACGGTGAACAATCTGTATTATTATCAGCAGCGGGAGACGCCATTTCTGGGGGCAAGAGTGAAAGATGAAAGCTGGCGTCAACAATGGCCGGGGAAAAAGGTGGCTGATGATAATGGAACGCCGGCGTTGAAAATAGTTCAGGAGAAATCAGGGAAGTATAATGAATATACCGTTGATGGTATTTCTGGTGCGACGCTGACGTCAACGGGCGTTGAAAAGAGTATTAACTACTGGATCAGTGAGCAGGGTTATGGCCCATTTTTGCAGCGACTGAAACAAGACCCGGAGATGTTGTATCGCTGAATCAAGTGTACCTGCGGATAATTTACTTTAAGCCAGTAGGCGCAGTATCAATCATTTTTTACGGATTTACGCAACGTAACATTTAATTCCTGACGGTCGGGGGCGTATATTACCCGCCGTCAGATTTCGCCCTCCATCACATATCAATGAAATAAATTTACATAACTTGTCACCCGTTGACATTTTTATGATCCAGGTCATGTACAACGCCAGTAAAAATCGATAATGATAATAATTATCATTTGTGTTATTTGGTGCGTATCGTGCGTAAGTTTTGCCTCTCACTGCTGGTAACTCTCTTCAGTCTGCTCATAAGCGTTAGCGTATGGGCCGCGACAAACTATGCTCCGTTTATTGAGGATATTGAGCAACGCCTTGATAAAACAGCAGAACTTTATTCTCAACAGCGCACCGATGAGGCGCGCCGCACGGTACAAATGGCCTACTTTGAGGTGTTTGAAAATCTCGAAGGCCCCATCCGCATCAACATCTCCGCCAGTAAAAGTTACGAAATGGAGAGCGCCTTCGGTGAAATCCGGCGGATGATTGGCGAGAAAAAACCGCTCGCTGATGTGCAGTCGAAAATCGACTGGCTGAAGGCATCGCTACGAGAAGTCGAACCGGTGCTGGACGGCGGACACCGACTGGTGGCGGAAGAGCAGCACAGCGCGCTCACCCGAACGGATATCGCTGTTCACTGGCAAGAGAGCGTCCGTATTATCGACGATCTGCTGGCCCAGGCGGTGAATGACTATCAGGCCGGGAACTACGCTACGGCCAGTCAGCATGTCCAGCAGGCGCACTATCAGGGATTCAAAAACTCTGAGATGGAAATGTCGGTCAGGCAGAATCGCTCAGCCAAAGATGCCGCAGCCATCAACCAACAGTTTTCCGCGCTGATTGCACTTGCCGCTCAACCCGATCGCCTCAACGACGTCTCTTATCAGGTCACCACGCTCTTACAGGATATTGAGGATATTCTGCCAGGCTTACCGACAACCCGCGACGATCAGCTGATTGCAGCCCCACAAACCGCAGACAACGGTCCGGCGGCGGAGGAGAGTACGCGGACAAACTGGGGTGAAGTGGCGGGCGGAATCAATCAGAGCATTCAGGACGCTATTGCGCGGTATCAACGCGGCGAGACGCAGAATGCCATTCTGGATGTTCAGGACAGCTATTTCGATCGCTTCGAAGCCAGCGGCATGGAAAACAAAATCGGCTCCCGTGATTCGGCGTTCAAAACCACGCTGGAAGCCTACTTCACCCGTCTGGTCAGCTTGATGAAGGCTGGTCAACCGGCAGAAAGACTCCAGTCAGAAGCGAGCGCGCTCGAGCAGGATCTGCAAAAAGCGGTGACGATGCTTGGCGAAGGAGAAGAGACGCAATGGAGTCTGCTGCTTTACAGCCTGATGATCATCGTCCGTGAAGGGTTGGAAGCCCTGCTGATCGTGGCGGCGATTGTCGCCTACATGGTGAAAAACAATCATCAGGATAAGCTGCCGCTGATTCGCCAGTCAGTGATCGTAGCCCTGGTCGCCAGCGTAATCACCGCAGTGATTTTCCAGTTGCTGTTCACCAACTCGGGCGCCAGTCGGGAACTGCTGGAAGGCATCACGATGTTGATTGCGGTCGTGATGCTGTTCTTCATGAGCTACTGGCTGCTGTCCAAAGTGGAAGCCCGACACTGGAAGGCCTGGCTGGAAGGCAAGCTGTCCCACTCACTGACGACAGGGTCGCTGGTAGGGCTGTGGCTGACTAGTTTCCTCGCGGTCTATCGCGAAGGCGCCGAAACGGTTCTGTTCTACTACGCCCTGATCGGCGATGCCAAAGATGTCGCCGGACACATGGCGATTGGCGCGGGCTTTGTTATTGGCTGTGTCGTGTTACTGGCGGCGTGGCTGGTCATGCGTTATTCGGTGGTGCGTTTGCCGCTGAAACCCTTCTTTATGTTTACCGGCAGTTTCATGTACCTGATGGCCTTCGTGTTTGCGGGCAAAGGTGTACTGGAGCTGGTGGAAGGCAAACTGTTCCAGCCAACGTTGATTAACGGTTTCCCGGAAATCAGCTGGCTGGGGATTTATCCCTATGTGGAAACGCTGTTACCGCAGGCCGTATTGCTGCTCGCTGCGCTGGTTGCGCTGTGGGTTATGCGGCGAAAAAGCGCCGTTCCTGGGGAAACAATAAAAAACACTCTGTAGTTGTGATTTTAGACGAGAGGATATGTCTGATGACCATGAAGAAAACCCTAATTGCCAGCGCAGTGATGGCCGGAATTTTCACCGCACCGGCAGCGTTCGCCTTTAAAGAGTACCCGGCGGGCGAGCCTGTCGTGATGAATGAAATGGAGCTGGCCGCCGTTTATCTGCAGCCGATTGATATGGAGCCGCGCGGCATGGGCTTACCGGCAGCCAAAGCCGATATTCACCTTGAGGCGGATATTCACGCGGTCGAAGGCAGCAAAAACGGCTTTGGCGCAGGAGAGTGGATCCCCTATCTGACCATCAGCTACACCCTGGTCAACAGCGATACCGGTGAAAAACAGGAAGGAACGTTTATGCCGATGGTCGCCAGCGATGGCCCTCACTATGGCGCGAACGTCAAGATGATGGGCGTGGGCAACTACAAAGTGACTTACCACATTGAACCGCCGTCAAAAGCGGGGATGCACCGTCACACCGACAGTGACACTGGTGTCGGTCGCTGGTGGAAACCGTTTGATGTGAGCTACGAATTTAAATACGTCGGTCTGAACTAAGAAAACCGATGCGCCGGGATGCTAACTCATCCCGGCCGAGTCAATCCGCTGTTCTGAGTCGATGTCATGAGTTACTTTTTCGTCACCACGTTACAGGTCTTTTTCTGCATCGCGTTACTCTCCGGCGTTCTCTGGAGTCGAAACGATCCCCCTTCCTTACGCCCTCTGGGCTGGACGCTGCTTATTGGTCTGGCAGCCGGCGTGCTGGCAGGACTGACGCTGCGCGGTTCACAACCGGTACAGCTGTTACTGGTCGGAACGGAAGTGATGGTCACGTTGCTGTTTGTGCTCAGCTTCTGGTGGGCGGGAAACCGTGTGCGCTATTTGTGGCAAGGGATTCTGGTCTTTGGCGCAGCGCGTCACTGGGCGCTCGATCCGAATCTCGGTGGCTTAACCAGCACGCATGTCCTGAATACTGAACTGCTGCTGAATTTGACGGCAGTGGTGCTCGCCTTCGCGATCCTTTGTCTGGCTGGCGTGCTTTGCGCCATGCTGCTGCGCCGAATCCGCGTGCTGTACTGGCCATTCACCCTCATTCTGCTGGTCATGCTGTGGCTGCCGTTAAGCGGTAATTTGCTGTTGCTGTTGATGAAGCTACAGGTACTGCCGCTGGCGAAATCGCTGCTGAGCTTTGTGGCGAAAGTGACCAATAATGCGCCAGCCTATAACTGGATGGCGGTGGGATTACTGCTGCTCCTGGCGCTGTGCTGGCTGCCGTCGTTGCTGAGCGCTCATCGTCAGACGCGGGCAACAGAAGAACCGATTGCACATCGCCTGGCGCTGGCGCAGCGGCGTAATGCGCTACGGCTTTGGCTGGTCACCCTCGGCTGTGCCGTGGTGGTGATTGCCGGGCAACTGTGGTGGGACAACGTCGCGTCTCAGCCGCCGCAGCTTTCGCAAGCCATCCCGGTAACGCTCGCCAGCGACGGCAGTATTCATCTGCCGGTTGAACAACTGCGGGACGGTAAGTTGCATCGCTTTGTCTGGGTGGCTGACGATGGCAAAGCCGTGCGCTTTTTCATCATCAACCGTTATCCCGACAAACTGCGCTTTGGCGTGGTGTTTGATGCCTGTCTATTGTGCGGCGATCAGGGCTATGTGATGGAAGGCAATCAGGTCATTTGCGTCGCCTGTGGGGTACATATTTTTATCCCTTCCATTGGCAAACCCGGCGGTTGCAATCCGGTACCGATTGAAAACTGGCACAACGATGAAAAAGAGTTAGTGATCCCCGGTAAAGAACTGGCCGCTGGCGTGAACTACTTCTCGACGGTGATGACCATTCAGGTGACCGATCCGGTTGATGGTTCAACGCTGACCAATACCTCGGCGGACTTCAAGTACAGCTACGGCGGTAAGACCTGGTTCTTTTCCTCCGAAGAGAACTATGACCGTTTTCGTCAAACGCCGGAACAGTTTGTTCCTGCTGAACTGAGGGAGGAGTAACGATGCTGTGGCGAATGTTACGACAATCCTGGGGACGCAACCTGCGGCGTAAAGGGCTGGCGATTATCACGGTCTTTCTTGCAGCCAGCCTGATCTCGGCGCTGCTGGCGGTGTCGATCGATATCGGTGACAAAATGTCGAGGGAGCTCAAATCCTACGGCGCAAACATCCTGATTGAGCCTGCCGGACAAGCGGCATTGCCTGCGCTGTTTAGCGAAAGCAGTAATCCGCTCTCTGGGCAGGATTTCCTTGATGAAGCTGAATTGCCGAATATCAAAGATATTTTCTGGCGCAATAACATTGTCGGTTTTGCGCCGATGCTGGGCGGTGAAGTCACCGTGAACGATAACGCGGTGCGCATTCTCGGGACGTTCTTCAGCCAACCGGTCGATATTCCGGATGAAGGGGGATATGAAACCGGACAGAAAACGGTTAGCCCGTTCTGGCAGGTGACCGGCGACTGGCCGCAGGAAGGCGAGAACAGTCCACCGCAAACGCTCGTGGGGCATGCGCTGGCGCGACAAACAGGATGGAAAGCGGGTGATACGCTGGTATTAAACAACGCGGATACAACAGTGCCTGTCACCGTCAGCGGGATCCTCTCCAGCGGCGGCGAGGAAGATAACCAACTGGTGATGCCGCTCGCGATAGCGCAGACGCTATTGGGGTTGCCCGGCAAGGTGCAGGCCATTCGTGTTTCGGCGCTGACGGTACCGGAAAATGAGCTTTCACGTCGCGCGCGGGAAAATCTGGATGCGCTTAATGCGGAAGAGTACGACCTCTGGTACTGCACTGCTTATGTTTCTTCTATCGCCCACCAACTGGAGGAGGCGATCTCCGGGGCGGAGGTGCGCCCGGTCTGGCAAGTCGCCGCCTCTGAAGGGGTGGTGATTGACAAAATTCAGTTGCTGATGGCGGTGGTGACGATTGCCGCGCTGGCGGCATCGGCAATGGGGATCGCCTCGCTGATGACCAGCACCATTATGGAACGAGCCAAAGAGATCGGTCTGATGAAGGCGCTTGGCGCGCGTCAGTGGCAGATCATGCTGCTGTTCTACCTCGAAGCCGCTTCCAGTGGGCTGGCAGGCGGGGCGCTGGGATGCGTTGCCGGATGGGGGCTGGCGAAAGCGATTGGCGTGATGCTGTTCGACGCACCGCTTGAATTCGCGTGGATTGTGGTGCCATGTGTACTGGTGGTTGCGATGTTGATTGCCCTGATCGGAACCTGGTTCCCGGCGCGGCGCATTGCGCGACTGTATCCCGTGGAGGTGCTGTATGGCCGCTAAACGGACAATGCTCTGGCTGCTGGTGTGGCGGGCGCTGCGCCTGCGTTTTCAGCGGGTCAGCGTGGTTTTTGCCGCGCTGATGGTGGGGGCGACCATCGTGACGGCGCTGAGCGCGGTATGGTTCGACATCAATACTAAAATGAGTGAAGAGTTACGCACCTTCGGCGCCAACTTCTACATCGGGCCGGGGCACGGCGCGAGTATGCCGCAGCGGGAGCTACAGACCCTTCTGGATGATGCGCCAGCGGGGCTGGTTCACGGTGCCAGTCCGTGGTTATACGGCATGGCGCGTACCGAACTGGAAAAAGTGGTGATCGTCGGCGTCTGGTTTGAATCATTGCAAAAACTGGTGCCTTACTGGCAGGTCCAGGGGAGCTGGATTGGCGTCAGCTTCGACGATCGCAACGCGATGATTGGCGTCAAGCTGGCGGAGCGCCTCAACGTTCAGCCCGGCGATAACGTCGCGCTGGTCGATCATAACCAGCGGAAAAACCTGCAGATTAAAGGCATTGTTGAAGCCGGTTACGCCACGGACAACATGCTGATCGTCAGCCTCGACGTGGCGCAAGCCTGGCTGCATCAGCCGGGGAAAATCAGCCACGGCCTGTTGAGCGTCAGTAATGATGTTGGCCAGGTTGATCGCTATGCCAGCCGGTTGCAAAGCCAGTATCCGGATCTGGAGATTCGCCCGGTGCGTAAAGTCTCCGCCTCAGAAGGACAGGTGCTGGATAAGATCAAAGGGCTGATGGGACTGGTATCGCTGGTGATTCTGGCGCTCTCTTCCCTGTGCGTGAATACCACCCTGATGGCGATAGTCGGCGAGCGTGCCCGCGAGTTCGCTCTGCAAAAAGCGCTGGGTGCCAGCAATGGCGACATCGTACGGCAAATCTTGCTGGAAACCTGCATTATCGCCCTTGCGGCCGTAGTGTGCGGCTGGTTGTTGGGGTATTTGCTGGCGCAACTGTTGGGACTGACAGTATTCAACGCGGCGATCTCGCTGCGTCTGCCGGTGCTGCCCATCACCCTCGTATTGTCTTTACTGGTCGCCATTCTGGCGGCGATTGTTCCGGTACGGCGTGCGGTCAGCGTCGAACCCGCTAACGTGCTGAAAGGAGAGTAGCGCCATGTCCGTGACGCAGATTCCACAGGTGGCGATCGAAACACGTCACCTCTATAAACGGTTTGGCGACGTTACCGCCCTGGATGATATTAACCTGCGAATTACGCAAGGGGAGTTTGTCGCCATCATGGGGGCCTCCGGCTCCGGGAAAACGACGCTGATGAACATCCTCACCTGTCTGGATACCGCAACGGAAGGTCAGGTGTTTCTTGAGGGTACGGACGCCGCCGCGCTGGATGAAGAGGGACGGCGTCGTTTTCGCGCCGAGAAGATTGGCCTGGTGTTCCAGCAATTCCATCTCATTCCCTTTTTAACCGCGCTGGAAAATATCATGCTGGCGCAGCACTACCACAGCGTGGTGGACGAGGCAGCAGCCAGAAAAGTACTGGAACAGGTCGGCCTTGGGCACCGCGTCACCCATTTACCCAGCCAGCTTTCCGGTGGGGAGCAGCAGCGTGTCTGTATTGCGCGGGCGCTGGTGAATGAGCCGCCGGTCATTTTCGCGGATGAACCGACAGGCAACCTCGATGAAGAGAATGAACAGCGGGTGTTGGATTTGCTTACCGATTTGCACCGCCAGGGGCGCACGATAGTCATGGTGACGCATAACCCGGCGCTTGGGCAGTTTGCCGATCGCATTTTGCGTCTGCAACATGGAAAGTATCTGGGAGAGGAGGCGATGCAACATGCGCTGGCTTAACGTTTTCATTCTCTCACTGGCGGTATTGCTCAGTGGCTGTAAAGAGGAAAAGCTGGCTGTCGGCGAAACGGCTCCGGCGCTGGCGGCCTTCGATTTACAAGGCCAGGAGTCCGGACTGGATCGCTGGCAGGGAAAATCCATCTACCTCAATTTCTGGTCGGCAGGCTGCGGTGGTTGTCTGGCGGAGATGGATTCGCTGGAAACGCTCAGCCAGAAATGGGGCGATAGCGTGGTAGTGGTGGCGGTGAATACCGATCCGGGTACGGTCAACCTGGATGCGCTACTGGCGAAGCACCAGGTGTCGTATCCGGTCCTTCGCGATCAGATGAAAATCACTCAGGAACGATACCAGGTCATCGGCACACCGACCTCGGTCCTGATTGATCCACAAGGCCGGGTGCTGGAGTGGCATCAGGGAATGCGTAAACCGGCGGAATTAGCCGCCACGTTCGCCCGTCTCGCGGGGCAATAAGTTTTCGGTGGAGGGATACCGCTGATGGCATTTATCTGGAACGACGAGAGCCTGGCTCTCCTGCGTGAAAACGCGGGCGTCCTCTCGACGCAACACATTGCGCAGATGCTGTGCACCAATGTGACGGTGGTGCGCAATATGGCTTACCGGCTGAAACTCAGTTTGCGTGTGTCGGCGTATAGCCAGAAGAGAATTCAACAGGTTCAGGCATTGTATGAATCCGATGAACCGCTGACCATGAAGGAGATTGCCGTGCGAACCGGGCTTACGTTCAGCACGGTGCAGTACATCGTCTATGTCAAACTGAAACATAAGCCCTATGCCACCCGCGAGTTTATCGCGTTCGAAACACAGGATGCGGTGCATTACCGCGTGCAAAAAGAGTTTGTCGATACCGAGCGTACGCGACTGCAACAACCGATGGATAACAGCCGTTTTCAGGAACTGTATCTCAAAGACGGGACAGCCTACTGCGCGCGTAACATCCGCCATGAAGTCATTATCTCTGAATAGCGGAAACCACATTTCGTTCGCTGACGAAGCAAGCATCGTCGCAAGCATTCAGGATAGGTCATCTTCTCCTTACAGGACGCTGAAGCATGACCCTTCTTTTTGCATTCGACCCCGACCAGGTTGTGATGATTGCCTTAACCTTTGTTCTTGCTGGGATGGTGAAAGGCGTCACCGGCATGGGGCTGCCTACTGTGGCAATGGGGATCCTCGGCTCGCTGATCTCTCCGGTTGCGGCGGCGGCTATGCTGTTGTTACCTTCGCTTATCAGCAATCTGTTTCAGTTTGGCGGCGGTGGAAATACCCGGATGTTGCTGAAGCGACTCTGGCCTATGCTGCTAACGGTGGTGATTGCCACACTGTTGGCCAGCGTCTGGATCACCGGTGGCGAGACTTCCCGCACACAGTTTGCGCTCGGGCTGGCGCTGATGGTGTATGCGCTCTGGACCCTGGCGGGAAAACGAATTGCGATCGCACCGCGGCGTGAAAAACCGCTCTCACTGGTTGTCGGATTCGCTACCGGCTTGTTGACCGGCGGAACGGGCGTCTTTGTGATGCCGGCGGTGCCGTGGATCCAGTCGCTGGGCTTTGAGAAGGATGAACTGGTTCAGGCGCTCGGTATCTCTTTTACCTTTTCCACGCTGGCGTTAGCACTGGGTCTGTGGTGGCACGACGCGCTCCCCGTGCAGTCGCTGAGCTTATCGGCATTCGCCATCGTTCCGGCGCTGCTCGGCCAGTGGGCAGGCACTCGTATCCGACGGGTCATCTCACCCGTTGTCTTTAAACGTTGCTTTCTGTTTTGTCTGCTGGGGCTAAGTATCGAAATGATGCTCCGTGCTGTGACTTAATGACAAAATCGTGCCATGGTTAACCCCTCCCCGAGGCTGAGAGGTCAGTATGACGTCAATAGTCGTAAATGAAGAAGACGGCGAACTCGAATCACGAATGGCGCTGACGGCGGCGGTGATGGCGGACAAATCGCGATCCCGGATGCTGTGTGCGCTGATGGATGGCCGGGCATGGACGGCGACGGAACTGAGCGCGGTGGCGGATATCTCGCCGTCTACCGCCAGTGCGCACCTGGCCCGTCTGTGCGAGCAGCGGTTCGTGGTTTCTCTCGCCCAGGGGCGGCACCGCTATTTTCGCCTTGCAAGCGCAGACATTGCGGAACTGCTGGAGCGTCTGATGGGCGTCGCCTGGACATCAACGGCGTCGCGGAAAATCACTACGCCTTTGAGTTTGCGTCAGGCGCGGACCTGTTATGACCATCTGGCCGGAGAAGTGGCGGTGAGACTGTTTGATACGCTGGTTTCCCGACAGTGGCTGACGGCAGATGGCGAAACCCTGACGCCTCTGGGTGAGGAGAAACTGGCGGATCTGGGCATTGTGGTACAGGCCAGCGTGTCGCGACGCAAATTTAGCTGCGGCTGTCTGGACTGGAGCGAGCGACGTTATCATCTGGGTGGTGTACTTGGCGCGGCGCTACTGACCTGGCTTACCGGGCAGCGGTGGATCAAAACAGCACCGGGAAGCCGCCAGGTCACCTTCACGCCCTCCGGGATCCGCAAGCTGCAAATGATATTTGGCATCAATATGATGCGCTGAATCCCTGTTTTTGCGGTCTCGTTCCCAAAAATGTGTCATATATCTGTCACACTTATGAATGACGAATAACAACACGAGGTCGTAGGGATGAACAAATCGTTAATTGCCGCCGCTGTGGCAGGGGTTGTGATGGTGTCTTCTGCCGCGCAGGCACAAACGGTGCCGGAAGGCTATCAGCTACAGCAAGTATTGATGATGAGTCGACATAACTTACGTGCGCCGCTGGCGAACAATGGCAGCGTGCTGGAGCAGTCCACTCCGAATAAATGGCCTGAATGGGATGTGCCGGGCGGACAGCTCACCACCAAAGGTGGCGTGCTGGAAGTGTATATGGGCCATTACATGCGTGAATGGCTGGCAGAGCAGGGGATGGTGAAATCCGGCGAGTGCCCGGCACCGGATACGGTCTATACCTATGCCAACAGTCTGCAGCGTACGGTCGCGACCGCCCAGTTCTTTATCACCGGTGCGTTCCCTGGCTGCGATGTTCCGGTGCATCACCAGGAAAAAATGGGCACCATGGACCCCACCTTTAACCCGGTGATCACCGATGATTCGGCGGCTTTCCGCGAGAAAGCCGTACAGGCGATGGAAAAAGAGCGCGGCCAGATGCAACTTGATGACAGCTACAAGTTGCTGGAACAGATGATCAACTACAAAGACTCGCCATCATGCAAGGAAAAACAGCAGTGTTCGCTGACTGACGCTAAAGATACCTTTAGCGCGAACTATGAGCAGGAGCCCGGTGTCTCCGGACCGCTGAAAGTGGGGAACTCGCTGGTGGACGCCTTCACGCTGCAATACTACGAAGGATTCCCGATGGATCAGGTGGCCTGGGGCGAAATTAAATCCGATCAGCAATGGAAGGTGTTGTCGAAACTGAAAAATGGCTATCAGGACAGCCTGTTTACCTCTGCGGAGGTCGCACGTAACGTGGCGAAACCGCTGGTGAAATACATCGACAAAGCGCTGGTGACCGAACAGGCGAAAGCGCCGAAAATTACCGTGCTGGTGGGGCATGACTCAAACATCGCCTCACTGCTTACCGCACTGGAATTCAAACCCTATCAGTTACATGATCAAAACGAACGTACGCCGATTGGCGGCAAAATTGTCTTCCAGCGCTGGCATGACACGAAGGCCAACCGCGATCTGATGAAAATTGAGTATGTGTATCAGAGTTCAGAGCAGCTGCGTAATGCGGATGTGCTGACGCTGAAAGCCCCGGCGCAACGCGTGACTCTGGAGTTGAAAGGATGCCCGATTGATGCGAACGGTTTCTGTCCGATCGACAAGTTTGACGCGCTGCTGAATGAGGCGGCGAAATAAATGAGGTTCCCCCGCGCAAGCGGGGGATTTAACGGCTTAAACGTTTTTACGTTCGATGGTCTGTTCGCCCCAGAAGAGCGCGTCTTTATCTGTCTTATCAAAGGCTTTGATGAGCACTTCATCGCTGCCTTCTTCCCAAATTTTTTCTGCCAGCTTTTCGTCATATCCGGCAACTTCAAATATGGCTTCGGCTATTTCCGGCGATGTATTGCGCAGACTTGCCCACTCACCGACGTGATGAGCCTTCGCTTCTTGAGTTGGCATTCTTATCCTCCCGTTGAAGATTAGCCGTTGAGCTTCACTGCCAGACCGGCAACGTATTCGCCCTGATAACGTGCGATAGAGAGTTCTTCCTGACTGGGCTGGCGTGAACCGTCACCCCCGGCAATGGTCGTTGCGCCATAAGGCGTACCACCGCGAACTTGCGAAACATCGAACAGTTCCTGTGCGGCGTAGCCGATGGGCACAATCACCATCCCATGATGGGCAAGTGTAGTCCATGTAGACGTAATCGTTTGTTCCTGACCGCCGCCTGTCCCGGTAGAACTGAAAACGCTGGCGAGTTTGCCATACAGCGCGCCGGACGCCCACAATCCGCCCGTCTGATCGAGGAAGGTACGCATCTGGCCTGACATATTGCCAAAGCGCGTTGGCGTACCAAAAATAATGGCGTCGTAATCCGCCAGTTCTTGCGGGGTGGCGACGGGCGCATTTTGCGTCTTGCCTCCGGCTTTGGCAAAAATTTCAGCTGGCATGGTTTCCGGTACACGCTTAATCACGACCTCTGCGCCGTCCACTTTGTTTGCCCCTTCCGCTACCGCGTGCGCCATCGTTTCGATGTGTCCGTACATGGAATAATAAAGCACCAGAACTTTAGCCATTTGTACTACTCCTCGTATTAACCGTGTCTGTAGCGATTCGCTACCCTCTTTAAAGATATGACGTGGCGCTGAGAGTGCAAATATCACGACCATTTCTTTGATTTATAACAAATTTTAGGACAGCCTGTTTTGTAGCAAAATGATACATTTTCTCGCCGCTAAATTTTGCTAATCATAAGAAAGGCTTATTGATAAACTGAGGCAATTATTTCTCAACACGGACTTAAGCTGTTGCAGGATATTACCAGCGGCGGGCCGAACGCTCTGTATTGCCTAAGCTTAGTTTCACGTCGCGAGGTGAATGGCATCCGCCATCCGTGGCGTGAGGAGTCACTCCTCAGTACCTATGCAATATGATGTCTAATCAATGACGGAGGTCAGTAATGGCAAACCATCGAGGCGGTTCCGGTAATTTTGCCGAAGACCGCGAAAGAGCATCAGAAGCAGGTAAGAAAGGTGGTCAGCACAGCGGGGGGAATTTTAAAAATGACCCGCAGCGTGCCTCTGAAGCAGGTAAAAAAGGGGGCAAGAGCAGTGGTGGTAGCCGTAACAGCTAGCATTGCCGCACTTGTCGATCATCATGTTCAGCCTCCCCTTACTGCGTGATGACGCCACCGCCGCCGGATACTCCGGCGGTTTTTTTTGCCCGTCAGGTTGAACTGAAAGGAAACGCCACGCAGACTATGCGCCACTGACAGATTCACCGAACAAGGAAAGGGCATGGCCGAACGTGCTGAGAAAAAAACAGGTAAACGCTCGCAGGCGGTCAGCGCGAAACGCGAAGCGATTCTGACAGCCGCATTAAATACGTTTTCACAATATGGTTTTCACGGCACCCGTATTGAACACATTGCCGAGCAGGCCGGCGTCTCCAAAACCAATCTTCTTTATTACTACCCGTCAAAAGAGGCGCTGTATGTCGCCGTGCTACGTCAAATTCTGGATATCTGGCTGGCGCCCTTAAAAGCGTTTAGGGAAGATTTTGCGCCATTGGCTGCCATTAAAAAGTACATCCGGCTGAAGCTGGAAGTGTCCCGTGATTACCCGCAGGCCTCGCGTCTTTTTTGCATGGAGATGCTGGCCGGTGCGCCGCTGTTGATGGATGAATTGACCGGCGATCTGAAAACGCTGATTGATGAAAAGTCCGCCCTGATTGCCGGTTGGGTGAAGAGCGGCAAACTGGCGCCGATCGACCCGCATCATCTGATCTTCATGATTTGGGCTTCAACACAGCATTACGCCGATTTTGCGCCTCAGGTTGAGGCGGTGACGGGCGCAACGCTGCGTGACGAAACCTTTTTTAATCAGACGGTTGAAAACGTTCAACGCATGATTATTGAGGGAATTCGCGTTCGTTAATTGGCAGGCGGCAGTGGGCAGCTCATATCGCCTTCTTCGCACTGTAGCAGCGAGGCGAGAAACGCTTCACGCTCGGCGGTTTTATCCGCCAGACACTGATTGGCGATCATCACCTGAGCACTTCCCCCCTCGGTGCCGGAGCTGATAAGCGCGCAGTCGGCATCGCGCATGGCGATCCACGCGGTCTGCGCCTTTTTCAGCAGTTCCTGCTGTGGCGGGGCTGCGCGTTTCAGCGCATTCTGATACGTTTCATTCAGTTCTTTGTCTGCCGTCTGATACTGGGTGACGGCACAGGTATTCATTTCCGCTTGCGTGCTGGCATTTGCGCAGTCATCGGCCAGCGCCTGACCGCTGAGCAGCAGCGCAGCGCAGGTGAGTAGTATTCGTTTCATCATTCCCTCTGGCTCCATAAAAAAAGGCCCCGTTTCCGGAGCCTTAATTAACCACAGCCTTAGCCAATTGTCATCAGGCTTGCGTTACCTCCGGCGGCTGCCGTGTTCACGCTTAACGAACGCTCGACGTACAGTCGCTCCAGCAGAATATTGCTTTCACCACGGGCGAAACCTTGTACCGAGACAATCGCGCCTTCACGGGCTGCTACCGCTTCACACAGGGCACGAAGCTGATCGGAATCGCCGTGGAAGATCACCGCATCAAAAGGCTGCGTTGTCAGGCTGTCGGTTTTCGCAAACGCAATGCGGGCAGAAACCGCTGCCGGCAGGCGTTTCGCCAGGTCACGGTGGAAAGCATCGTCAGTCCACAAAATCTGACTCCCGACCGAAGTGACGGCGGCAAGTTGCACCAGCGCATCCTGTTCATCATCCGCGATACACAGTACGCGCTCACGCGGTAACAGCGTCCAGGTGTTACGCTCCCCGGTAGGGCCAGGCAGCAGACGCTGCGTACCGGCCTGCGCCAGTTCGCCAAACTGTTGGCAAAGTTGACGTAACACAGGGCGATCGGCCGCCCACTCGCTGAGCGCTTCCAGCGGCTGGATCAGCGCGGCTTTCAACTGGGCGTCTACCGGATAGTCCACATCCTGACGCGCCAGAGTGATGGCCAGCGCATTTTCCGGACGATTTGCCAGCAGACGGTAGAGATAGAGCGGCCCACCGGCTTTTGGGCCGGTCCCCGAGAGTCCTTCGCCGCCGAACGGCTGTACGCCGACGACCGCCCCCACCATATTCCGGTTAACGTACAGGTTGCCTACGTGCGCCGAACCGGTGACCTGGGCAATGGTTTCATCAATACGGGTGTGGACGCCCAGCGTCAGACCGTAGCCGGAGGCGTTGATTTGGTCAATCAGCGCGTCCAGGTTGTTGCGGTTGTAGCGTACAACGTGCAGAACCGGACCAAAGACCTCTTTTTGCAGCTCGTCAATGCTTTCCAGTTCGATCAGCGTTGGCGCAACGAATGTACCGCTTTGCCATTCACGGACATCTTCACTGTTTTCACGCGCCGCCTGGAATACCGGACGACCTTTCGCCCGCATAGCCTGAATATGCTGTTCAATATTGGATTTGGCTTCACTGTCGATCACCGGACCGATATCGGTGGTCAGACGCCCCGGGTTGCCCATCCGGCATTCGGCCATCGCGCCGCGCAGCATTTTCAGCGTGTGGTCGGCGATATCATCCTGTAGACAGAGTATGCGCAGCGCGGAGCAGCGCTGTCCGGCGCTGTCAAATGCCGAGGACAGTACGTCGACCACCACCTGTTCGGTGAGGGCAGACGAGTCAACGATCATCGCGTTCATGCCGCCCGTTTCGGCGATCAGGGGAATCGGACGTCCCTGTGCATCCAGACGCGTCGCGATGTTACGTTGCAGCAGCGTCGCCACTTCGGTAGAACCGGTAAACATCACGCCGCGCACGCGGCTGTCGGCGGTCAATTGCGCGCCCACCGTTTCACCCCGGCCAGGCAGCAGTTGCACCACGCCCGGCGGTACGCCAGCTTCCAGCAAGATGGCAATGCCTTGGGCTGCGATAAGCGGCGTCTGTTCCGCGGGTTTTGCCAGTACGCTGTTGCCTGCAGCCAGCGCGGCGGCGATTTGTCCGCTGAAAATGGCCAGCGGGAAGTTCCACGGGCTGATGCAAACAACCGGACCGAGCGGGCGGTGGGTCTCATTATCAAAATCGTCACGCACCTGACCGGCGTAATAATGCAGGAAGTCTACTGCTTCACGCACTTCGGCAATGGCGTTGGCGAAGCTCTTACCGGCTTCACGCACCAGAATGCCGATCAGCTGTTGCATCTGGCCTTCCATCAACACGGCAGCGCGATGGAGGATGGCGGCACGTTCATGCGGCGGCGTCGCAAACCAGATAGGAGCATTGTTCACCGCGCTTTGCAGCGCCTGTTCGACTTCAGTTTCACTGGCTTCACGGACATAACCGACGATGTCTTTCGGTTCTGCCGGGTTGACCACCGGGCTCATTTCGCCCTCGGCAACCGGCGTCTCGAGCATCGGCAACGCTCGCCATTTTTGCAGCGCGCTGTTGAGCAGGGCAGAGGAGAGTGAGGCCAGACGATGTTCGTTGGAAAGATCCAGACCGGCAGAGTTTTCGCGCCCTTTGCCGTACAAATCGCGCGGCAGCGGAATTTTCGGATGCGGCAGACCGGTCTGACCTTCCTGCTGCGCCAGTTTTTCAACGGCCTCGACCGGATCGGCCACCAGTTCGTCCAGCGGCAGCGTGGTATCCGCGATACGGTTAACAAAGGAGGTGTTCGCCCCGTTTTCCAAGAGACGACGCACCAGGTACGCCAGCAGCGTTTCATGGGTGCCAACCGGTGCATAAATGCGGCACGGACGGTTAAGTTTGCCATCCGTCACTTTACCGGTGACCTGTTCGTACAGCGGCTCACCCATTCCGTGCAGGCACTGGAACTCATACTGACCTGGATAGTAGTTCTGCCCGGCCAGCTGATAAATGGCTGCCAGCGTATGGGCGTTGTGGGTCGCAAATTGTGGGTAGATCAAATTCGGTACGGCGAGCAGCTTTTTCGCGCAGGCGAGATAAGAGACATCGGTGTAGACCTTGCGCGTGTAAACCGGGTAGCCTTCCAGACCGTCCATCTGGGCGCGTTTGATCTCGCTATCCCAGTAGGCGCCTTTGACCAGGCGGATCATCAGACGGCGACGGCTGCGGGTGGCCAGATCGATCAGGTAATCGATGACGAACGGGCAACGTTTCTGGTACGCCTGAATGACGAAACCAATACCGTTCCAGCCAGCCAGTTCAGGTTCAAAACACAGTTTTTCCAGCAGATCGAGGGAGATCTCCAGACGGTCGGCCTCTTCGGCATCGATATTGATGCCGATATCATACTGGCGCGCCAGCAGCGTCAACGACTTCAGGCGCGGATAGAGCTCTTCCATCACACGATCGTACTGGGCACGGCTATAACGCGGGTGCAGGGCGGAGAGCTTGATAGAGATCCCCGGACCTTCATAAATCCCGCGTCCGTTCGACGCTTTACCAATCGCATGAATCGCCTGCTGATAGGAGACCATATAGGCCTGCGCATCAGCTGCGGTCAGCGCGGCTTCACCCAGCATATCGTAGGAGTAGCGGAAGCCTTTTTCTTCCAGCTTACGGGCATTCGCCAGCGCTTCGGCAATGGTTTCTCCGGTCACGAACTGTTCGCCCATCAGACGCATCGCCATATCGACGCCTTTACGGATCAGCGGCTCACCGCTCTTACCGATAATGCGGTTCAGAGAGCGAGAAAGGCTGGCTTCGTTATGGGTGGAGACCAGACGACCGGTGAACAGCAGACCCCAGGTCGCCGCGTTGACGAACAACGACGGACTACGACCAATGTGCGACTGCCAGTTACCGTTGCTGATTTTGTCGCGGATTAAGGCATCGCGCGTGGCTTTATCCGGAATACGCAGCAGCGCTTCCGCCAGACACATCAGCGCCACCCCTTCCTGCGAAGAGAGAGAAAACTCCTGCAGCAAGCCTTGCACCATACCGGCACGGCCGCTGGCTGTTTTCTGATTACGCAGTTTATCCGCCAGTTGGTAAGCCAGCTTATGGGCCTGTTCGGCTACCGGCTGCGGCAGACGCGCCTGTTCCATCAGCATCGAGACCGCGTCAGTTTCAGAGCGACGATACGCGGCGGTAATGGCGGAACGCGAGACCGACTGTGGGAGGATCTGCTCGGCAAATTCCAGGAAAGGTTGATGGATCTCTTCCTGCGGTGCCGTGGATTCATCGCCTTCGTTGGCGGCTCCGGCCAATAGCGCAGGAATTTCTGGCAGCGTGTCATCGTTTTCCAGTTTTTCCAGGTAATTAAAGATTGCCTGCTTAATCAACCAGTGCGGGGTGCGATCAATTCGCGTTGCCGCTGACTTAATGCGCTCGCGCGTTGCGTCATCCAGTTTAACCCCCATCGTGGTGGTTCCCATGCCATCTGCTCCTGTTGTTCGGTGAGGTACTGCTTATCGTTATCGAGAAATATCTACTATGTTGCAACTTTGTGCAACCACGTTAAATGTGACCTGTATAACAAGCTTAAAAATGAATGAAATGTTAATAAAAGAAAGATGTATGACGTTGGGAAAAATAATAACGCTATCTTTTTCTCTGCGGCAGTTAACACTTTTAAAAGGTGCAACCGCGAAAAATGTGAGAGAGTGCAACCTGCCAGAAAATAGTGTTCATCTGCATTTAAATTTGATGTAAATGATGTGTTAAATCGATTGTGAATAAACCGCGCTTCCGGCAGGATACGGTCGCCCGGGAAATACAACAGGCTTTGCCACGTTCCGGCAGAGCAATAAAACAGAAGAGTCTGGAGATTTTATGGCAATTAGCACACCGATGCTGGTGACGTTCTGTGTCTATATTTTTGGCATGATACTGATTGGTTTTATCGCCTGGCGTTCAACCAAGAACTTTGATGATTATATTTTGGGGGGCCGCAGTCTCGGGCCATTTGTCACCGCATTATCTGCGGGCGCGTCGGATATGAGCGGCTGGCTGCTGATGGGCTTACCGGGCGCGATTTTCATTTCCGGGATTTCAGAAAGCTGGATTGCCATCGGCCTGACGTTAGGGGCGTGGATCAACTGGAAGCTGGTGGCCGGGCGCCTTCGCGTGCACACCGAACATAATAATAACGCCCTGACGCTGCCGGACTACTTCACCGGGCGCTTTGAAGACAAGAGCCGGGTTCTGCGCATTATCTCCGCGCTGGTAATTCTGCTGTTCTTCACTATTTATTGTGCATCCGGCATCGTGGCAGGGGCGCGTCTGTTTGAAAGCACCTTTGGCATGAGCTACGAAACCGCACTGTGGGCAGGCGCGGCGGCCACCATCCTCTATACCTTTATTGGCGGATTCCTCGCGGTAAGCTGGACGGATACCGTACAAGCCAGTCTGATGATTTTTGCACTGATCCTGACGCCGGTGATTGTCATCATCAGCGTTGGGGGCTTTGGCGATTCGCTGGAAGTCATTAAACAGAAGAGCATTGAGAACGTTGATATGCTCAAAGGGCTGAATTTCGTCGCCATCATTTCCCTGATGGGCTGGGGCCTGGGCTACTTCGGTCAGCCACACATTCTGGCACGTTTTATGGCGGCGGATTCCCACCACAGCATCGTTCATGCCCGCCGTATCAGCATGGCCTGGATGATCCTCTGTCTGGCAGGCGCGGTCGCGGTCGGTTTCTTCGGCATCGCTTACTTCAACAACAATCCGGCGCTGGCGGGGTCGGTGAATCAGAACGCGGAGCGCGTGTTCATCGAACTGGCGCAAATCCTGTTTAACCCGTGGATTGCCGGTATCCTGCTGTCTGCGATTCTCGCGGCGGTAATGTCAACGCTCAGCTGTCAGTTGCTGGTATGCTCCAGCGCCATTACCGAAGATCTGTACAAAGCGTTCCTGCGCAAAGGTGCCAGCCAACAGGAGCTGGTTTGGGTAGGGCGCATTATGGTGCTGGTGGTCGCGCTGGTGGCGATTGCCCTGGCGGCGAACCCGGATAACCGGGTGCTGGGTCTGGTGAGCTACGCCTGGGCTGGTTTCGGCGCCGCGTTTGGTCCGGTGGTACTGTTCTCGGTGATGTGGTCGCGTATGACTCGCAACGGCGCACTGGCCGGGATGATTATCGGTGCCGTGACGGTGATCGTCTGGAAACATTTCGGTTGGCTGGATCTGTACGAAATCATTCCGGGCTTTATCTTCGGCAGCGTCGGTATCGTCGTCTTCAGTCTGTTGGGTAAAGCGCCATCATCGGCGATGCTCAAACGCTTTGCTGAGGCTGACGCGCACTATCATTCCGCACCGCCATCGCGTTTGCAGGAAGGCTAACGTCTCAGTTCACTGACTAATCAGGCCCGCTTCGTGCGGGCTTTTTTGTCTTTTTCAGCTATCGCTTCCTGCCACAATCATTAACCCGCTAAGTGTTTACATTCTGACATCATTATCATTACATTCTGCTTGAGTTTTCTCTTGCCGTAATGATAATCACTATCACTGTAATTTACCTTTCTTTGCATCAGTTGACTAAGAATAACGTTTAAGGGTGTCTGGCATGTTTGTTCCGTTTCTAATTATGTTGCGTGAAGGGCTGGAAGCCGCGCTGATAGTCAGCCTGATTGCCAGCTATCTGAAGCGTACCCAACGAGGCCGTTGGATTGGCGTGATGTGGATTGGTGTATTTCTGGCGGCGGCGCTGTGTCTGGGCCTTGGGATCTTCATCAACGAGACCACCGGTGAGTTTCCGCAGAAGGAGCAGGAACTGTTTGAGGGTATCGTTGCGGTGATTGCTGTGGTGATCCTCACCTGGATGGTGTTCTGGATGCGTAAGGTTTCGCGCAACGTCAAAGTCCAACTGGAGCAGGCGGTCGACAGCGCATTACAGCGCGGTAATCACCACGGCTGGGCACTGATCATGATGGTCTTTTTCGCCGTGGCGCGTGAAGGGCTGGAATCCGTTTTTTTCCTGCTGGCGGCCTTTCAACAGGATGTCGGGATCTGGCCGCCGGTGGGGGCCATGATGGGGCTGGCGACTGCGATTGTTCTCGGTTTCTTACTCTACTGGGGCGGTATCCGTCTGAACCTGGGCGCTTTCTTTAAGTGGACCAGCCTGTTCATTTTGCTGGTGGCGGCCGGTCTTGCTGCAGGCGCGATTCGCGCCTTCCACGAAGCAGGATTGTGGAATCACTTCCAGGACGTGGCATTTGATATGAGCGCTATTCTTTCGACGCACTCGCTGTTTGGCACTTTGATGGAAGGCATTTTTGGCTACCAGGAAGCTCCGAGCGTCAGTGAAGTTGCGGTCTGGTTTATCTATCTGATACCGGCGCTGGTGGTGTTTGCATTGCCGCTGCGCACAGGCACAACCGCGTCCCGCGCAGCGCCTTGACGCTTCGCGACGCAAACTATTATGTAGTTACAACATACTTATTTAAAGGGATGGTCATGACGAATCACTTTCGCCGTAGTGCGCTGCAGCTTGGCATGGCTGCACTGTTTGCTTCTGCTTTTACTGCCCATGCTGCGGATATTCCGCAGGTTAACGTCACGGTAACGGATAAACAATGTGAGCCGATGAGCATTACGGTTAATGCCGGCAAAACCCAGTTCATCATTCAAAACCACAGTCAGAAAGCGCTGGAATGGGAGATCCTGAAGGGGGTGATGGTGGTTGAAGAACGCGAAAACATCGCGCCGGGATTCAGCCAGAAGATGACTGCCAATCTGCAACCGGGCGAATATGACATGACCTGTGGCCTGCTGACTAACCCGAAAGGGAAGTTGATTGTTAAGGGCAGCGCGACGGCTGATGCCGCGCAGAGTGACACTTTGCTGAGTCTGGGTGGCGCTATCACCAACTATAAAGCCTATGTGACCGAAGAGACCGCGCAGCTGGTGGCGGGAACTAAAGCCTTCACCGATGCCATTAAGGCGGGCGATCTGGAGAAAGCGAAGTCACTGTATGCGCCAACCCGTCAGCATTACGAACGTATCGAGCCGATTGCTGAGCTGTTCTCCGATCTTGACGGCAGCATCGATGCCCGTGAAGACGATTACGAACAGAAAGCCGCCGACCCGAAATTTACCGGCTTCCACCGTCTGGAAAAAGCGCTGTTTGGCGATAACTCGGTCAAAGGGATGGAGAACTACGCCGATCAGTTAAATACCGACGTTCTGGATCTGCAAAAACGCATCAGTGAACTGGCATTCCCACCGTCAAAAGTGGTTGGCGGTGCAGCAGGACTGATTGAAGAAGTGGCGGCCAGTAAAATCAGCGGCGAGGAAGATCGCTACAGCCATACCGATCTGTGGGATTTCCAGGCGAACGTTGACGGAGCGCAGAAGATCGTAAACCTGCTGCGTCCGCAACTGCAAAAAGAGAACAGCGAGCTGTTAGCAAAAGTGGATGCGAACTTCAAAAAAGTGGATACCATCCTCGCGAAATATCGCACCAAAGACGGTTTTGAGACTTACGATAAACTGACCGATGCAGATCGCAACGCGCTGAAAGGCCCGATTACGACGCTGGCGGAAGATCTCGCGCAATTACGCGGTGTACTGGGTCTGGATTAAGCACCATGCAGCATGATAATAAAAACGGCGTGAGCGAACCGTCACGCAGACGTTTGTTGAAAGGAATGGGCGCGCTCGGCGGCGCGCTGGCGTTGGCCGGCGGTTGTCCGGTCGCCCATGCGCAAAAGCCGCAAAGCGCGCCGGGAACCTTGTCGCCGGATGCTCGTAGCGAGACTCAGCCTTTTTACGGTCCCCATCAGGCGGGTATTTTGACGCCGCAGCAGGCTTCAATGATGCTGGTGGCATTTGACGTTCTGGCATCGGATAAAGGTGAGCTCGAACGATTGTTTCGCCTGCTGACGAAACGTATTGCTTTCCTGACCACTGGCGGCCCGGCACCGGAAACGCCGAACCCGCGTATGCCACCAATGGACTCCGGGATCCTCGGCGCCTTCATCGCGCCGGATAACCTGACCATGACGCTGTCGGTGGGGCATTCTCTGTTCGATACGCGCTTTGGCCTACAGGCGCAGATGCCAAAGACGTTGCAGAAAATGACCCGTTTCCCGAATGACTCTCTGGATGCGGCGTTATGCCATGGCGATGTGTTGCTACAGATTTGCGCAAACACCCAGGACACGGTGATCCATGCCCTGCGCGATATCATCAAACATACGCCGGATTTGCTGAGCGTTCGCTGGAAGCGAGAAGGGTTTATATCCGACCATGCGGCGCGCAGTAAGGGTAAAGAGACTCCGGTCAATTTACTGGGCTTTAAAGACGGTACGGCGAATCCGGACAGCAGCGATGTAAAGCTGATGCAGGACGTGGTGTGGGTGACGGCGGAGCAGGGGGAACCGGCGTGGGCCATTGGCGGATCTTATCAGGCTGTTCGTCTGATTCAGTTTCGCGTCGAATTCTGGGATCGCACGCCGCTCAAAGAGCAGCAAACCATTTTTGGCCGCGATAAGCACACCGGCGCTCCGTTGGGGATGCAGCACGAACATGATGTGCCGGATTACGCCAGCGACCCGGACGGCAACGTCATTGCGCTGGACAGCCACATTCGTCTGGCGAATCCACGCACGGCGCAGACGCAGTCGAGCCTGATGATGCGTCGTGGATACAGCTACTCCCTTGGCGTGACGCCATCCGGACAGCTTGATATGGGATTGCTGTTTGTCTGCTATCAACACGACCTGGAAAAAGGGTTCCTGACCGTGCAGAAGCGGCTAAACGGCGAAGCGCTGGAAGAGTACGTTAAGCCGATTGGCGGCGGCTATTTCTTCGCGCTACCGGGAATCAAGCAGGCCGATCGCTATCTGGGCCAGTCTCTGCTTGAAGCCTGAAAGTGATACCCCGTCTGTGGGCGGGGTATGTTGCGTCTCACGCGGCTGAAAATATTCTTTTTTTATATGATCCGTTTTTTGAAATAATTTTGTAATATCTCCGTAAGAGACTGTTGCCAACAGAAATGAGAATTTAGTTAACGTCAGGTAAAAATATTGTTGCGTTATTGCTAAGTTCTGATGTAATTATACGTAATAGCGGTAGTTCCCGGCAGTGATGGTTATTCACTATGGAGATCGCGAATGGTAAAGTCCTCTCGTGGACACGTTTCTGACAGTTTTTGCAGCCTATTACGCGGAAGTCTCTCCTCCGGTAGCCATCTCGTCACCGCTAAATTTCTCTCATTTTCCCCTCTTCTTCGTGTTACTGACGCCATATTCGGTGCGCGTAGCCGTGTGTGGCGTCTATTCGAAAGGCAAGCAATGGCTTACAAGGAAGCCAACCCGCAGATGTTCGTGCGCATAATCGCGCTGCCAACGGCGCGTGTGATGAATACCAACAACTCAAGGTGCTATCCATGGGAAGACAAAAAGCAGTGATCAAAGCTCGTCGTGAAGCAAAACGTGTGCTGAGACGGGACTCACGCAGTCATAAACAGCGTGAAGAAGAATCGGTCACCTCGCTTGTGCAGATGAGTGGCGTAGAAGCGATTGGCATGGCGCGCGACAGTCGCGACGCCACGCCAATCATGGCGCGCAATGAGGCTCAATCGCACTACCTGAATGCTATCGAGAGTAAACAACTGATTTTCGCTACGGGCGAAGCCGGGTGTGGTAAAACCTGGATCAGTGCGGCAAAAGCAGCAGAGGCCCTGATACATAAAGATGTAGACAGGATCATTGTCACCCGTCCAGTTCTGCAGGCTGATGAAGATCTCGGCTTCTTACCTGGAGATGTATCGGAGAAGTTTGCTCCCTATTTCCGGCCGGTTTATGACGTGCTGGTTAAACGACTCGGGGCATCTTTTATGCAGTATTGCCTGCGACCTGAAATCGGTAAGGTGGAAATCGCGCCGTTCGCCTACATGCGCGGACGTACATTTGAAAATGCAGTGGTCATTCTTGACGAGGCTCAGAACGTCACTGCTGCGCAAATGAAGATGTTCTTAACGCGCCTCGGGGAGAATGTGACGGTTATCGTCAACGGGGACATTACCCAGTGCGATTTACCCCCTCATGTTCAGTCAGGGCTCAGTGACGCGCTGGCCCGCTTTAAAGAAGATGAAATGATAGGGATTGTTCGCTTCAATAAAGATGATTGCGTTCGCTCGGCGCTCTGCCAACGAACGCTGAATGCGTACAGTTAAGTTAGCAATCTTTGCGCTCAGAGCCCGGGAAAACCGGGCTTTGTTTTTTAGGCGAATGTCACATAGGGTGGTGAGGGGGGGATTGACTCGCTTCGCTCGCCCTGCGGGCGTCATGGCCTGCGGCCATTCCGTCCAACGGGCTGCGCCCGTTGTCGACCCCCGGTCGGGGATTCTCATCCCCCCATTGAGGAATATAAAAGAAAAGAGCCGATACATAAGTACCGGCTCTCATCTGAAATATGGCGGTGAGGGGGGGATTGACTCGCTTCGCTCGCCCTGCGGGCGTCATGGCCTGCGGCCATTCCGTCCAACGGGCTGCGCCCGTTGTCGACCCCCGGTCGGGGATTCTCATCCCCCCCATTGGGGAATATAAAAGAAAAGAGCCGATACATAAGTACCGGCTCTCATCTGAAATATGGCGGTGAGGGGGGGATTGACTCGCTTCGCTCGCCCTGCGGGCGTCATGGCCTGCGGCCATTCCGTCCAACGGGCTGCGCCCGTTGTCGACCCCGGTCGGGGATTCTCATCCCCCCCATTGAGGAATATAAAAGAAAAGAGCCGATACATAAGTACCGGCTCTTATCTGAAATATGGCGGTGAGGGGGGGATTCGAACCCCCGATACGTTGCCGTATACACACTTTCCAGGCGTGCTCCTTCAGCCACTCGGACACCTCACCATATTGTTGTTCCTCAACGACTGGAACGGGCGCTAATTTAGGGAAATACGCCGCCTGCGTCAATCAACTTTTCCAAAAAATCGTGCGTTTATACAAACTTCAAGCAACCTGTAGGTTAATTAGGCGAAAACTGCTTTTTTTGCCAGCGCCAGCGAATTTGCTATGCTGATGATCCCTTTGAAAACGATGATAATAAGTGCGAAAAATTCCGCACAACAACCCGCAGGAGTCAATATGGATATCATTTTCTATCACCCTACGTTTGATACCCCCTGGTGGATCGCTGCCCTGGAAAAGGCTATTCCGGGTGCCAGAGTCCGGGAGTGGAAGCAGGGCGATACCGATCCGGCAGATTATGCGCTGGTCTGGCATCCACCGGTAGAAATGTTGGAAGGGCGTAAACTGAAGGCGGTGTTCGCACTTGGGGCGGGTGTAGATTCGATCCTGAGCAAACTGAAAGCCCATCCCACGATGCTGGATCCCGCCATTCCTCTCTTTCGTCTCGAAGATACTGGTATGGGCTTGCAGATGCAGGAATACGCGGTCAGTCAGGTGCTGCACTGGTTCCGCCGTTTTGATGATTACCAGGCGCTGAAAAACGAGAGCCAATGGCGACCGCTGCCGGAATATACGCGCGAGACGTTTACCGTGGGAATCATGGGCGCTGGCGTACTGGGCGCGAAAGTGGCTGAAAGTTTGCAGGCCTGGGGTTTCCCGCTGCGCTGCTGGAGTCGCAGTCGTAAAACCTGGCCTGGCGTTGAGAGTTTCGCTGGCACTGAAGAGTTAGGCGCATTCCTTAGCCAGACTCGCGTGTTGATAAATCTGCTGCCCAATACGGCGGAAACGGTCGGCATTATCAATGGCAAACTGCTTGACCAACTGCAGGATGGGGCGTATCTGCTGAATCTCGCGCGTGGCGTGCACGTTAATGAAGATGATCTGCTCGCCGCACTGAACAGTAATAAACTCAAAGGGGCGATGCTGGATGTCTTCAGCCGTGAACCGCTGCCTGTGGATAGTCCGCTGTGGAAACATCCGCGTGTGGCGATGACGCCGCACATTGCGGCAGTCACGCGTCCTGCTGAAGCCGTCGCCTATATTTCCCGCACGATTTCGCATCTGGAAAACGGCGAAGCGGTGACCGGGCAGGTCGACCGTCAGCGCGGTTACTAAGGGAAACCCGGCATCTGCCGGGTTTCGACTAATAAACGCAGGCGATTCCTGCTATCCTTGTCGAAAAATGACCACAGGAGAGAGACATGTATCCCGTTGACCTGCATATGCATACCGTCGCCAGCACCCATGCTTATAGTACTCTGAGCGATTACATCGCCCAGGCGAAGCGTCAGGGACTGAAACTGTTCGCAATTACCGATCACGGTCCGGACATGGCGGATGCTCCACACCACTGGCATTTCATCAATATGCGTATCTGGCCGCGCGTGGTGGATGGGGTCGGGATCCTGCGAGGCATTGAGGCAAATATCAAAAATATCGAAGGTGAAATCGACTGCACCGGGCCGATGCTCACCTCACTGGATCTGATCATCGCGGGCTTCCATGAGCCGGTTTTCGCCCCCCACGATGAAGCCACCAATACGCAGGCGATGATCGCCACCATGGCGAGCGGCGTTGTGCATATCATTAGCCACCCTGGAAACCCGAAGTATCCCGTTGATATCACGGCAATTGCCGAGGCTGCGGCAAAATACAATGTTGCACTGGAGATTAACAACTCTTCCTTCCTTCATTCACGCAAAGGCAGTGAAGCAAACTGTCGCGCGGTAGCGGCAGCGGTACGTGATGCTGGCGGCTGGGTGGCGTTGGGCTCAGATTCTCATACCGCCTTTACAATGGGCGATTTCGGTGAGTGTCTGAAAATTATCGAAGAGGTGAATTTCCCGGAAGATCGTATTTTGAACGTGACCCCGAAGCGATTACTCAATTTCCTGGAATCACGCGGAATGGCGCCGATTCCTGAATTTGCTGAACTTTAACTACCACGAGCTGGAATATTTTGATGAACGAGTTTTCAATCCTGTGCCGCGTACTGGGATCGCTGTATTACCGTCAACCGCAGGATCCTTTGCTGGTTCCGCTTTTTACCCTGATTCGCGAGGGTAAACTCCAGGCGAGCTGGCCGCTTGAGCAAGATGAACTGTTAGCGCGTCTGCAGAAAAGCTGTGATATGACCCCGTTGGCGGCGGATTACAACGCGCTGTTTGTCGGTGCGGAGTGCGCGGTGCCACCGTATCGCAGCGCGTGGGTGGAAGGGGCGACAGAATCAGAAGTGCGCTCCTTCCTTTCTGCACGGGGTATGCCGCTTGGCGAAACGCCAGCCGATCATATTGGTACGTTGCTGCTGGCCGCCTCCTGGCTGGAAGATCAGTCTGCGGAGGATGAAAGCGAGGCGCAGGAAACTCTGTTCGCGGACTACATCATTCCGTGGTGTGATACCTTCCTCGGTAAAGTGGAAGCGCACGCCGCAACCCCTTTCTGGCGAACGATGGCGCCGTTAACACGCGATGCCATTGGCGCGATGTGGGATGAACTGGAAGAAGAGACTGATGAATAATTGTGATACGCATCACTTTTGTATGCAACTTGATTCAATCATTGCATAAATTGTGTGCGTGATCTCATTCATATTGTCGTTTTCTGCTATCATGCGCGGCATGAACATACTTCTTTCCATTGCAATCACAACGGGCATTCTCTCCGGTATCTGGGGATGGGTGGCCGTGTCTCTTGGCTTACTCAGTTGGGCTGGCTTTTTAGGCTGTACCGCCTATTTCGCCTGTCCGCAGGGTGGGTTAAAGGGGTTGGCCATTTCGGCCTCCACGCTGTTGAGCGGCGTGGTGTGGGCGTTGGTCATTATTTACGGTAGCGCGTTGACGCCGCATCTCGAACTGGTGGGTTATGTGATTACCGGCGTGGTGGCCTTCCTGATGTGTATCCAGGCAAAGCAAGTTTTACTGTCATTTGTGCCAGGCACATTTATCGGTGCATGCGCCACGTTTGCCGAGCAGGGGGACTGGAAGCTGGTCTTGCCTTCACTGGCGGTCGGTTTGCTCTTTGGCTATGCCATGAAAAATAGTGGACTGTGGCTGGCGGCCCGACGAGAAAGACACAGTACGCGAACCGTTGCGGAAAATAAAAAAGCGTGAGGAAATCCTCACGCTTTTTTTTATCCTGATCATCAGGATTCCGGCGGTACCGACATATGACGATATTTCACCAGAATGTCGTTCTGGCGATCGGCTTTATTCTGCAAATCCCACAACCCACGATCGATACCATCGTTGATGAGGAAGATGACGCCCGTCTCAATGGCGGACATCAGGCACAACATCACCGGTTCGTTGGAGGTGTAGCCAATTTCACCTTCCAACAGTCTCTGATAATCGATAAAGCGGAACACCCCAGCCTGCACTTCATAAGACAGAATGGTTTTACTGGTGTTGACCGAGGAGAGGATCTCACCGGTGCTGACGTTGACTACGCGCAGGTTCACAGCAATCTGGTCAAGCTGGTACTGCGTGTCTGCGCCGATACCGAAGTAACGCGCACCGACGCCGCCGGATTTCACGTTACTTTCGTAGCCGATAATCGACCCTTCAACCATGATGTTTGCCGCCGTCAGCGACTGTAGCGGGATTCGGTTGTTGATGGCGACAGTCCCGTTTTCCTGAGCGGCACGAATGATCTTACGTTCATTCAGCAAGTTTTGCAGTCCCTGGCGCTCCAGTGGAACAAACCAGCGGGAATCTTTCAGTGCGGTGACCAGCATCGCAGTGGCGCTTTGTGGGACGGCTGTTGAGAAGTTACTGGCCGGGTAGGGTTTAAACTGCCCGGTTTCATCCTGAATGTTATACACCGAGACAAAAATTTTGCCCGTTGGAATCGGTAAATGCGTTAAATCCTTATAACTTTGCGCACGGGGCATTAAGGTCGGTTTAGCGGCTTCTTTTGGCGGGGCGGTTAAGCATCCGCTCAGTAAAATGACGGCGACGAATACAAGTAAGCGCTGCATGATGATTGTCCTTACGTGGCGGTACTTAGAAATCGGTAGATTGCGACTGTAAACCCGACACTTCGATCGTCGATGTTTTGCCCGTTTTCCTGTCCGTGACGTTTAGCTGCAACTGACCATCCCGGTTAGCAATGTCCACAATGAAATCATTGGTCACCATCCTGCCGGGTTTCCCCGTGTTAATATTGGTCAACAGCCCACCTAATATTTGTGACTGAATGGCCTGAGTGAAGTTATCCAACGCGGAGGGAGTTTCAATTCCGTAATCGTCGTTATAACTGGGATCTTTATAAGAGTTTTGCGCCTGGGCGCTATTCAGTAAAAAAGAACCGTTATTGGGATTTCCACCAAAATTAGGGTTACGGAACTGGAAGGTCATATTTCCGGCCCAACTTAATGGCGAAATAAGCATGAGTACTACTACTGCATGTTTGACACGCATTACAGCCTCCGGACAAAAATCACTTTTTAGAATTCGTCATGCGTTAAATCGCCGGTGCTCAATAGTGTTTTATCTATTTGCCGTCGGTTTAAGGCATCCTCAGTTTGTGCCAGCGCGAAGACAACAGTTTTTTCGAAGTCTCTTTTCGTTGGAAATAAAAAAGTCTGGAATATAACGTCCTGATTAACCGTTATTGTGATCCAACTTCCCCAACGTGCACTGGGTCGCTCATTGATGGTCAAATTGCCTGGATAATCACTTTCCCATTTGTCGCTAAACGCACGATAAAAATCGTGGCCAATAGACGAAACCGTGTGGTCAGTTAAGAGCCCAGGAACTTCAACTTCTACAGCCTGCGTCGTGCTGGCAGCGAACAGCAACTGCGCCGCTGCAAGCCAGGTTAAATAGCGTTTCATGGCGTTATCGCCTGAGGTTATCATTTGCCCACGAAACCGCCTGGGTACGGTTTTTGACAGCTATCTTTTTGAAAAGATTATAAAGATGCGTTTTGACCGTGTTTTCACTGATAAACAGTGAACGTGCGATTTCGATATTAGAGGCGCCGATACGCAGCTTATTCAGGATCTCTTTTTCGCGATGAGTCAGGAGGGCTGACTCACTGCTGTTGTAGCGATAATTACCTGAGTGAGTGATCAGATAACTGGCCAGTTTCTGTGAGAAGTAACATTCTCCCCGCAGGATTCCTTGCAAACCGTTTACGACACGCTCTTCGTCATCCGCTACGTAAAAAACGCCATTGATATGCGGCCAGTTTTCAATATCCCGGTAGGGATAATCATCAGGCGTGTTCAACAATAACGTCTTTAAATTATTGTTTTTCCGACTTAAGTTATCCTGCCAGTAATGGATGAGCTTTTTATTCGCTTCCATCATATCGACTAAAACAATGCAGCTGGAGGAGATATCATCCAGAGAACGCTGAATATTATGCAGTTTTCCGGAGAGGGCCAGAGATTGTTTTAAATGCTGCAATAATGCTGTAGCTTGCAGGGATGGTTTGGTGATCAACAATAATGTATGACCATGAATACTATGGAATTCATTAAACATGATGAAACCCCACTTTTTTAGTCGCACATCTGACAGTTGCCTGCAGAAATGAGGCACCAGAAGTACTGACAGATGTTGCACTGCTGTGTGTAGTAAAATAAGAATCAGCCCGAACGGGGCAAATATTAATACAAATGAACTACAACTGATTTCAATCTAGCCATTACAAATCTTAAAGCAAGTGTTAAACATGTAACAAAATGTAAAAATATATATTAATTTGTTATCTTAAGGCTTTTTTTAAGTTTAGATTTGATAGTAAAGTTGTACATCCAGCCTTTATTGCACAGATTTAAAAAATCATACAAATTATATTAATTCATTGAATGTAAAGTAATAAACACAATTCGCTCTGGTACTTCATCGGTGTGGGAATTGCTCAGTGATGACATTCGCCGGCGTCGTGCATTTTGATGACGAAAAAAACGAGCCTTGTCACGACTTGCTCATCTCTCTCTTCTTCGAGCGTACAACATAGCCTGGAAAGTCCACTTTACAGCCTGCTGACTGACGGCGAGAAAAAGCACTACCGATAATCGTGAAGAAAATAAAATAAGCGCAAATAACAGGCTATTCCTGCCCTGCTTAGTACTTTGGTGTGAGCGAAAATATAAAAATACCACTGGCGGGTGAGTTATTTAAAATGTTTCCGCAGACATACTCTTCATCGTAACGCGACGTTAACAAATTACGTTTAGCGTTAACAGGTAAATTGATGAGAACGTTATTTTCTCGATGTGCGACCAGGTCCAGGGTGACAACATGAAAAACAAATTGTTATTTATGATGTTAACAGTACTGGGTGCGCCTGGAATTGCTTCCGCAACAAGTTATGATTTAGCGCATTCCGAATATAACTTTGCGGTAAATGAATTAAGTAAGTCTTCATTTAATCAGGCAGCCATTATTGGTCAAGTGGGCACGAATAATAGTGCAAAGATACGCCAGGAGGGCTCTAAACTTTTGTCGGTAGTTTCACAAGAAGGTGGAAGTAACCGGGCCAAAGTTGACCAATCAGGAGCTTATAATTTTGCGTATGTTGCTCAGTCGGGTCATTCCAATGATGCCAGTATATCGCAAAGTAATTACGGTAATACTGCGATGATTATCCAGAAAGGTTCTGGAAATAAAGCAAATATTACTCAGTATGGTACGCAAAAAACAGCAGTTGTAGTGCAGAGACAGTCGCAAATGGCAATTCGCGTTATTCAACGCTAATCCATTGACGACGCTTAAATCAATCCGATGGGGGTTTACCATGAAACTTTTACAAGTGGCAGCATTTGCAGCAATCGTGGTTTCTGGCAGTGCTCTGGCTGGTTCTGTTCCGCAATGGGGCGGCGGCGGCGGCGGGAGCAGTTCCGGCCCGGAATCGACCCTGAGCATTTATCAGTCAGGGGTCAACAACGCCGCGCTTGCGCTGCAAAGCGACGCTCGTAAATCTGATACGACCATTCATCAGAATGGCTTTGGTAACGGCGCCGACGTGGGCCAGGGCTCAGATAACAGCACCATCGATCTGACTCAAAACGGCTTCAAAAACAACGCCACCATCGATCAGTGGAACGGCAAAAATTCGGACATTACTGTGAGCCAGTATGGTGGACATAACGCCGCGCTGGTGAACCAGACTGCGTCCGATTCCAGCGTTCTGGTGCATCAGGTTGGTTTTGGCAACAACGCCACCGCTAATCAGTACTAATTCAGTTTATGTGCTGACGATAAACAGGGCGAAAGCCCTGTTTTTTTTCGGGAGGACATCATGAACACCTTATTACTCCTTGCGGCGCTCTCTAATCAGATAACGTTTGCAACCACCCAGCAAGGCGACATTTACACAATTACGCCGCAGGTCACCCTGACACAACCCTGTGTGTGCCAGGTGCAGATTTTAGCCCTTCGTGACGGTGTGGCGGGGCAAAGTCAGTCACGACAGAAAAAGACCCTGTCTCTGCCCGCTAATCAGGCCATTGATTTGACCAGACTCAGTTTAAATATCTCTGCACAAGACACCGTCAAAATCGTGGTTACGGTTTCTGACGGCCAGTCTCTGCATTTATCGCAACAGTGGCCGCCCTCTGTGAAATCGTCATAACTGACTGACAATTAATGCGTCGATGCTGGCAGAAGCGAGGTGGCTGAACTATGAATAGAGTGACGCGGAATGCGTGACTCCCGGGCCTGTCGCCGTCAGGGAATACATCACCCCTCAAGGATGAATACTCATTGAGGAAAGCATCATGCTGTTATCTGTCACGCGTAAAACAAGCCTTCCGCTGCTCGCGCTTCTTGCCCTGTTTTCTTTTACCGCAATGGCGGATGCGGGAGGACAGGGCGGGGTGATTCATTTCACCGGTCAAATCGTAGAACCGCCCTGCAATGTGAGTCTGGAGCAACAACGCCTTGCAATGTCGTGCTATAACACGGGGCGCACGCAAACCCGCTATTACTCACCCCAGGAACTGCTAAAAGCACCACAACACTTCAAGCAGATCGCCGCAGTTAACTTGCACTATCTGGATGAGAAGAAAAAACTGGCGGTGATGGACATCAGCTACCGCTAAACAGGTCATTCAGACAAACAGACGAAAAAAGCGATTTCAGGGTATCCCCTGCTGTACACTTACAGAATAGAGTGACGCAAGGAGGTTCTATGGAATCGCGTATTCATGTTATCCAGGGGGATATCACCACGGTCGCGGTTGATGTCATCGTCAATGCCGCTAACGCCTCGCTGATGGGGGGCGGAGGTGTTGATGGGGCAATCCATCGCGCTGCGGGCCCCGCCTTACTGGAAGCCTGCATGAAAGTCAGACAGCAGCAGGGCGAGTGCCCGACGGGCCATGCGGTGATCACGCTTGCCGGAAACCTCCCCGCTAAAGCGGTCATTCATACCGTCGGCCCGGTCTGGCGTGGCGGCGAGCATAACGAAGCGCAACTGCTACAGGATGCGTACGTTAATAGCCTGAATCTGGCGCTGGCCAATGGCTACGCGTCCATTGCCTTTCCGGCAATCAGTACCGGAGTTTACGGCTATCCGCGAGCCGCCGCCGCTGAAATTGCGCTAAAAACCGTTTCGGAATTTATTACCCGCCGCGCTTTGCCTGAGCAGATATACTTTGTCTGTTATGATGACGAAACAACCCGACTCTACCAGCGTCTACTTACCCAACAAGGCGATGAATGAGCTGACTCGCCTCGCCCGCGCCACGCGTCCTCTGTGCGACAATCACCCCGGAGAGTGCGGCATTCTTGCGCTCGATAACAGTCTGGACGCCTTTGCCGCCCGTTACCGGCTGGCGGAAATGGCGGAGCGCACGCTGGATGTTCAGTACTATATCTGGGAAGACGACATGTCCGGGCGACTGCTGTTCGCTGTTCTTCTGGCGGCGGCGAAACGTGGTGTCCATGTGCGCCTGTTGCTTGATGACAACAACACGCCAGGGCTGGATGACACTCTGCAACTGCTCGATGCCCATCCCAACATTGAAGTTCGCCTGTTTAATCCTTTCTCTTTTCGCATGCTACGGATGCTGGGTTATCTGACCGATTTCGCCAGGCTAAACCGACGGATGCATAACAAAAGCTATACCGCAGACGGTGTTGTCACCCTGGTGGGCGGGCGAAACATTGGCGATGCCTATTTTGGCGCGGGCGAGGAGCCGCTGTTCTCCGATCTGGACGTGATGGCCATCGGACCCGTCGTCAGGGAGGTTGCTGAGGATTTTGAACGCTACTGGCATTGCGCGTCGGTTTCGACGTTGAAATCGGTACTGGCACTTTCCGAGCAAGAGATCACCGAACGCATTGAGCTACCCGACGCCTGGTACAACGATCCCATCACCCGTCGATATCAGCATAAACTGAAAACCAGCCCGTTTATGACCCATCTCGATCGCGGAACGCTACCGCTTATCTGGGCGAAGACCCGGCTGTTAAGTGACGATCCCTTAAAAGGCCAGGGGAAAGCGCAGCGCCACTCTTTACTGCCACAACGACTGTTTGACGTGATGGGTTCGCCGACGGAGCGGATTGACATTATTTCTGCCTATTTTGTCCCGACCCGTGCAGGCGTCGCGCAGTTGCTGAAACTGGTGCGTAAAGGCGTCAAAATTGCGATTCTCACCAATTCATTAGCCGCCAATGATGTCGCGGTGGTACATGCCGGATATGCGCGCTGGCGGAAGAAACTACTGCGTTATGGTGTCGAGCTCTATGAACTGAAGCCGACCCGTGAACGTCAGGTGGTACTGCACGACAGGGGGCTTACGGGGAACTCCGGTTCCAGCCTGCATGCCAAAACGTTCAGTATTGACGGGCGTAAGGTGTTTATTGGTTCACTGAATTTTGATCCCCGTTCCACGTTGCTGAACACGGAAATGGGATTTGTGATTGAAAGCGAGACGCTGGCGACGCTTATCCATAACCGGTTCATTGAGAGTCAACGCGATGCGGCCTGGCAATTACGCCTCGATCGCTGGGGGCGAATTAACTGGGTGGATCGGCAGCAGGACGAAGAACTGGTGTTAAAAAAAGAACCCGCCACAGGATTCTGGAAGCGGGTTCTGGTGCGACTGGCGACGCTATTGCCTGTCGAGTGGCTGCTTTAACGTGGTCGCAGGTATTAGCCGGTCACTTTTTTGCTTTGTTCCTGTCTGACCGGCGGTTTGCCGGAGAACAGGAATTTAAGCAGCGGAATGCGCAAATGAATCTCATACAATACCAGTGCGATGCCAACCACAAAGATCAGCCCGCAGATAAAGCCCAACAGATTCGAGGTAATATGTGGCGTAATATAGGCGCCGAAAAACAGTGTTAACGGATGGTGTACCAGATAAATAAACAGTGACGCATTCACAAAATAGGTGACGCGGGCTGACTGGAAATTGAGTAAACGGTGGCCGAGAGAAAACACCACATTGACCATCCATAATCCTAGCACCATGGTGATGACATATTCCGTTTCGTACATCCATGCATCGCCACTGCCGTAGCGCTGATTCAGCAAATAGGCGATGAAAGCGAAAGCCGCCGCCAGCGTACATCCCCGGGAAGGGGTGGTGAAAAGCGCTTTAAGCTCAGGTGAGATAAAGGCCAGCGCACCCAGCATAAAGAAAGGCACATAAAAAAGCGTTTGCATCACCACGAAATTAAACAAGCCGTCGCTAAGAATGGGTGGGTAAACAATGAACAGCGTCCGCCGTATCACCGCATAACCAATACCCAGTAAGAAGAAGATGAGCGTCAGTTTGCCCATCGACACGGCGGCCAGCCGTTTTTTTTCCGCTTTCACCAGGTTTTTTCGCATCCGGGTAAATATCCACAGACTGACGGTTGTTAATACCACCAGAACCAGTAAAAACCACAGATGAGAAATTAATTCCCAGGCCAGCGTGTTGTATTTTTCATACAGTGAGAGCGTTTGCCAACTGTCGGCTTTTCCTTTGACGTATTGCAGCATAATAAATTGCGGCAATGTCAGCAGGGGAATAGCCGTAAGCATCGGAATGCCTACGCGCTCAACGCGTACTTTCCACCAGCGTTTCAATGGATAACGCAGGAATAACATGTACGAAAAATAACCGGAAATAACGAAAAAGACCTGCATCCGGAATGAATGGATAAAATCGTTAAACAGAGTCAGCCACCATGAGGGCTCGGCGCTGTTCACATGCCAGGTATGGCCGGAATAGATCAATGAGATATGGAAGGGAATACCCAACAACATCAGCCAGGCGCGGATGGAGTCAAGAAAATATTCACGCTGTGCGGGTACGGGATTCATAAAGGTTTTCGTATTCTCAGATTCTCAGACTAATCGTCTTATCGGTAAGGCGTTTACTCGTTACAGTCGGTGGCAACCCTACACCAAGTACAACGACCTGTCTCCAGGATAAGCACGCAAAGTGAAAAAGGGCCCGGCGAGGCGTCTAAACCATGAGCCAGCGTGCTGAACAATGCAGGGATTCAGTTGTCCTAATGCCTGATTATCCATTAAAATAGATCGGATCGATATAAGCACACAAAGGGGGAAGTGCTTACTAATTATGAAACATAAACCACAAATGATGAAAATGCGTTGGTTGGGTGCGGCAGTTATGTTAACGCTGTACACGTCGTCGGCCTGGGCCTTCTCCATCGATGATGTTGCAAAGCAAGCTCAATCCTTAGCCGGTAAAGGCTATGAGGCGCCAAAAAGTAACTTGCCCTCCGTTTTCCGCGACATGAAATATGCGGACTATCAGCAGATCCAGTTTAATCGCGACAAAGCATACTGGAGTAATCTTAAGACCCCATTCAAGCTCGAGTTCTACCACCAGGGTATGTACTTCGACACGCCGGTCAAAATCAATGAAGTCACGGCAACTACGGTTAAAAGAATCAAATACAGCCCGGACTACTTCAATTTCGGCGACGTTCAGCATGATAAAGACACGGTAAAAGATCTCGGCTTTGCGGGTTTCAAAGTGTTGTACCCGATCAACAGCAAAGACAAAAACGATGAAATCGTCAGCATGCTTGGCGCAAGCTACTTCCGCGTCCTGGGGGCCGGTCAGGTGTATGGCCTTTCTGCGCGCGGTCTGGCTATTGATACCGCGCTGCCTTCAGGTGAAGAATTTCCCCGCTTCCGTGAGTTCTGGATCGAACGTCCAAAACCAACTGACAAGCGCCTGACGATTTATGCCTTACTGGACTCTCCGCGTGCGACCGGGGCCTATCGTTTTGTGATAATCCCTGGGCGTGACACCGTTGTCGACGTGCAGTCGAAAGTCTACCTGCGCGATAAGGTGGGTAAACTGGGCGTGGCGCCGTTAACCAGTATGTTCCTGTATGGGCCAAACCAGCCTTCACCGGCGACGAACTATCGTCCGGAACTGCATGACTCCAACGGTTTGTCGATTCATGCCGGCAACGGTGAATGGATCTGGCGTCCGCTGAATAACCCGAAACACCTCGCGGTGAGCAGTTTTGCGATGGAAAACCCGCAAGGGTTTGGTCTGCTCCAGCGCGGCCGTCAGTTCTCTCGCTTTGAAGATCTCGACGACCGTTACGATCTGCGCCCAAGCGCCTGGATTACACCGAAAGGCGAGTGGGGCAAGGGTAAGATTGAACTGGTTGAAATCCCGACCAATGACGAAACCAACGATAACATCGTCGCTTACTGGACGCCGGATCAACTGCCTGAGCCTGGCAAAGAGATGAACTTTAAATACACCCTGACGTTCAGCCGCGATGAAGACAAACTTCATGCGCCAGATAACGCCTGGGTGCAGCAGACGCGTCGTTCAACCGGCGATGTCAAACAGTCTAATCTCATTCGCCAGCCTGACGGCACGATCGCCTTCGTGGTGGACTTCACCGGCACGGACATGAAAAAACTGCCGCAGGATACCCCGGTCACCGCGCAAACCAGCATTGGCGACAACGGCGAGATCGTGGAAACAACAGTCCGTTACAACCCGATCACCAAAGGTTGGCGTATGACGATGCGCGTGAAAGTGAAAGATGTGAAGAAAACCACTGAAATGCGTGCGGCATTAGTCAATGCCGATCAGACGTTGAGTGAAACCTGGAGCTACCAGTTACCTGCCAATGAATAAGACAACTGAGTACATTGACGCCATGCCGCTCTCGGAGATCGAGAAAGCGGCATTGCCGACAACTGACATCCGCGCAGTGCATGAAGCGCTGGATGCCGAGCATCGCCGTTACTCGCGAGAAGACGATTCACCGCAGGGTTCTGTCAAAGCGCGTCTGCAACAAGCCTGGCCAGACTCGCTGGGCGAAGGGCAGTTGATCAAAGATGACGAAGGGCGCGATCAGCTTCAGGCAATGCCTAAAGCCAAACGTTCTTCGATGTTTCCCGATCCCTGGCGCACCAACCCGGTTGGGCGTTTCTGGGATCGTCTGCGTGGACGTGACGTTACGCCGCGCTATCTCGCGCGTCTGACGAAAGAAGAACAGGAAAGCGAGCAGAAGTGGCGTACCGTTGGCACCCTTCGTCGCTATACGCTGCTGCTGCTGACGCTGGCGCAGACGGTCGTCGCGACCTGGTACATGAAGACGATTCTGCCGTATCAGGGCTGGGCGCTGATCAATCCGGCGGATATGGTTGGGCAGGACCTGTGGGTCTCCTTCATGCAGTTGCTGCCGTACATGCTGCAAACCGGTATTTTAATCCTCTTTGCGGTGCTGTTCTGCTGGGTTTCCGCCGGGTTCTGGACCGCGTTGATGGGCTTCCTGCAACTGCTGATTGGTCGCGATAAGTACAGTATTTCGGCGTCAACGGTCGGTGACGAACCGCTGAATCCGCAGCACCGTACCGCGCTGATTATGCCTATCTGTAATGAAGACGTTGATCGTGTTTTTGCTGGCCTGCGCGCGACATGGGAATCAGTAAAAGCGACCGGCAACGGCGAACATTTCGATGTCTATATTCTTAGCGACAGCTACAACCCCGATATCTGCGTTGCTGAACAAAAGGCGTGGATGGAGCTGATTGCAGAAGTGCAGGGCGAAGGACAGATTTTCTATCGCCGTCGTCGCCGTCGTGTGAAGCGTAAAAGCGGTAACATTGATGACTTCTGCCGTCGCTGGGGCAGCCAGTACAGTTACATGGTGGTGCTGGATGCTGACTCGGTGATGACCGGTGAGTGTCTGAGTGGTCTGGTGCGTCTGATGGAAGCGAACCCGAACGCCGGGATCATTCAGTCATCGCCGAAGGCGTCCGGCATGGACACCTTGTATGCGCGCTGTCAGCAGTTTGCGACGCGCGTATACGGACCGCTGTTCACCGCGGGTTTGCACTTCTGGCAGTTGGGTGAGTCCCATTACTGGGGGCACAACGCCATCATCCGCGTGAAGCCGTTTATCGAACACTGTGCGCTGGCGCCGCTGCCGGGTGAAGGCTCTTTCGCCGGTTCCATCCTGTCGCACGACTTCGTGGAAGCGGCATTAATGCGTCGAGCCGGGTGGGGCGTGTGGATTGCTTACGATCTGCCCGGTTCCTATGAAGAACTTCCGCCGAACCTGCTGGATGAGCTGAAGCGTGACCGGCGCTGGTGTCATGGCAACCTGATGAACTTCCGTCTGTTCCTTGTAAAAGGGATGCATCCGGTTCACCGCGCCGTGTTCCTGACCGGGGTGATGTCTTATCTCTCCGCGCCGCTGTGGTTTATGTTCCTCGCGCTGTCGACCGCGCTGCAGGTAGTCCATGCGCTTACCGAGCCGCAATACTTCCTGCAACCGCGCCAGCTGTTCCCGGTCTGGCCGCAGTGGCGTCCTGAACTGGCGATAGCCCTGTTTGCCTCGACAATGGTGCTGCTGTTCCTGCCGAAGTTGCTGAGTATTCTGCTCATCTGGTGTAAAGGCACCAAAGAGTACGGTGGTTTTATTCGCGTAACGCTGTCGCTGCTGCTGGAGGTGTTGTTCTCCGTCTTGCTGGCGCCGGTGCGTATGTTGTTCCACACCGTCTTCGTGGTGAGCGCCTTCCTGGGCTGGGAAGTGGTGTGGAACTCGCCGCAGCGTGACGATGACTCTACGCCGTGGGGCGAAGCGTTTATGCGTCATGGTTCGCAACTGCTGCTGGGTCTGGTATGGGCGGTCGGTATGGCGTGGCTGGATCTGCGTTTCCTGTTCTGGCTGGCACCGATTGTCTTCTCGCTGATCCTGTCACCGTTTGTTTCGGTGATCTCCAGCCGTTCAACGGTCGGTTTGCGTACCAAACGCTGGAAGCTGTTCCTGATCCCGGAAGAATATTCGCCGCCGCAGGTGCTGGTGGATACCGACAAGTATCTGGTGATGAACCGCAACCGCTCGCTTGACGATGGCTTCATGCACGCGGTGTTTAACCCATCGTTTAACGCGCTGGCCACTGCGATGGCGACGGCACGTCACCGTGCAAGCCAGGTACTGGAGATTGCCCGCGATCGTCACGTTGAGCAGGCGCTGAACGAGACCCCGGAAAAACTGAATCGCGACCGTCGTCTGGTACTGCTAAGCGATCCGGTGACGATGGCGCGTTTGCACTATCGTGTCTGGAATTCGCCAGAGAAGTATTCATCGTGGGTGAGTTATTATCAGGGTATCACCCTGAACCCACAGACGCTGAAGACGCCGTAAGCGCCACCCGGCGAAATCATCTGAAAAATACCGGCTTGCGCCGGTATTTTTTTATACTGAAGAAAACGATTAATGAGGTATCACGTGCGAATCGTAGCGGTGGGCATCATGGTGATGCTGTTAAGCGGGTGCGGCAGCATTATCAGCCGGACAATCCCCGGACAGGGGCATGGCAACCAGTACTATCCGGGAGTGCAGTGGGATGTCCGGGATTCAGCATGGCGTTATGTCACTATCCTCGATCTGCCGTTCTCGCTGGTGTTTGACACGCTGCTGTTGCCGCTGGACATGCATCACGGCCCTTACGAGTAATTACCGTTCATCCCATTCATCGGCTGCGGTTTGACCCTCTTCGGTATCCAGCGGGGGCTCAAGCTGAAATTCGCCTTCATCCCATTCATGCAGTGTATTCTCTTCCAGCCACTCCTGGCGGATCTCTATCTCATCATAGTCGCCGTCAAAGACACTTTGCGCGGCCTCGCCACTGAGCATCGGCAGGCACTCGCCTTCTTCGCCTTCATCGGCAAAAAACTCGACCTGCCACATGATGTCGCCATCCTGTAGCACGTACTTCTGCACGTTGAACTGCTGTACATTGGCTTCGTCCTGTTCAAGCTCAGGATGGTCCGCCATAAATTCTTCACGGGCTGAGTCAATGGCTTCTTCCAGCGTTGCATACATGGTCATCTGAGTCTCCCTTTGATTTGATGAGGTAATCAGGGAAAGAATAGCTGATTCTCCGGTTATGCAAGTATGAATGCTGAAAAATCATCCCGCTGTTCGCGTGAGAGCACGACGGCGCAGGCTGTTCCAGGAATAAATGGCGTTAAACAATACCACCCCGGCAGTGACCAGGAAGACGGCACGGAAGCCGTAGTTAGCGGAAATCGCTGCTCCCATGAGCGGGCCGGTGACGTTGCCGATATCGCGGAACGACTGGTTATAACTAAAGATGCGCCCGGCGATTTGGTTTGTGGAGTTATAGACCAGCAGCGTTTGTACCGCCGGCAGCAGCGCGCCGTCGGCAGCGCCCAGTAAAAAGCGCAGTACCGCCAGTTGCCACGGGGTCTGCACAAAAGACATCGGGATCAGCAGCAGAACGGAGAAGATTAGCGCCACAATGAGGATTTTCTCCGGTCCGATACGGTCGCCCAGCTTGCCTAATCTTGGCGCACTGAGCAATGCGGCGACGCCAGGTACGGAGGCAATCATCCCGCTAATAAACGCAATATTGCTGACGTTACCCGCCAGCTCCCGCACATAGAGGGTCAAAATCGGTGCAATGGAACCGGTCGCGACCTGAATAATCAGCGTGGTGACGAACAGGCTCAGCACCAGTTTCGGGTTTTTAAGCGTAGCAACCACTTCCCGGACGCGCAGCATCTCTTTCTTGCTGATGGGTTTGAAGTTTTCGCGAATAAAAAACAGCGTCAGTAAGAAACAGATCAGCAGTACCGTCGCGGTGATGAAGAAAACCGGGCGCAGGCCGTACTGGTCGGCAAGCAGGCCGCCCGCTAACGGGCCGAGTAATGCACCGCTGACGCCGCCGGTAGAGAGCGTTCCCAGCGCCCAACCGCTTTTATTGCGTGGAACCTGGGTGGCGATGAGGGCGTTGGCGTTGGGAATGAATCCGCCCAGCAACCCGAGCAGCGCGCGCAGCACCAGAAACTGCCAGATATTCTGCGCAAGGCCCATTAGCAGCATCACTATTGCCATCCCCAGCGCAGAGCGCAGCAGCATAATCTTTCTGCCTTTACGGTCGGCAAGCCCGCCCCAGAAGGGAGAGGCGATCGCAGAGAAAAGAAACGTAATACTAAAGACCAGTCCGGACCACATGTTGAGCGCACTGTGGCCCGTTACGCCGAGTTGTTCGACATAAAGTGGTAAAAATGGCATCACCAGGCTAAATGCGGCGCCGGTTAAGAAACAGCCGAGCCAGGTGACAGTGAGATTACGTTTCCAGTTTATGGGAGTATCAGAGGGTGACATAGCGATCCGCGTGTGATGCGCTGTTGGCGCGATCGGGCAAAAAACGAATATAAATTAAGCATATTCATTATGCGCCTGGATGCAGAGGGTCGCAATGTGGGGAGCTTTTATCGCTAAAAACGGTGAGAAAGCAGCCCAAAAGGGGCTGCTATGCAGGATTTAATAACGGGTAGGTACGCCAGCAGGACGTGTTTTGAAGCGGCGATGTAGCCACATGTACTGTTCTGGCGCCATCATGATGCACTTCTCAACAATCTTGTTCATCCAGGCGGCGGTGGTCTCTGCGTCATCCAGCGGCGGTGAACATTCTGGCGGTAACATAATCAGCTGGTAGCCTTTGCCATCGGGCTTGCGACGCGGTACAAACGGCACCAGGCAGGCATTAGACATTCGCGCCAACATCCAGGTGCCGGAGGTGGTGGCTGCTTGTTCAACGGCAAAAAGCGGGACGAACACGCTGGCGCGCGGGCCATAATCGTGGTCCGGCGCATACCAGACCACTTCGCCTTTCTTCAGCGCCTTAATCATCCCTTTCAGATCCTTGCGATCGAGCATGGATTTGTTTGAGCGCATACGACCCCAGGTCTGGAGCCAGTCGATCAAGGGATTATCATTCGGGCGATAAACGCCGATGCCAGGTTCCTGCAAACCGAACTGACGCGCACCGAGTTCCAGGGTTAAAAAGTGCAGCCCCACCAGCAAAATACCGCGCTGCTGAGCCTGAACGTCACGAATATGCTCCATGCCGATCACTTCGGTCCAGCGGGCAATGCGACGATCGGACCAGAACCAGGCCATCCCGGTTTCCAGCAGGCCCATACCGACGGATTCAAAATTTTTAACCACCATCGCATGGCGGTCACGCTCACTCATTTCAGGGAAACAGAGCTCGAGGTTACGATATGCAATTTTCGTCCGCCGCTTCATCAGACGATACGCCAGGTGACCGATCATATGACCAAGGCGATAGAGTATCGGATAGGGCAACTGCACGACCAACCAAAGTGCGCCAATACCGAGCCAGGTTAACCAATACCGTGGATGCAGTAGTGCTGCGGAGAACTTAGGTAAATTCGTCATGTCTTTCCTGTTGTATACCTTAAACGGGCAATTATCTGTATTGTTGCATTTTTTCGCCGTCAGAAAAAATTTGTGGCTCCGGAATGGCGATAAATTCAGCAAATGTTGTTAATTTTTTAGTTTGAAGAAAGAAATGTAGCGCAAAATGTATGGATGTAAATTGGCGCGGATTGCTATATGATGCCGCCGATTCTGATTTCACCTGCCGCAGGACCCGTACACCATGCCAGTGTTACATAACCGTATTTCCAATGATGCCCTCAAAGCCCGGATGTTGGCTGAAACTGAGCCGCGCACGACCATTTCGTTCTACAAATATTTTACCATCGCAGACCCGCAGGCCACACGCGATGCGTTGTATCAAAAGTTAACCGCGCTGAATGTTTTCGGTCGCATCTATCTGGCGCATGAAGGGATTAACGCCCAAATCAGCGTACCGCAAAGTCAGGTAGAGACGTTCCGCCAGCAGCTGTACGCCTTTGATCCGGCACTTGACGGCGTGCGTCTGAACATTGCGCTGGAAGATGACGGGAAATCCTTCTGGGTGCTGCGAATGAAAGTGCGTGAGCGGATTGTGGCGGATGGCATTGAGGACCCGAGTTTTGATGCCAGCGATGTCGGCGACTATCTCAAGGCCGCGGAAGTGAACGCGATGCTCGACGACCCGGATGCGCTGTTCATTGATATGCGTAACCACTACGAATACGAAGTGGGCCATTTTGAGAACGCGCTGGAAATCCCGGCCGACACGTTCCGCGAGCAGTTACCCAAAGCGGTCGAAATGATGCAGGAACACAAAGATAAAAAGATTGTGATGTACTGTACCGGCGGTATTCGCTGCGAAAAAGCCAGCGCCTGGATGAAGCACAATGGCTTCAGTAAAGTGTGGCACATTGAAGGCGGTATCATTGAATATGCACGCAAGGCCCGCGAGCAGGGGTTACCGGTACGTTTCATCGGCAAAAACTTTGTGTTTGATGAGCGCATGGGTGAGCGTATTTCAGATGAGGTGATTGCGCATTGTCATCAATGCGGCGCGCCGTGCGACAGCCACACCAACTGTAAAAATGACGGCTGCCATCTGCTGTTTATTCAGTGCCCGGCATGTGCGCAAAAGTACAACGGCTGCTGTAGCGAGATCTGTTGCGAAGAGAGCGCATTACCTGAAGAAGAGCAACGTCGCCTGCGCGCAGGACGCGAGAACGGCAATAAAATCTTCAACAAGTCGCGTGGACGACTGAATACGAAACTGGGTATTCCGGATCCTGCCGAGTAATGGTGTGGCCGGATGGCGGCGACAACATCGCCATCCGGCATCATTCCTCGTTTACTTCTGCTGTACGCCTTCAACTGAGATAATCAACTCCACTTCCTGCGAGGCAGGACCCAGATCGGTGGTGATGTTGAAATCCTTCAGCTTGATTTTACCTTCGGCTTCGAAGCCTGCGCGTTTACCCCCCCACGGATCGTCACCCTGACCGATCATCTTCGCTTCCAGCGTCACCGGCTTTGTTACGCCGTTTAGCGTCAGATTCCCGGTGATATCCAGTTCGTCACCGTCTTTTTTCACGCTGGTGGAGGTGAAGGTCGCCTGCGGGAATTTCGCGACATTGAGGAAATCAGCGCTGCGAAGGTGTTTATCACGCTCGGCGTGATTGGTATCCACGCTGTTGGTGTTGATCGTCACATTCACTTTATCGGCGGCGGGATCCTTTTCATCAAAGGTAAAGGTTCCGTCGAAGTCTTTGAACGTGCCGTACAACCAGCTGTATCCCAGGTGCTGAATACGGAAATTAACAAAGGCATGTTGTCCTTCTTTGTCAATTTTATAATCCGCCGCGATGGCAGAACCGGTGGTGAACAGCAGAGAGGCGAGAGTTAAACCCAGCAGGCTTTTTTTCATTTTTGAGCTCCATAGTCAGATGACGACTTACCCAACATGCGATTCAGGGTGTCGTCTTTATCGATAAAGTGGTGTTTAAAGGCCATCAGGCCATGCAGAATGGAAAGAATAACGACGGTCCAGGCCAGCCACAGGTGTACGCTTCCGGCGAGATCGGCCTGAACGCCAGCATCCGCGAAGGTGGCCGGGACATCAAACCAGCCGAAAACGCTGATCGGTTTACCGTCCGCCGTCGAGATCAGATAACCGCTGATGACAATGCTAAACAGCAGCAGATATAGCGCGAGATGGCCCAACGCTGCGCCAGCACGGGTCAGGGCCGAATAGCTTTTCAGCGCTTTCGGCGGTGGCGAGATCAGACGCCAGATGACCCGAACGACCAGGCCCATCATCAGCAGGATCCCGATGCTTTTGTGCAATTCCGGTCCCTGGTGATACCAGCCGTCGTAATAGCTCAACGTCACCATCCAGAGACCGAGTGCAAACATCCCGTAGACCACCAACGCGGTTAGCCAGTGAAGCATGGCGGAAATAAAACCATACCGTTGAGGCGTATTTGAAAATTGCATAAAAATTCCATTTCATATTTCAGGATTGAATGAAAATGGCCTGACAGAGACATAAATGCAACTAAAAAATAACACCGGGAGAGAGATTTAACGTTGATTCAATAATTTTGTATTAAGTGTAGATTTTGATTCAACGGATTCGTCAGAAATGACCGATTTATGACGGTTTGTGGGGGGGTAGGGGATGGGTTTTGTCATTCAAAAAAACAAAACAAAAATTAGATAACTTTCAGTTTTTGTCAGTATTTGTCAATGCCGATGGCTCAGTAACACAGGATATAAATAACATCAAGAATCGCCAGCAGCGACCATAAAATAACGTAGAGCATAAAATGCTCGCGAATATTGTTGACCAGATAAAGAAACAGACGACGCATATTGTAATCACCATTAAAAAGGCCTCATTACGAGGCCATTTAACGATTATGCCGTAAATCGGGAGAGTCTGAACGGCGTCAGGTCAAAAGCGGATGGCTTTTCCTGGGCAAAGTCAGCGGCAATTTCACCCAATACGGAGGCAAATTTAAAGCCGTGACCACTCAGCCCGGTCACGATCAGCGTGTTGTCATGGCCGGGCAGCGTGTCGATGATAAAATCTTCATCCGGCGAGTTGTCGTAGGTGCAGGCCGCACCGTGCAGACAGCAACCCACTCCCGGAAGGATATTGCGCAGGAACGGGAATGCTTCAGATCCATCGCTGGCGACGCTGGCAAACGGTTTGCGTTCAGCTTCGGCGTGGATAAGTTGCCCGCCGTTGTGCTTACCGATTTTCAGTTCGTCGTTCTCCGCCGGGAAGCCGTAGTATTGATCGCCGTTGGGCAACTCACCGGTGAAGGCAGGAAACTTATTCTTGATGCTATAGCGGCCATCGGCCTGGTACCAGGCAAACACTTTTCGTACCGGCTGGATGGGAAGCTCGGGGAACAAAGCCTGAACCCAGGTACCGGCGCTCACCAGCGCTTTCTTCGCGCTGTAATCGCCGTCAGCGGTTTCCACAGTGACCCCGCCGTCATCATCATGGTGAATGGCTGTGACCGGGCAGTTGAAGAGTTGAGCGCATCCTGCTTCTTCTGCCAGACGGATCCAGGTTTTGATCGCCAGTTCACTGCGTAAAAAACCGGAATCAGCTTCGAACAGGCCGGTGTAGTCTGCAGGTACGCGGATTTCGGGCCAGCGCGCCATGATGGCGGCGGCATCCAGTTGTTCAACGTTCAGTTGCCACTGTTTTGCGCTGTGCGCGACGTTTGCCAGGAAGGGCGAACCGGCGGGGCCAAGATTGATAACGCCGGAGCGGACGAAAATCGGCTCTTCATTTTGCGTGGAGAGTTCGTCCCATAGCGCCTGCGCACGCAGCACCAGCGGAACGTATTTTTCACCTTCGCCATAGGCGTGGCGGATCAACCGGGTGTCGCCGTGATGACTACCCTGTTGATGCGGTGGCATATGCGCGTCGGTCATCAGAACGTTTAACCCGGCGCGAGTGGCATAATAACCTGCGGCTGCCCCAACGGACCCGCTGCCTATAATGATTAAGTCGTATTTCATCAGTTTCTCTCTGCTGTCGCGTTTGATGCAGAGTAAATAAGTGAAATGCGTAATACAACCCAGAAATAGCAAAGGCACCCCGAAGGTGCCTTTTTAAATGAGAATGTCCGTCTCGTTAATGCCGACGGTATTCGTTGGCCTGGTAATCGCCGGATTCGATTTTGGCTATGCCGGCTTCTAATATCGAAATAAATTGTCTGGCAACATCGGTGGTTAACCAGAGCGTTTGACCGACCTCTGTACCATCGGTTTCGGGACGATTTGGAGTCTGGTAGTGCAAACGCAGCATCAGCGCGTCATAGCTATCTACGGTGCTGATGTCCCATCCCACAAGCGGATGAGTCTGAATGACTTCATTATTCTTTTCCATCATGCCCCCTAATTCGTGTTACAAGACAACGGTTTTCGAGGTTCAATGCGTTTTTATCTGAAGCAACTTCAGTATATCAATAAATAAGGGTATTCACTGAGATTTTAAAGAGGGGGGAGCATAAATTTCTGCAAATTAAGAATTTGTGAGTAATTAATCACCATCTTGTTCATTCTTTTTAAGTATGTTGTGCAATAATTTTGAGTGACTGGTGAAAATATAATCAATTCCGAAGGCAACGGAGAATACTAAATGATGCCGCAAAAAAGATTGCCTTAAAGATGAGAGAAAAAAGCCGGGGCGACCCGGCAAAGAGACTACGGCATAGCATTTTTATTCTTTAATGAACCAGTCGTCAGCGCTTTCCCAGGTTTCCTGAAGAATTTCGCTGATCCGTTCTTTATCTTCTTTCGTCGCGCCAATCACGGACAAATTATTCGCAGCGGCATAACGAACGGTCACGTTACCGCCGTTATCGGGAAAGTGGTGAGTAATACGGCGGGAGAGTTCACCTGCCAGGGCGTCAATAGCACCGGCAGGTAAAGGTGAAGTTTTAGCAATGGTGACTTCAATACGCATAATGGCCCCCTGTTGAATATACTGGTTATTTATACAGTTATCCTGGCCAGGTTACAACAGGCGGCATCGATTTTTTTTACTTTTTAATCGTCCAGCGTACCGTTTCGCCCCCGAGGAACGGCACCAGCGTATCGTCGGTCAGCGCGATGCTCTCCGGTACCTGCTGCTCTTCACGTACCAGTTCAACGAAAGTGTCATTGACCGGCAGGCCGTAGAATCGCGGACCGTTCAGTGAACAAAACGCTTCAAAGTGCGCCAGGGCATTCATCTCTTCAAACACGCTCGCGTAACTCGCCAGTGCCGTTGGCGCGTTAAAACATCCCGCGCAGCCACAGCTCGATTCCTTACGATGACGGGCATGTGGGGCCGAATCGGTGCCGAGGAAGGCACGCTCAAAGCCACTGGCAACCAGCTCACGCAGAGCGTGCTGGTGGACATTGCGTTTCAGAATTGGCAGGCAGTAGAGGTGTGGGCGAATACCGCCAACCAGCATATGGTTACGGTTAAACATCAGGTGCTGCGGTGTAATCGTCGCAGCCAATAATTCATTACCGTCACGGACATACTCCGCCGCATCTTTGGTAGTGATGTGCTCAAAGACCACTTTCAGCCCAGGCAGGCGCTGGCGCAGAGGCTCCATCACCGTCTCAATAAAGCGCGCTTCACGGTCAAAAATATCGATATCGGCGTGGGTGACTTCGCCATGCACCAGCAGCGGCATCCCGAGTTTTTCCATGCGTTCAAGTACTGGCATGATCGCATCAATGGAGGTGACCCCGTGACTGGAGTTGGTAGTGGCGTTTGCCGGATAGAGTTTGGCAGCGGTGAACACGCCTTCGCGAAAGCCGCGTTCCAGTTCAGCGGGATCCAACGTGTCCGTTAAATAGCAGGTCATCAGCGGCGTGAAGGAATGTCCGGCAGGGACCGCATCAAGGATGCGCTGGCGGTAGGCAATTGCCGCATCTACCGTAGTGATCGGCGGCGCCAGGTTAGGCATCACAATCGCACGTGCATAAACATCGCTGGTATACGGCACGACCGTTTTTAACATTTCGCCGTCGCGAAGGTGAAGGTGCCAGTCATCTGGGCGGCGGATCTTTAAAACCTGGGAGGGTGCTGTCATCAATATGCTCCGGCTGGGGGATGTCATTTTTGCCGGAAACAAAGGATAAGGGGAAACGTTTTCGTTTGCACGTAAAAAAAGGCGCCGCAGCGCCTTTGTCATTTAATCGGTGAACGGGATGATGATTTCGCCCGGCTTCACCTCAATGCCTTTGGCGTACTTTTTCGCCAGCGCTTCGCCTTTGCTGCTGTCTTCGCGCAGGACATACGCTGGCTGCTGGTTAAAGTAATTACGCAGTGATTGATTGAGATAAGGCATCAGGGTTTGCAGCACTGACTGCATTTTTTCCGGCGTCACGGTGGCATCCACCACTTCCATTTCCTGCAGGAAGATGGCCCCCTTTTCTTTATTAAAGACTGGCAGCGCTTTCAGTTTTAGCTTAATGGTTGCTTTCTGACTGCCAAACAGCGAATTCATATCCAGCTTTGCATCGCCGGTCAGCGTCACTTTGTTCGGTTCTTCACGACCGATCTGGCTGGAGAGGTTATTGAGGACGATATGCGCATCGGCAACGCCCGGAAGCCCGATATCTTTGGCAAAGTTGTTGCGTTTTTCGAGCGCCTGATTAATTTCTTGTTCGCTTACGGTGTACTGTGTGAGCTGATTACAGCCGGTCAACAGGCCGCCAACTATCAACGCGGCAGCAAAAAAAATCTTCTTCATGGGGTTCCTCTACACGATGCGATCGTCTTAATCCTGACATAACGCAGCATGTGTCACCAGCGCGAACTTCGCCAGTAGAAAAAACTGAAAAAAGCGGCAGCCTGTATGACTCAGCCACCGCCGGTAAACGTTAAATCGCCATTGATGATAACAGATTGATCTGCGTCTGTTTCGCCATATTGTCGCGATAGTCAGCAACCCGTGTCGGCCAGTTGATACCGGCCACCAGTGTCAGATTACGCAACAGGGGAAATAACTGGATGTCGTCTTCGGAAAGCTCACCGTTTACACCATTGGGTTGCACAATGCGCTTATCCAGTGTGCGCAAATCCTCACTGATTTTTTTGGTCAGGCCAGCGGAATGGGCAAGATGGTCGGCAAAACTGCCAATCATCGCCTCTTTTTTCTCAGTAAAGTATTTGCGTGCCGAAGGGGTGGAAAACTCATCAAACGCAGATTTTGCAAAACGCGGCAGCAGCAGGTGATTGGCGTAGCTGTTCACTTTGCGCAGCCACTCGTCAATAGCAGGATTTTTCTTGCCGGTGAGCAGCGGTTTGCCATCCAGTTGATCGACGTAATGGACGATGTCCATGCTTTCCGGTAGATAGCGGCTGTCGTCTTTTTGCAGAATGGGCACCATTTTCTGGCCAATCATTCGGGTTGGGGTTTCGTCATCGTCGTTGGCCAGGACAATCAGTTCGACGGGGATGTTTTTGAGGCCAAAAATCATGCGGGCTTTGATGCAGAAAGGGCAGTGATCGTAAATATAAAGCTTCACGTTTCTCCTCCATTGACTGTCAGTTCCCTTTCAGTATGGAGGAGACACGCACAGGTATCAAATCAGGCGCCGGGTTCCAGCATGCCGCGCGGCGTGCGTTTATGGCTAAACTGCCAGCCCAGCGCCAGGAAAGTGATGAAGCCAATGATCCCCAGCATCATCCAGGGTAACTCGGGTTGCTGGAGCAGTTTCCCCATATCAAACAGCCAGCCGCCGCCGATATACCCGATGGCACCACCTATGGCTAACCCCAGACGGCTAAAGCCCATATAGCTACCGCGCGCACGGGCATCCGACAGCGAGGCGCTGAGCGTTTCACGGGCGGGTTCAGCAATAATCGAACCGATATAGAAAGTGCAAATCAGCGTGAACAACTGCTGCAAGTCACTCACCAACCCCACGGGTAACATGCTCAGTGACATCAGCAGCAGGCCCGCCATCAGGCGATGTTCAAGACGAAACCGTTTCTCACTCCAGCGCGCAATGGGGTAGAGCAGCGTCAGCGAAAGGCAGGCTTCAATGGCATACATCCATTTCACCGCGGAAGGTGAACCGGCGATGTCATTGACCATAATGGGTAGCATCAGCATGACCTGCACCGCCAGCATGTAATAGCCCGCCAGCGTCAGCACATAGGTGACGAAGCGTTTATCACTGAGCACCCGACTCATTCCTTCCCGTACCGGAATACGCACAGTAGAGAGTTTCCACGCGGGCAGCAGCCAGGCGTTAAAGGCTGCGCAGAGCACGAACAATATTGCCCCGGTCGCGCAAACCAGACGGAAGTCATACTGCAACAACCAACTGCCTAACAGCGCGCCGATAACCGCCCCTGCGCTGTCCTGCATCATCAATATTGAGAAGAAGCGACCCCGCTGATGCGGGCGAATCAGCTTCACCACCAATGCCGAGCGCGGCGGATCGAACAGCGTGCCGCCGAGACCGGACAGGAAACAGGAGAACCACAAAAGCCAGGGTTCATGGGCGATCCCCATGGTGGCAAACCCGGCGGCGCGCATCAGCATGCCGGTGACGATCATCGGTTTCGCGCCAAAACGGTCGGCAATCGCGCCGCCAAAAAAGCCCAGTCCCTGTTGAATAAACTGACGCAGACCCAGCGCAATGCCGACCATAACGGCGGCCCAGCCCATTTGGTCGACGAAGCGAATTGAGATCAGCGGGAACACGACGAAAAAGCCCAATACGACCAGCATATTATCGATGAGCAGGAAAGTTTTACCCAGGTTCCTGGCCTGCGAGACACGCGACATTTCCCCTCCCGGGAAACACTCGTCATTCTTCGAGTTGCGCGGAATTTGCGGCATTCGAATGATTGAGAGTAGATAAAGCGAAGTATCTCCTATTCTGCGGCTTTGCTGCCTTTTTGCCCACCCTCGCCGGGACAATATTTTTTTATCAAAAGTCCATCTTGATAGAGAGTTTTCATCAAAATGGCGGAATAATTCAAAAAATGGCAAATTGCACTTTTCACAGGGTGGTTTTGCACAGGTATAGTAAGTCAATCAGGGTGTAACGGCGATTCGGGAAGGAGTAGGAATAAATATGTTTGGCTATCGCAGTAACGTGCCAAAAGTGCGCTTAACCACCGACCGCCTGGTCGTGCGTTTAGTGCATGAGCGTGATGCCTGGCGTCTGGCAGATTATTACGCGGAAAATCGTCATTTCTTAAAACCCTGGGAACCGATTCGTGATGAAAGCCACTGCTATCCCTCCGGCTGGCAGGCGCGGCTGAGCATGATTGCCGAATTTCATAAGCAAGGTTCCGCCTATTACTTTGCGCTGCTGGACCCGGATGAAAAAGAGGTCATTGGGGTAGCGAATTTTTCTAACGTGGTGCGGGGGTCTTTCCATGCCTGCTATCTGGGGTATTCCATTGCGCAGAAATGGCAGGGGCAGGGGCTGATGTTTGAAGCGCTGACCGCCGCGATTCGTTATATGCAACGCACGCAACATATTCATCGCATTATGGCGAATTACATGCCGCACAATAAACGCAGCGGTGATTTACTGGCGCGACTTGGCTTTGAAAAAGAAGGCTACGCAAAAGATTATCTGTTGATTGACGGGCAATGGCGCGACCACGTGCTGACGGCGTTAACGACATCAGAATGGACCGCAGGTCGGTGAGGACACCCTATGAAATATGAATTAACTGCCGCTGAAGCCCGTGTGATTGGCTGTCTGCTCGAAAAACAGGTCACGACGCCTGAGCAATATCCGCTCTCCGTAAATGGCGTGGTCACCGCCTGCAATCAGAAAACCAACCGTGAACCGGTGATGAATATGGCGGAGCACGAGGTGCAGGAGCACCTCGACAATCTGGTGAAGCGCCATTTTCTGCGCACGGTCAGCGGCTTTGGTAGCCGCGTCACCAAGTATGAGCAGCGTTTCTGTAACTCGGAGTTTGGCAACCTGAAATTGAGCTCCGCGGAGGTGGCGCTGGTGACGACACTGCTGCTACGCGGTGCGCAGACGCCGGGCGAATTGCGCAGTCGCGCCTCGCGAATGTATGAGTTCAGCGATATGGCGGAAGTCGAGGCAACGCTGGAACGCCTGGCAACGCGGGAAGACGGCCCTTATGTCGTCCGTCTGGCGCGCGAACCGGGTAAGCGTGAAAGCCGTTATATGCATCTGTTCTGTGGCGCCGTGCAGGAGCCGGTTGCCCTGGCCGATGAGCCACAGGCGGTGACGGGAGATCTACAGGCCCGCGTCGAGGTGCTGGAAAGCGAAGTCGCCGCGCTGAAACAGCGCCTCGAGTCGCTACTGGAACATCTGGGAGAATAACGTGACAACATTACGTATCGGGGTGGTGGGGCTTGGGGGCATCGCCCAGAAGGCCTGGTTACCCGTGCTTGGCGCCGCCAGCGACTGGACGCTACAGGCCGCCTGGTCGCCGTCGCGTGAAAAAGCGGAGAAAATCTGCGCAGCCTGGCGCATTCCGTATGCCGGTTCGCTGACCGATCTTGCCGCGGGCTGCGACGCGGTGTTTGTCCACTCCAGCACGGCAACCCATTACGCCGTCGTCAGTGAACTACTCAATGCCGGCGTTCATGTCTGCGTTGATAAGCCGCTGGCGGAAAATTTACGTGATGCTGAGCGGCTGGTGGCGTTAGCGGCGAAGAAAAATCTGACGCTGATGGTCGGTTTCAATCGTCGCTTTGCGCCACGGTACCGAGAGCTGAAGACGGAACTGGGGACGGCGGCGTCTCTGCGGATGGATAAACACCGTAGCGACAGCGTGGGGCCTCACGATCTGCGGTTCACGCTGCTGGATGATTATTTGCATGTCGTTGACACCGCACTGTGGCTGGCGGGCGGCAACGCCCAGCTCAGCAGCGGGACGCTACAAACCAACGACGCGGGCGAGATGCTGTATGCAGAGCACCATTTCGCGACCAGTCAGTTGCAAATCACCACCAGTATGCATCGCCGGGCGGGCAGTCAGCGAGAGAGCGTACAGGCGGTGACCGATGGCGGGCTGATTGACGTGACGGATATGCGCGAGTGGCGTGAAGAGCGCGGGCAGGGTGTCTTGCACAAACCGGTTCCTGGCTGGCAAACCACGCTTGAACAGCGTGGATTCGTGGGGTGCGCACGCCATTTTGTGGAATGTGTACAAAATCAGACGGTTCCGGAAACCGCGGGCGAGCAGGCGATCCTTGCCCAGCGCGTGGTGGAAAAGCTGTGGCGCGAGGCGATGAGCGAATAATCGCCTGTAACATCTGGCGGTAGTAATTCACCGTAATCCAGGTAGACTAAGCGCCTCTTCCAACGCCTGCACTGCAGGCGTTTTGCCGTAGGGTCTGGAATAAAAAAGCAATGAACCTATTAAAATCGCTGGCCGCCGTCAGCTCAATGACGATGTTTTCACGTGTGCTGGGTTTTGCACGTGATGCGATTGTCGCCAGAATCTTTGGTGCCGGGATGGCAACCGATGCCTTTTTTGTGGCATTCAAATTACCTAACCTGCTACGCCGCATATTTGCGGAGGGCGCTTTTTCTCAGGCCTTTGTCCCTATTCTGGCGGAATATAAAAGCAAGCAGGGCGAAGACGCCACTCGCGTGTTTGTCTCTTACGTGTCGGGACTGCTGACGCTGGCGCTTGCTGTGGTCACCGTTGCCGGGATGCTGGCCGCCCCGTGGGTGATTATGGTGACGGCGCCGGGGTTTGCCGACACCGCCGATAAATTCGCGTTAACCACCAAACTGCTGCAAATCACCTTTCCGTACATCTTACTGATCTCGCTGGCGTCGCTGGTCGGAGCGATCCTCAATACCTGGAACCGCTTCTCCATTCCGGCGTTTGCCCCCACGTTTTTGAACATCAGCATGATCGGTTTCGCGCTGTTCGCCGCGCCGTATTTTAATCCACCGGTGCTGGCGCTGGCATGGGCGGTAACCGTTGGCGGCGTGCTGCAACTGGTGTATCAGCTTCCGCATCTGAAGAAAATCGGCATGCTGGTGCTGCCGCGGATTAACTTCCGCGATGCGGGGGCGATGCGGGTTGTGAAGCAAATGGGCCCGGCGATACTCGGCGTCTCCGTCAGCCAGATCTCACTGATCATTAACACCATTTTCGCCTCTTTTCTCGCGTCTGGTTCCGTTTCGTGGATGTACTATGCGGATCGCCTGATGGAGTTTCCGTCGGGGGTACTGGGCGTGGCGCTGGGGACCATTCTGCTGCCTTCACTGTCGAAGAGCTTTGCAAAAGGCGACCATGACGAATATTGCCGCCTGATGGACTGGGGATTGCGTCTGTGCTTTTTGCTGGCGCTGCCGAGTGCGGTGGCGATTGGGATCCTGTCTGGCCCCTTGATTACGTCATTATTCCAGTACGGTAAATTCACGGCCTTCGATGCGCTGATGACGCAGCGTGCGTTGATTGCTTATTCCGTAGGGCTGATGGGGCTGATTGTGGTGAAAGTGCTGGCACCGGGCTTTTATTCGCGGCAGAACATCAAAACGCCGGTTAAGATCGCCATTGTGACGCTTATCATGACCCAGTTGATGAACCTTGCGTTTATTGGACCGTTGAAGCACGCCGGGCTGTCGCTGTCGATTGGTCTTGCCGCCTGTCTGAACGCGGGACTGCTGTACTGGCAACTGCGTAAGCAGAACATTTTCACCCCACAGCCGGGTTGGATGGGGTTTCTGATTCGCCTCGTTATCGCCGTACTGGTGATGTCAGCCGTGCTGGTTGGCATGTTGCATATTATGCCGGAGTGGTCGTTGGGGACCATGCCGTGGCGTCTGCTTCGCCTGATGGCGGTGGTTGCGGCCGGCATTGCCGCCTACTTTGCCGCACTGGCGGTGATGGGCTTTAAAGTGAAAGAGTTTGCGCGCCGGACGGTGTAATCACGATGCCTGATGGCGCTTTGCTTATTCGGCCTACAGAACGCTGTAGGCTGAATAAGGCGAAACGCCACCATCCGGTAATCATCAAATAGAAAATTTTTTCCCGCCGCGAGAGGCAGAAGAGGGTTGACCGTTCGCGCCGTACAGCGACGGTTCCTGATAGGGCTTTAAAACCTCAAGCGCCTGTTGATTGCGCTGAATCTGATCTTCCAGCAGCCAGCCGTTGTGCTGGTTCAGATCGCGTAAGTGCTGCGTTTTATCGGTAATCGCTTTCCAGCGCTCGGCGACGTCATCATTCGCGCTATGCTGCGGGTCTTGTTCCAGCCGTCGCTGCTGTTCCAGATAATCCAGGGTCGCCAGCAGAGAACTCTTTTCTTCTGTAATACGCTGCAGCTGGCTACCGTTAATGTGGCCAACGGAAAGTTGTTGCTGTTCGGCATCCATTACCGTTTTCAGGTCATTCAGGACAGCCGTCATCTGATCGAGTATTTCTGACAAGCGCGTCATACGGTCAGTTACTCACTCTGGAGATAGCTCTGCGTCTCGCGGATCAGCGAGTCGGCGATTTTCCCCGTGTCCATCTTCAGCTCACCGTTACGAATAGCGGTTTTCAGTGCTTCAACACGTTCCATATTGATATCGTTCACGCCGGGCTGCATCAGTTTTGCCTGAGCATCGCTTAACGTCACGCTGGTGCTGGTTGCCGTCGAGGTTTTTTCCTGACGCGCTTTGAGGACCGGTGTATCCGTATTTTCACGCGCCTGAACGGTGCTAACGGGTTTCAAAGGTGAGGTACGGTCAATGCTCATTTTTATCATCCTCATCGAGGGGTTATGCTGTAGCGGCCAGCTATCATCGAATGTGTAATCACTATCGGCAGCCGCAACAAAATCTTTAACTCATTATAGGTTAATAAGAATATTCCCATCAGGATCGACTATGCCACTGACAATCTGACCCGATAACATTCTCACTCGTGCGTTCTGCGCGACCGCCGCATTGTTCAGCGCTTTACCTTCCGCATTGACGCTAAATCCATCGCCATTGGCAACGACCTGCACGCGCTGTCCGGCTTTAATGCGCCACGCCTGGCGCAACATATTGAGCTGGATGGCCTGTCCCGGCGCGAGATCGCGCAGGCTCACCGCATCCTGAACCTGGCTGATATCCAGCACGGTACGGGGGGGGAGCTGATCAAGGCGTCCGCGTTTTAGTGTGACGCTGGCCGGGCCAAGCGTGCCGCCACGCGCAACGGACGCGGCTGCGACTACGTAGTTTCCCGTCGCCTGCACGTTGACCTGCAGATAACGTTTTTCATTGGCGCAACGTGCCAGCACATTCACGTTTCCCCACAGTTTTGCCCCGGTCATGCTGAACGCCGGTGTGTCGCAATGCGGCAACAGGTTGGGGGGCGTTCGCACGGTCACGACCACATCATCGCTGAATCCGGCCAGACGCTGTCCGAACCAGTCGTTCAACTGCGCATTCAAATCCTGGGCCAGCGTCAGGGGACTGAACAGCAGCGCCAGCATGGCTAATCCACGTTTTAACGTTTGCATCGTCACCTCCCGCCGTTTTCGCAATGACAGAATTCTACCCGTGTGACGCAACCATCAACGCAATAAATAGCGACCCATTTTGCGTTTATTCCAGCGATAACGCGCGCGTAATGGGATTTAAGCTGTCGGCTGAATTTTGTCATCTGCGGAGGAGATATGCTCGATAAGCTCGACGCCGCCTTACGTTTTCAACAGGAAGCGCTGAATCTGCGCGCCCAACGGCAAGAGGTGTTGGCCGCTAACATTGCGAACGCCGATACGCCGGGGTATCAGGCGCGCGACATGGATTTTGCCAGTGAGTTAAAAAAAGTCATGGTGCGCGGACGGCAAGAAACCAGCGGTGTGTCGCTGGCATTAACCTCCGCACAGCATATTCCCGCCCAGGCCATCACCGCACCGTCTACGGATTTGCTCTACCGCATTCCCGACCAGCCTTCACTCGACGGCAATACCGTCGATATGGACCGGGAGCGCACGCAGTTTGCGGATAACAGCCTGAAGTACCAGATGAGCCTGACTGCCTTGAGTGGGCAGATTAAAGGCATGATGAACGTGCTACAGGGGGGGAACTAATCCGTGGCGCTGCTGAATATTTTTGATATTGCCGGTTCGGCATTAACGGCGCAGTCCAAGCGCCTTAACGTGGCCGCCAGTAATCTGGCCAACGCCGACAGCGTCACGGGACCGGATGGTCAACCGTATCGCGCAAAGCAGGTTGTCTTCCAGGTGGATGCCGCTCCCGGTGCAGTAACGGGGGGCGTGAAAGTGTCGGACGTCATTGAGAGCCAGGCGCCGGACAAACTGGTCTATGAACCCGGTAACCCGCTGGCCGATGCCAATGGCTACGTGAAGATGCCTAACGTCGATGTGGTCGGTGAGATGGTTAATACCATGTCAGCTTCCCGCAGCTATCAGGCGAACGTCGAAGTCCTCAACACCGTTAAAAGCATGATGCTTAAGACGCTGACACTGGGCCAGTAAAAGGAGGCAGCCATGTCAATTGCGGTAAACGTTAACGATCCGACAAACACCGGTGTGAAAAGCAGCAGCAACGGGAGTTCCCTGTCGGGCAACAATGCCGCCGATCTGCAAAGCAGCTTTCTGACGCTGCTGGTGGCGCAACTGAAAAACCAGGACCCGACCAACCCGATGCAGAACAACGAGCTGACCACACAGCTCGCGCAGATCAGTACCGTCAGCGGTATTGAGAAACTGAATACGACCCTGGGGTCGATCTCCGGACAGATCGACAACAACCAGTCACTACAGGCCAGTACGCTGATTGGTCATGGCGTGATGATCCCGGGTACCACCGTTCTGGCGGGCAAAGGCACCGAAGAGGGAGCCACCACCACCACCACGCCGTTTGGCGTTGAGCTGCAACAGCCGGCTGACAAAGTCACCGCCACCATTACCGACAAAGACGGCAAAGTGGTGCGCACAATTGAGATTGGCGCGCTGAAGGCGGGTGTTCATACCTTTACCTGGGACGGCACTCTGACGGATGGCACCACGGCGGTGAACGGCTCGTATAACGTGGCGATTCACGCCAGCAACGGCTCGACGCAACTGGTGGCGCAGCCCTTGCAGTTTGCGCTGGTACAAGGGGTGATTCGCAGCAATGGCGGTAACACCCTGGATCTGGGCACTTACGGAACCACCACCCTCGACGAAGTACGGCAGATAATCTAAGCCTTTACACTAATCAGGAGTCATCATGGCTTTTTCACAAGCGGTTAGCGGCCTGAATGCCGCAGCCACCAACCTCGATGTCATTGGTAACAACATCGCCAACTCCGCGACCTATGGTTTTAAATCCGGTGCGGCGTCTTTTGCGGATATGTTTGCCGGTTCTAAAGTCGGTCTGGGCGTAAAAGTCGCTGGCATTACTCAGGACTTTACTGATGGTACGACCACCAACACCGGTCGCGGTCTGGATGTCGCTATCAGCCAGAACGGTTTTTTCCGTCTGGTCGACAGCAATGGCTCAGTTTTCTACAGCCGTAACGGCCAGTTCAAACTGGATGAAAACCGTAACCTGGTCAACATGCAGGGCATGCAACTGACCGGCTATCCGGCAACGGGTACGCCGCCGACCATTCAGCAAGGGGCAAACCCGGGTCCGATCACCATCCCGAATACCCTGATGGGGGCGAAAAGCACCGACACGGCGGCAATGCAGATCAACCTGAACTCGACGGACAAGATTCCGGCGAACACGCCTTTCAAACCAACCGATGCTGACAGCTACAACAAACGTGCACCCGTGACGGTGTTCGACAGCCAGGGTAATCAACATGACATCAACCTGTTTTACGTTAAAACGGGTGATAACACATGGGATATCTGGACGCAGGATTCCAGCGTCGCCAACTCGCCGTTGGTGAAGTCCGCGCAGATGACATTCGACAAGAACGGCGGTCTGGATAACGTAAAAGAATATACTGAAGTTGCGCCTGTTCCACCTGCCACTGAACCAACCTGGATGCTTGGCGCGGCAAATGCCACACCGTCATTCTCCATTACTACCGGTACAGTCAATGGCGCGGTTCCTGCGACCTTCACCCTCAGCCTGCAAAACTCCATGCAGCAGAACACCGGGACTAACGCCGTTATCGCCACCACGCAGAACGGCTACAAGCCGGGCGATTTGGTTAGCTATCAGATTAACGACGATGGCACCGTCGTCGGAAACTATTCCAACGAACAGAAGCAGGTGCTGGGGCAGATCGTGCTGGCGAACTTCGCTAACAACGAAGGTCTGTCCTCTCAGGGCGATAACGTCTGGGCCGCCACGCAGGCGTCCGGTGTGGAACTGCTGGGAACGGCGGGAACGGGTAACTTCGGTAAGCTGACCAACGGTGCGCTGGAGTCTTCGAACGTGGATCTGAGTAAAGAACTGGTGAACATGATCGTCGCCCAGCGTAACTATCAGTCGAACGCGCAGACCATCAAGACCCAGGACCAGATCCTCAACACGCTGGTTAACCTGCGCTAAGCGCCTGACGGGATAACGTAATGGATCACGCAATCTATACCGCGATGGGGGCGGCCAGTCAGACGCTGAACCAACAGGCGGTGACGGCCAGCAACCTGGCCAACGCCTCGACGCCGGGATTCCGTGCACAGCTCAATGCGCTGCGCGCCGTCCCCGTCGAAGGGCTGTCATTGCCGACGCGTACGCTGGTCACGGCGTCCACGCCGGGGGCTGATATGACGCCTGGCCAGATGGATTACACCTCGCGTCCGCTGGACGTGGCGTTACAGCAGGATGGCTGGCTGGCGGTACAGACCGCGAACGGCAGCGAAGGCTATACCCGTAACGGCAGCATTCAGGTGGATCCGACCGGACAGTTGACCATTCAGGGTCACCCGGTGATTGGTGAAGCCGGGCCGATTGCGGTGCCGGAAGGGTCGGAAATCACCATCGCGGCGGACGGCACCATCTCAGCGCTGAATCCCGGCGATCCGGCGAACACCATCGCGCCGGTGGGACGTCTGAAACTGGTGAAGGCTGAAGGGAATGAAGTACAGCGTGGTGACGACGGGATGTTCCGTCTGACCGCCGCCGCACAGGCAACCCGTGGCCCGGTGCTGCAGGCCGATCCGACCATTCGCGTGATGTCGGGAGTACTGGAGGGGAGCAACGTCAATGCGGTGTCAGCGATGAGCGACATGATTGCCAGCGCCCGCCGTTTTGAAATGCAGATGAAGGTTATCAGCAGCGTGGATGACAACGCTGGTCGCGCTAACCAACTGCTGTCGATGACTTAATACAGGACACTTTATGATCAGTTCATTATGGATCGCCAAAACCGGCCTGGACGCGCAGCAAACCAACATGGATGTGATTGCCAACAACCTGGCAAACGTCAGCACCAATGGTTTTAAGCGTCAGCGCGCGGTGTTTGAAGATCTGCTTTATCAGACCATTCGTCAGCCTGGCGCTCAGTCTTCTGAGCAGACCACGCTGCCGTCCGGTCTGCAAATCGGTACCGGTGTGCGTCCGGTGGCGACCGAGCGTCTGCACAGCCAGGGCAACCTGTCGCAAACCAACAACAGTAAAGATGTCGCCATTAAAGGTCAGGGGTTCTTCCAGGTTCTGCTGCCGGATGGTACTTCTGCGTATACCCGCGATGGATCATTCCAGGTCGATCAAAATGGTCAACTGGTGACGGCTGGCGGCTTCCAGGTTCAGCCAGCGATTACCATTCCGGCTAACGCCCTGAGCATCACCATCGGGCGTGACGGCGTGGTGAGCGTGACCCAACAGGGACAGGCGGCCCCCGTGCAGGTGGGGCAGCTTAATCTGACCACGTTCATGAACGATACCGGTCTGGAGAGCATTGGTGAAAACCTGTACACCGAGACCCAGTCTTCCGGTGCGCCGAATGAAAGCACGCCGGGTCTGAACGGGGCGGGCCTGTTGTACCAGGGCTATGTCGAGACCTCAAACGTCAACGTCGCGGAAGAGCTGGTCAATATGATTCAGGTTCAACGCGCTTACGAAATAAACAGCAAAGCGGTCTCAACGACCGATCAGATGCTGCAAAAACTGACGCAACTCTAAGGTGTTGTCCGGTGAGGCATTTGTCTCACCGGCACCCTGATTCAGAAGATAAAGGCAATGCAAAAAAACGCTGCGCACGCTTACCCGATCATGGCCCTGCTGGTGGTTTCACTGTCAGGATGTGCCTGGATTCCTTCCACTCCGCTCGTCCAGGGCGCGACCACGGCACAGCCTGTTCCTGGCCCGACGCCGGTGGCAAATGGTTCGATTTTTCAGTCCGCGCAGCCAATCAACTATGGCTATCAGCCACTGTTTGAAGACCGTCGTCCGCGCAACATCGGCGATACGCTGACCATTGTGCTGCAGGAAAACGTCAGCGCCAGTAAAAGCTCTTCTGCCAACGCCAGCCGTGACGGCAAAACCAACTTTGGCTTTGATACCGTACCGCGCTATCTGCAAGGATTATTCGGCAATGCGCGAGCGGACGTCGAGGCGTCCGGCGGTAATACCTTTAACGGTAAGGGCGGGGCCAACGCCAGCAATACCTTTAGCGGCACGCTGACCGTGACCGTCGATCAGGTGCTGGTTAACGGCAATTTACATGTTGTGGGTGAGAAACAGATCGCCATCAACCAGGGCACTGAGTTCATCCGCTTCTCCGGGGTTGTGAATCCGCGCACCATCAGCGGCAGCAACTCCGTTCCGTCAACTCAGGTGGCGGATGCACGTATTGAATATGTCGGAAACGGCTACATCAACGAAGCGCAAAATATGGGCTGGCTCCAGCGTTTCTTCCTTAACCTGTCGCCGATGTAAGCGAGGTCTCCCATGTTGAAATCTGTAGTTGGACTGGTTCTGGTCCTCGTCGCCACGCTGGCGCATGCCGATCGTATCCGCGATCTGACCAGCGTGCAGGGCGTGCGCGAAAACTCGCTCATTGGCTACGGCCTGGTGGTGGGGCTGGACGGGACCGGTGACCAGACCACCCAGACGCCATTTACCACCCAGACCCTGAACAACATGCTCTCGCAGTTGGGTATTACCGTACCGACCGGGACGAACATGCAGTTGAAAAACGTCGCGGCGGTCATGGTAACCGCCTCCTTCCCGGCCTTTGGTCGTCAGGGACAAACCATTGACGTAGTGGTGTCTTCGCTGGGGAACGCGAAAAGTCTGCGCGGGGGGACGCTGCTGATGACGCCGTTGAAAGGGGTCGACAGCCAGGTGTATGCGCTGGCGCAGGGCAACATTTTAGTTGGCGGCGCCGGGGCGTCTGCGGGCGGCAGCAGCGTGCAGGTGAACCAGCTTAACGGCGGACGGATCACCAACGGGGCGACAATCGAGCGCGAGTTGCCCAGCCAGTTCGGCGCGGGTAATACGCTAAACCTGCAACTGAATAATGAAGACTTCACCATGGCGCAGCAGATTGCTGACACCATCAACCGGTCACGCGGCTTTGGCAGCGCCACCGCACTGGATGCGCGCACGATTCAGGTCCGCGTACCGAGCGGCAACAGCTCTCAGGTGCGCTTCCTGGCGGATATTCAGAACATGGAAGTGAACGTGACGCCACAGGATGCAAAAGTGGTGATCAACTCACGTACCGGTTCGGTGGTGATGAACCGCGAAGTGACGCTGGATAGCTGTGCTGTAGCGCAGGGGAATCTCTCCGTGACCGTTAACCGTCAGGCTAATGTCAGTCAACCGGATACGCCGTTTGGCGGGGGGCAGACGGTAGTAACACCGCAAACGCAAATCGATCTGCGTCAGAGCGGCGGTTCGCTGCAAAGCGTTCGTTCCAGCGCCAATCTGAACAACGTGGTCCGTGCGCTGAATGCGCTGGGGGCGACGCCGATGGATCTGATGTCAATTCTGCAGTCGATGCAGAGCGCCGGTTGCTTACGCGCGAAACTGGAAATCATCTGATGATTAGCGACAGCAAACTGATGGCCAGCGCCGCCTGGGATGCGCAATCGCTGAATGAATTGAAGGCGAAAGCCGGTCAGGATCCGGCGGCGAATATCCGCCCGGTGGCCCGCCAGGTGGAAGGCATGTTCGTCCAGATGATGCTGAAAAGCATGCGTGAAGCGCTGCCAAAAGATGGCGTCTTCAGCAGCGATCAAACGCGTCTGTATACCAGCATGTATGACCAGCAGATTGCGCAGCAGATGACCGCCGGAAAAGGTCTGGGGCTGGCGGAAATGATGGTCAAACAGATGACGCAGGGGCAGGCGCAGCCTACGGAAGAAACGCCGCAGGTGCCGATGAAGTTCCCGCTGGAAACGGTGACCAGTTACCAGAACCAGGCGCTGACGCAACTGGTGCGTAAAGCGATGCCGAAAACACCGCAGAGCAATGACGAACCGCTCTCCGGCGACAGCAAAGACTTCCTGGCGCAACTGTCGCTGCCGGCCCGTCTGGCCAGTGAGCAGAGCGGCGTGCCGCATCACCTGATTCTGGCGCAGGCGGCGCTGGAGTCCGGCTGGGGGCAGCGGCAGATTCGCCGGGAAAACGGCGAGCCGAGTTTCAACCTGTTTGGCGTGAAGGCCTCGGGTAACTGGAAGGGGCCGGTGACGGAAATCACCACGACCGAATATGAAAACGGCGAAGCGAAAAAGGTGAAGGCCAAATTCCGCGTGTACAGCTCGTACCTTGAAGCGTTGTCAGATTACGTCGGTCTGCTGACCCGCAATCCACGCTATGCGGCGGTGACCACGGCGGTTACCGCGGAACAGGGCGCGCAGGCACTGCAAAGCGCCGGTTATGCCACCGACCCGAACTATGCGCGTAAATTGACCAGTATGATCCAACAGCTGAAGTCGATGAGCGAGAAGGTGAGCAACGCCTACAACACGAATCTCGACAATCTCTTCTAAATGGCTCAAGTCCTGTGACCTGCTGCCGATAATAATCTGTAACTGAAGGATTAAAAGGAACTTCCATGTCCAGCTTGATTAATAACGCCATGAGCGGGCTGAGCGCGGCTCAGGCGGCGCTGAATACTGCCAGTAACAACATTTCCAGCTATAACGTTGCGGGCTATACCCGTCAGACGACCATTATGGCGCAAGCCAATAGCACGCTGGGTGCCGGCGGTTGGGTGGGCAATGGTGTTTATGTTTCCGGTGTACAGCGCGAATATGATTCGTTCATCACCAATCAACTGCGCGCGGCGCAGAACCAGAGTAGCGGGTTGACGACCCGTTATGAGCAGATGTCCAAAATCGACAACCTGCTGGCCAGCAAAACCAGCTCTGTCTCCTCGTCCATGCAGGATTTTTTCACCAGCCTGCAAACGCTGGTGAGTAACGCCGAAGACCCGGCGGCGCGCCAGACGCTGATTGGCAAAGCCAATGGGCTGGTTAACCAGTTTAAAACGACCGACCAGTATCTGCGCGATCAGGACAAGCAGGTCAATATCGCGATTGGTTCCAGCGTCGATCAGATCAACAACTACAGTAAGCAGATTGCCAGCCTGAACGACCAGATCTCGCGTCTGACCGGTGTGGGTGCCGGGGCATCGCCGAATAACCTGCTTGATCAGCGCGACCAGTTGGTCAGTGAGCTGAACAAAATTGTCGGCGTGGAAGTCAGCGTTCAGGACGGCGGCACCTATAACATCACGATGGCGAACGGCTATTCACTGGTGCAGGGAAGTAATGCCCGTCAGCTAGCGGCGGTACAGTCGCAGTCCGACCCTTCACGAATCACCGTTGCCTATGTCGATTCCATCGCGGGCAACATCGAAATTCCGGAAAAACTGATCACGACCGGTTCGCTCGGTGGTCTGCTGACCTTCCGTTCCCAGGATCTGGATCAGACGCGCAACACGCTGGGACAACTGGCGCTGGCGTTCGCCGATGCGTTTAACCAGCAGCACCGCGAAGGGTATGATGCGAACGGCAAAAATAATGTCGATTTCTTCAGCATCGGCGACCCGGCTGTGTATGGAAATAGCAAGAATACCGGCAGCATCAGCGCGACCGTTAAGACCGCCTCAGAGGTTCAGGCGACTGACTATAAAGTGGTTTATGACGGAGCGAAATGGCAGGTGACGCGTCTTGCGGATAACACCTCTTTTGAAGCGACCGAAAACGCGGGCAAACTGACCTTTGATGGCCTGGAGATTAACATCGATGTTGGCCCTGCTAAAAATGACAGCTTCATCGTCAAGCCGGTCAGCGACGCCATCATCAATATGGGCGTTCTGGTGACCAACGAATCGCAAATTGCGATGGCGAAGGACGCAACGGCCGGTGAAAGCGACAACCGTAACGGTCAGGCGTTGCTGGATTTGCAAAAGGACAGCACAACGGTAGGTGGTTCAAAATCGTTTAACGACGCCTACGCTACGCTGGTCAGCAACGTGGGCAGCAAAACCGCAACGCTGAAAACCAGCAGCACCACCCAGGGCAACGTGGTGACGCAGTTGAGCAATCAGCAACAGTCCATTTCCGGCGTTAACCTTGACGAAGAGTACGGCAACCTGCAACGCTTCCAGCAGTATTATCTGGCCAATGCCCAGGTGTTGCAAACCGCCAACTCTCTGTTTGATGCACTGCTGAGTATTCGCTAAGGGAGCAGGAAACGATGCGTATCAGTACCCAAATGATGTACCAGCAGAACATGCGTGGTATCACCAATTCCCAGGCGGAGTGGATGAAATACGGTGAGCAGATGTCGACGGGGAAGCGGGTAATTAATCCGTCTGACGATCCTATCGCCGCATCCCAGGCCGTGGTGTTGTCACAGGCGCAGTCGGAGAACAGCCAGTTCGCCCTGGCGAGGACTTTCGCCACGCAGAAGGTTTCGCTGGAAGAGAACGTGTTAAACCAGGTGACGACGGCGATACAAAGCGCACAAGAAAAAATCGTCAGCGCCGGTAACGGAACGCAGAGTGATGATGACCGCGCCTCGCTGGCGACGGACTTACAGGGTATCCGCGATCAGTTGATGAACCTGGCAAACAGTACCGACGGTAACGGTCGCTATATTTTTGCCGGTTATAAAACGGAAACGGCTCCGTTTGCTCAGGCTGACGGTGCCTACAACGGCGGTACGGAGAACATCACTCAGCAGGTGGATGCCTCCCGTTCGATGACCATCGGCCACACCGGCAACAAAATTTTCGACAAGATCACCAGTAATGCGGTTCCGGAACCGAACAACGGCACGTCCGAAACCAACCTGTTCAAAATGCTGGATTCGGCGATTGCCTCATTGAATTCCCCTGTGGGTGACGATGCGACGCTGAAAGAACAGGCAAAAGCGGTGATTGATAAAACCAACCGTGGTCTGAAAAACTCGCTTAATAATGTACTGAGCGTGCGTGCGGAACTGGGGACGCAACTGAAGGAACTGGAGAGTCTGGACTCGCTGGGCACCGATCGCGCACTAGGACAAACGCAGCAGATGAGTAATCTGGTGGATGTGGACTGGAACGCGGCCATTTCATCGTACGTCATGCAGCAGGCGGCGCTCCAGGCCTCTTATAAAGCCTTTACCGATATGCAGGGGATGTCGCTATTCCAGCTCAACCGCTAATACCGATTTGAAACATATCATGAAACTGGGTATGTTTTATCTGCCCGCTCCCTCTCACCCCGGAGCGGGCATTTTTTTGTCGGTTACACGCTAACCCTCAGAGGGGCAGAGGAACGCTTTCCCGCCATTCTGATGATCAGCGCAAGGGTGCTACTGAGGGTGGCCAGCGTGACGACGCCTTGCCAGTTTGCCAGCGCATACACCTGACTGCCGAGCACCGAGCCCAGCGCCATGCCAATGAAGATGACGCTGAACAGTAGTGCATTCAGACGCCCCCTGGCCTGCGGTTCGAGGCTATAGACCAGATTCTGGTGCGCCACCAGGCTCGATTGCAGTCCCAGGTCAAAGCCGACGGCGGAGAGCGCAATCAGCAACCACTGCGCGTGCACGGGCAACGCGGGTAACAGGAACATCAGCGCAAAAGAAACGGTCACCAGCAATGCCCCCAGTTGCGTCACTTTTTCTGCGCCTATCTTATCTGCCAGATGACCGGCCAACGGTGCAGCCAGCGCTCCGGCAGCCCCGGCGATACCAAATGCCCCCGCGGCGGCGCTGCCCATCTGATAGTTTTCTGCCAGCATCACGGCCAGCGTTGACCAGAACGCGCTGAACGCGACGGACAGAAAACCTTGCGCCAGGGCGGCACGACGTAGTGCCGGGTAGCGACACCATAACTGCGCCAGGCTCACCATCAGTGCGGGATAACTCAGCGTGGAATGGGCTGTAAATGCGGGCAGGACTTTCCACAGCAATACGCCGACAAGGGCAATACTGAGCGCGGCGAGTTGATACATTGCCCGCCAGCCAAAGGCTTCTCCGACCAGACCACTCACGGTGCGTGACAATAAAATGCCCAGCAGCAGGCCGGTCATCACTGTCCCGACCGTTTTTCCTTGTTTGCCCTCTGGGGCGAGAATCGCCGCCGCCGGGACGATATCCTGCGCCATCGTCGCGGCCATCCCCAGCAACAGGCTTACGGTCAGCAGAGAATGCACCTGGCCTGTGACGCTACAGGCCAGCAGCAACAGGGCGAGCGCGGCGCTTTTCATCAGAATGAGCCAGCGCCGATCGTAACGGTCGCCGAGCGGCAATAAAAACAGGATCCCTAACGCATAGCCAGCCTGCGTTAACGTGGGCACCAGTCCCATGCCGGTGATGCTGAGCGCCAAATCGGCCCCCATTAGCGGTAACAACGGTTGTGCATAGTAGATGGCGGCAACGCTGAAGCCTGCGCCCAGCGCCAGAACAAAGATCAGCCAACGAGACGGTGTGTGCATTTCAAAATCCTCAATCACAGGTGTGAGGCTATTTTTCTCTGAATGGCGGTGGTCTGGTAGTCAGCGAAGTGGTAAAACGATTATACGTAAAGCGTATGAGCATAGAATGAATGAAAAAGAATGAGCGTATAGACAGGGTGGAACTGATGCGAACGTTTGTGCGCATCGTGGAGGCCGGATCGTTGTCAGCTGCCGCTCGTCAGTTGAACACGACCCAGGCGACAATCAGTCGGCGGTTGCAGACGCTGGAGGCGATGCTGGGGGTAAAACTGGTCTTACGTACCACGCACGCCATGAAGCTAACGGACGACGGCGAGCGCGGATACCAGCACGCCAAACATATCATTGACGCCTGGCTGGCACTGGAGGACGGACTCAACGTCACGGAAGATGAGCCCGTCGGGACATTGCGGGTGCGGGCTCCGCATGCTTTTGGCCAGCAGCAGCTCCTCACGCCGTTACTGCACTTTTTAGCGCGCTACCCCAATCTGTCGGTGGAGTGGATGCTCAACGATAAAACGGTCGATTTTCTCAGCGACAATATCGACTGCGCGATCCGCGTGGGCGCGGAGGTCGATCCGGCAACGGTTTCGGTGCTGCTAGCGGAAGTGCCGCGTAGCGTGGTCGCTTCACCGGCGCTGCTGGCGCAATTTGCAACGATCGCGGTACCAGAACAGCTATCGTCGCTGCCCTGGATTGCCGTCAACACCTTCTATCAACACAACGTCTCACTTAGCCATCAGCACAGTCGGGAACCGGTGACCTTTCCGATCACGCCGCGACTGAGTACCGACAGTATCTACGTAGCGCGCAATGCAGCGCTGGCGGGGTTAGGCGTGGTGGTGGTGTCAAGCTGGACGGTGACCGAGGATATCGCGCAAGGACGACTCGTCGAGCTGGTTCCTGACTGGCAGGCCGCACCTTTGCCAGTACACCTGGTCTATCCCTGGGCGCGTTATTATCCCACTCGCCTGCGTAAGTTTCTGGAATTGATGAAAAAGGTGATGCCGGAACTGGCGGGAATGCGCCGACCTGAAGGGGAATAAAAAAGCCGACCCTGAGGTCGGCTTTTTACGCTATCGATTTTACTCGACAGGCTGAGGACGAGTCGGTCCAGCAGAGGCACTGTGCGAGGCAGTGTGACCACCTGCGGCGCCTTTACCATCAAAGGCGAAAGCAGGGCGCTGCCAGTCACTGTGGCGTGGCGCTTCAGGCACATATTCCGGCGCTGGCGCACGGGTCATCGGTGCGGTTGCGTGGCTGTGCTCAGCAACAGGTTCTGCCACGACTGGCGTTGCGGCTTCTGCGATCGGTGCAACGACAACGGGTTCGGATACTGGCGCAGGCGCTGTGGGTGCTTCAACGATCACTGGCGCTGCAACCGGTTCTGCAATGACTTCAGGCTCCGCAACCACTTCAGGCTCAACGGCGACAGGTTCAGCCGCAACCACTTCAGGCACGGCAGTCACTGTTTCAGGCTCGACCGTAACCACGTCTGGTGTCTCTTCAACGACCGGAGCAGTTTCCTGCGTTTCAGCGACAGGTTCTGCCTGAGCGGCAACCTCTTCGGCGACCGGCACATCGGCGTCGGCAATCACCTGCGGCTGTTCAACCACCGGGGCGGCAATAACTTCCGGATGCGTCGTTTCAACCACGGCCTCAGCCTGAACCGGCGCTTCTGCTACCGTTTCAACGACAGTTTCAACGGCGGGTTCGACTGCGGCAACAGCTTCAACGGCGGCTGCCACGGCTTGCGGTTCGGTCACAACAGGCTGGGCCTGTACCTGTTCGATTTCCTGTGCTTCTGGCTGCGCATCCTGAGGACGGGCTACCGGGTAGCGGATCCACACTTTGCCGGACGCCATTTCTGGCGAGGCGCAGGCGACAGTCAGCGGCATCGGCGACTGCAGTGGGTAACGTTCGTCACGATAACGACGACGACGCTGGCCGCTCACACGCAGATGACGTGGGGAACGACGCGAACGACGCGGCATACCGGCGTTATCACGTGCTTCACCATTGTCATCCTGCTCTGGGGTTGCTTCTGTCACGACAGGCAGCGGCACTTTCACCAGTTCAGTGCTTTGCGCTGGCGCAGCCTGTGCTGCAACTGGTGAGACAACGTTCTCTTCCGTGGTGGCGGTTTCTACCTCTGCCACTTCTGAGGCCTGGTCGTGGTAACGAACTTTCTGGTTCAGCTGACGCTGTTTACGGCGCGGCTGAGCCTGACGAACGCGCTCTTCCTGTTCGGTCTCTGGAGTCTGCTGCTCATCAAGATTCAGCGCTTTTACTTCCTGCTGAGCCTGACGTTTATCATCACTGCGACGGCGGTTACGTTCGCGACGTGGCTGCTGCTGCTCATCACCAGACTTTGCTTTATCCGCTACGTCGGTCGCTTGCTGACGGTTATCACGGTTTTCGGCATTCTGCTGCGCATTACGGCGGTTACGGCGATTCTCGTCGCGGTTCTCGCCATTTTCTGAACGTTCGCCACGGTTATCGCGGTTGTCACGACGTTCGTTGCGATCGTTACGGTCACGACGGTTGTTCTGGCGTTTACGGCGATCCTGCTGACGCTCTGGCTTCTCCGCGGCTTTCGGCGCAGGCTGCTCGGCAGGTTTCACGTCTTCACTACCGCTGAACAGCGATTTCAGTGCGCCAAAGAAACGGCTCAGCAGCCCCGGCTCTGCCGGAGCGGCTGGCGCAACGGCGGCCTTCGGCGCAGCGGCTTTCACTGGCGGTTCGGCAGGCGTTGGCGCAGGCGGAACTTCTGGCATGGCGAAGGTGGCAAGAGCGGGCTGCTCAGGACGTTTACGCTCGGCGAACTCTTCTTCAGACGGTAACGCCATCGCTTCTTCATGTAGCTTCGGCAGCATGTAGCTCAGAGTCGGCGTCTCTTCACCTTTACGCACGCGCAGTACGGAGTAGTGCGGTGTCTCCATTTGATCGTTAGGTACGATCACGCAACGCACGCCATCCTGTCGGGTTTCAATCGCATTAACGGCAGTACGTTTTTCGTTGAGCAGATAGGAGGCAATTGGCACTGGGACAATCGCGTGGACTTCCTGAGTATTCTCTTTCAGCGCTTCTTCTTCAATCAGACGCAGAATAGACAGGGACAGCGACTCGTTATCACGCACGGTGCCGGTACCGCTACAGCGTGGGCAGACGTGATGGCTGGACTCGCCCAGCGACGGGCTCAGGCGCTGACGGGACATTTCCAGCAGGCCGAAGCGTGAAATATGGCTGATCTGGATACGCGCACGATCCTGGCGGACCGCTTCACGCAGACGGTTTTCCACCGCACGCTGATGGCGTACCGGGGTCATATCAATGAAGTCGATAACGATCAGGCCGCCGAGGTCACGCAGGCGCAACTGACGGGCGATCTCATCGGCCGCTTCCAGGTTAGTGTTGAACGCCGTTTCTTCAATATCGCCGCCGCGGGTTGCGCGAGCGGAGTTAATGTCGATGGCGGTTAACGCTTCGGTGCTGTCGATAACGATAGAGCCGCCGGAAGGCAGACGCACTTCACGCTGGAACGCGGATTCAATCTGCGACTCGATCTGATAGTGGCTGAACAGCGGGATTTCACCGGTGTAAAGTTTGATTTTGCTGCTGAAATCCGGACGACCTAACGCCGCAATATGCTGGCGCGCCAGTTCGAGCACTTTCGGGTTATCGATAAGGATTTCACCGATATCCTGACGCAGATAGTCGCGGAAGGCGCGAACAATCACGTTGCTCTCCTGATGGATCAGGAACGGAGCAGGGCGGCTTTCCGCGGCTTTCTGAATGGCTTCCCAGTGTTTCAGACGGAAGCTTAAGTCCCACTGCAGCGCTTCGGCAGATTTGCCTACGCCCGCAGTACGTACAATAAGACCCATGCCATCAGGCAGTTCAAGGCTTGCCAGCGCTTCTTTCAGCTCGGTACGGTCGTCGCCTTCGATGCGACGAGAGATACCCCCCGCACGCGGGTTGTTTGGCATCAGAACCAGATAGCTGCCCGCCAGGCTGATAAAAGTGGTCAGGGCAGCGCCTTTGTTGCCACGTTCTTCTTTATCAATCTGAACAATAACTTCCTGGCCTTCGCGCAGCACATCTTTGATGTTTGGACGACCATGAGCGTTGTAATTAGCGGGGAAATATTCGCGGGCAATTTCTTTTAACGGGAGGAAACCGTGACGTTCAGCGCCGTAATCAACAAAAGCCGCTTCCAGACTCGGTTCAATACGGGTAATTTTGCCTTTATAGATGTTCGCTTTTTTCTGTTCATGTCCAGGACTTTCAATATCCAGGTCGTACAGACGCTGCCCATCTACAAGGGCAACACGCAACTCTTCCTGCTGAGTTGCGTTGATTAACATTCTTTTCATCGTAACTTACTCATTATTCTTACATTGACGACTAAGCTGCGGGCAGAGTATTGCCTTTCCGGGTGTGAACCGATGGCCTCGTGTCTATTCGCGTCGCCAACCTCACGGTTATCGTCAGCTCAAAGAGGCGCAGAGTGTCGGTTGCCTGCATTTCATACGGAAACGCAGCGCAATTATCAGGGGAACCGCCTGGGTATTACTCTCCAGAGAAGATCCGATCTACCGGTAAGGACTGCAACCCGCAGCCCGCTAACTGTCAGAAAGATCAATACGTCTTACGCCATTGCTGCGTGGATGATCGTCCGGACAAAATTGGGTCTTTCCGTAAAATTCCTTGTTTTAACAAGATTCAGCACAGAAGCGGTGACATTATTCCACTGCTAACCTTGTTATAGCAAGATGACTTTTACCATTTATCACCCGCTTACTCACAGTTTTTTCACTTATGCGCGGTGATTGGTTTAATAACCACCAAATCAGTCATGAAACACGTGAGTGACGAAGGATAAAGATAAATATAAGCATAGAAAAATGAGTGGCGCTAATCCTTGTGGCTATTTAGAATCGGCCCCCATGAAAACAGAGACTCCATCCGTAAGAATTGTTGCTATTACTGCTGACGAAGCGGGGCAACGCATTGATAATTTTTTGCGCACACAGCTCAAAGGTGTGCCGAAAAGTATGATTTATCGCATTTTGCGTAAAGGCGAAGTGCGGGTGAATAAAAAACGCATCAAACCCGAATACAAACTGGAAGCGGGTGATGAAGTGCGCATTCCGCCGGTTCGCGTGGCGGAGCGTGAAGAAGAGGCCGTTTCGCCGCATCTGCAAAAAGTGGCGGCGCTGGCGGACGTTATCCTTTATGAAGACGACCATATTCTGGTGCTGAACAAGCCGTCGGGAACCGCGGTGCATGGCGGCAGCGGGTTAAGCTTTGGCGTGATTGAAGGGTTACGTGCGCTGCGTCCTGAGGCGCGTTTTCTTGAGCTGGTACACCGTCTTGACCGCGATACGTCGGGCGTGCTGTTGGTCGCGAAGAAACGTTCAGCACTGCGTTCGCTACATGAGCAACTGCGCGAGAAGGGGATGCAAAAAGATTATCTCGCCCTGGTGCGCGGGCAATGGCAGTCGCATGTCAAAACGGTACAGGCACCGTTATTGAAGAACATTCTGCAAAGCGGCGAGCGTATTGTGCGGGTGAATCAGGAAGGCAAACCGTCGGAAACGCGTTTTAAGGTGGAAGAACGTTACGCGTTCGCCACGCTGGTTCGCTGTAGCCCGGTGACGGGCCGCACACACCAGATTCGCGTGCACACTCAGTACGCGGGTCATCCGATTGCTTTTGACGATCGCTACGGTGACCGCGAGTTCGATAAGCAACTGGCAGGGACCGGATTGTCGCGTCTGTTCCTGCATGCAGCAGCACTGAAATTTACCCACCCGGGTACGGGTGAGGTGCTGCGCATTGAAGCGCCGATGGACGACCAACTGAAGCGCTGTTTACAGGTGTTACGTAAGCCGGCCTGATGCGCATTTATCGCGCTAAACCTGCCGGATAAGACGTTTACGTCGCCATCCGGCAGGTCTCATTCTCCCGCCTACTGGATAGTGCTATTAATCAGGTTTTCAGCGGGTTCATCTCTTCCCGACGTAACATCTGGCACAGTGCGATCAGCGGTAAACCAATCAGCGTGTTTGGGTCTCGCCCCTCTAAGCGCTCAAAGAGCGCAATCCCCAGACCTTCGCTTTTAAAACTCCCTGCGCAGTGCAGCGGGCGTTCTTTACGCACATAGTCTTCAATTTCCGTTTCACTGAGATGGCGGAAGTGAACGTCAAAGGGCTCCACCTCGGTCTGTAAATGTCCCGTCGCGGAGTTATACAGCGCCAGACCGGTATAGAATGTAATGATATTGCCGCTGGCTTTGGCTAACTGTTGGCAGGCTTTCTCTTCTGTTAAGGGCTTACCGGCGATTTCGCCATCCAGTACGCATACCTGATCGGAACCAATAATAAGATGAGACGGAAAGCGGTGAGCCAGCGATTGCGCTTTCTCTTGCGCCAGTCGGTTGACTAAGTGGCGAGGACTCTCTCCGGGCATCGGCGTTTCGTCAACCTCAGGGGCCGCGCATTCAAAGGGCATCGCCAGTTTTTCCAGCAGGGCGCGGCGCCAGGGAGATGTGGAGGCAAGAATGAGATTAGGCATATTTTTTCCACCAGATATAGCGTATTGATGAGAGCCATTTTAAACTATGCTCTTCGTCCTTCAGGCGTGCCGTTGTGGCGTCTCCTGAGCGAAAATAAGTCTGTAAACCGCAATGTGTGCGAATTATTGGCAAAAGGCAACCGCAGGCTGCCTTTTTCTTTGACTATATGACGTTACAAAGTTAATATGCGCGCCCTATGCAAAAGGTAAAATTACCCCTGACTCTTGATCCGGTTCGTACGGCTCAAAAACGCCTCGATTATGAAGGTATCTATACTTCTGATCTGGTAGAGCGCGTCGCCGATTCTGTAGTCAGTGTGGACAGTGATGTGGAATGCGCCATGTCGTTTGCTATCGATAACCAACGTCTTGCCGTGATTACCGGTGATGCGAAGGTTTCGGTAACGCTCGCATGTCAGCGTTGCGGGAAGCCGTTTCCTCATCATGTTCACACAACGTATTGTTTCAGTCCGGTTCGTTCCGACGAACAGGCTGAAGCACTCCCGGAAGCGTATGAGCCGATTGAGGTTAACGAATTCGGTGAAATCGATCTGCTTGCAATGGTGGAAGATGAAATTATCCTCTCCTTGCCGGTAGTTCCGGTGCATGATTCTGAACACTGTGAAGTGTCCGAGGCGGACATGGTCTTTGGTGAACTGCCTGATGAAGCGCAAAAACCAAACCCATTTGCCGTATTAGCCAGCTTAAAGCGTAAGTAATTGAGGAGTAAGGTCCATGGCCGTACAACAGAATAAACCAACCCGTTCCAAACGTGGCATGCGTCGTTCTCATGACGCTCTGACCGCAGTCACCAGCCTGTCTGTAGACAAAACTTCTGGTGAAAAACACCTGCGTCACCACATCACCGCCGACGGTTACTACCGTGGCCGCAAGGTAATCGCTAAGTAATCACGCGTTACTCAACGAATTTTACGTAGCAGGCAGGCTGTTAATGCCTCTTTCGCGTAAGAGACGAAGAGAAACCGTGTGATGAAGCTTAGTGAGGAAATTCCCCGTTGCTGCGGGGAAATACCAAACCAGGCGGCGAAACGACTTTGACACGTCTAACCCTGGCGTTAGATGTCATGGGGGGTGATTTTGGCCCTTCCGTGACAGTGCCTGCAGCATTGCAGGCACTGAATTCTAATTCACAACTCACACTTCTTTTAGTCGGGGATCCCGATACTATCACGCCATTACTTGCTAAAGCTGACTTTGAACAACGTTCGCGTCTGCAGATTATCCCTGCACAGTCAGTTATCGCCAGTGATGCCCGGCCTTCGCAGGCAATCCGCGCCAGTCGCGGGAGCTCAATGCGTGTGGCGCTGGAACTCGTGAAGGAAGGGCGAGCACAAGCCTGCATCAGCGCTGGAAATACCGGTGCGCTGATGGGACTTGCAAAATTATTGCTCAAACCGCTCGACGGTATTGAGCGTCCTGCGCTGGTGACGGTTTTGCCGCATCAGCAGAAAGGGAAGACGGTGGTCCTCGATCTGGGGGCGAACGTCGATTGCGACAGCAAGATGCTGGTGCAATTTGCCATTATGGGCTCGGTGCTTGCGGAAGAAGTGGTCGGTATTAACAACCCTCGTGTGGCCCTGCTCAACATTGGTGAAGAAGAAACCAAGGGGCTCGACAGCATTCGGGATGCCTCTGTGGTGCTAAAAACGATCCCTTCCATCAATTACATCGGCTATCTTGAAGCCAATGAGTTATTGACGGGGAAAACGGATGTGCTGGTATGTGACGGTTTTACAGGCAATGTCACATTAAAGACGATGGAAGGTGTTGTCAGAATGTTCCTTTCACTGCTGAAATCTCAGGGTGAGGGTAAAAAACGGTCGTGGTGGCTGCTGATATTAAAACGTTGGTTACAAAAAAGCCTGGCGAGGCGATTCAGTCACCTCAACCCCGACCAGTATAATGGCGCCTGTCTGTTAGGATTGCGCGGCACGGTGATAAAAAGTCATGGTGCGGCCAATCAGCGAGCGTTTACCGTCGCGATTGAACAGGCAGTGCAGGCGGTGCAGCGACAAGTTCCTCAGCGAATTGCCGCTCGCCTGGAATCTGTATACCCAGCTGGATTTACAATGCTGGATGCTGGTAATGGCGACACATCGCAGCCACACTGATTACGGTGTGGCGTGAGAGCCCCAGCATCTTAGCCGTTGTGATGCGCGGTATATAACCAAAAAGTGACTGAGCGTACATGTATACAAAGATTATTGGTACTGGCAGCTATCTGCCTGAACAGGTGCGGACTAACGCCGATCTGGAAAAAATGGTCGATACGTCTGACGAGTGGATTGTCACCCGTACAGGTATTCGTGAACGCCATATTGCTGCGCCGAATGAAACCGTCTCAACGATGGGTTTTACGGCGGCTCAACGCGCGCTGGAAATGGCGGGCATTGATAAAGAACAGATTGGCTTGATTGTGGTAGCGACCACCTCAGCGACACATGCATTCCCCAGCGCAGCATGCCAGATTCAGAACATGCTGGGCATCAAAGGCTGCCCGGCGTTTGACGTCGCCGCAGCCTGTGCCGGCTTTACTTACGCATTAAGCGTCGCCGACATGTACGTTAAAACGGGTGCGGTCAAATACGCGCTGGTGGTTGGTTCCGATGTTCTGGCCCGCACCTGCGATCCAACCGATCGTGGCACAATCATTATTTTTGGCGATGGTGCCGGTGCCGTGGTACTGAGCGCCTCTGACAAGCCGGGCATCATCTCTACCCATCTGCATGCTGATGGCCGCTATGGCGAACTGCTGACGCTGCCGAATGCCGATCGCGTGAATCCGGAAAATTCGATTCATTTGACGATGGCAGGCAACGAAGTGTTCAAAGTGGCTGTTACCGAACTTGCACACATTGTCGACGAGACACTGGCGGCCAATAACCTGGATCGTTCAGAACTTGACTGGCTGGTTCCGCATCAGGCTAACCTACGTATCATCAGCGCGACGGCCAAAAAACTGGGCATGTCGATGGACAATGTGGTGGTGACTCTGGACAGACACGGCAACACGTCTGCGGCCTCCGTTCCTTGCGCGCTGGATGAAGCCGTGCGTGACGGACGTATCAAAGAAGGTCAGCTTGTGTTGCTTGAAGCCTTTGGCGGTGGATTCACCTGGGGCTCCGCGCTGGTTCGTTTCTAGTATAAGGATTTAAACATGACGCAATTCGCATTTGTGTTCCCTGGACAGGGTTCCCAGACCGTTGGGATGTTAGCCGATATGGCGGCAAGCTATCCCATCGTCGAAGAGACGTTTGCCGACGCTTCTGCGGCGCTGGGCTATGACCTGTGGGCGCTGACTCAACAGGGGCCGGCTGAAGAACTGAACAAGACCTGGCAGACGCAGCCTGCGCTGTTAGCCGCGTCCGTTGCGCTGTATCGCGTCTGGCAACAGCAGGGCGGTAAAGCGCCTGTGCTGATGGCGGGTCATAGCCTTGGTGAATACTCTGCGCTGGTTTGCGCCGGTGTCATTAATTTTGCTGACGCAGTGCGTCTGGTTGAGCTGCGTGGTAAATTCATGCAGGAAGCCGTTCCGGAAGGCACAGGCGGTATGTCTGCTATCATCGGTCTCGATGATGCGTCCATTGCAAAAGCGTGCGAAGAAGCCGCAGAAGGCCAGGTGGTCTCGCCGGTGAACTATAACTCACCGGGACAGGTCGTTATCGCCGGGCATAAAGAAGCCGTTGAGCGTGCTGGTGCCGCCTGTAAAGCCGCCGGTGCAAAACGTGCGCTGCCGTTACCGGTGAGCGTACCGTCTCACTGTGCGCTGATGAAGCCAGCAGCGGAAAAACTGGCAGCAGAATTAGCGAAAATTACCTTTAACGCGCCATCTGTACCGGTTATCAACAACGTGGACGTGAAATGTGAAACTGACGCAGACGCCATTCGCGATGCGTTGGTGCGCCAGTTGTACAGTCCGGTACAGTGGACGAAGAGCGTTGAATTAATGGCGTCTCAGGGTGTCGAGCACCTGTATGAAGTGGGACCAGGTAAAGTGCTTACGGGCCTGACGAAACGTATTGTTGATACCCTGACTGCCTCGGCTCTGAACGAACCGGCGGCAATGTCGGCGGCACTTGCGCAATAAAAGAGGAACACCATGAGTTTTGAAGGAAAAATCGCGCTGGTTACCGGTGCAAGTCGTGGCATTGGCCGCGCAATTGCAGAGACGCTTGTTGCCCGTGGCGCGACCGTTATCGGTACCGCGACCAGCGAAAGTGGCGCTCAGGCCATCAGCGATTACTTAGGTGCTAAAGGTAAAGGTCTGATGTTGAATGTGACTGATCCAGCATCTATCGAATCTGTTCTGGAAAAAATTCGCGCAGAATTTGGTGAAGTGGATATCCTGGTCAATAATGCCGGTATCACACGTGATAACCTGCTGATGCGAATGAAAGATGATGAGTGGAACGATATTCTCGAAACCAATCTTTCATCTGTTTTCCGCCTGTCAAAAGCGGTAATGCGCGCTATGATGAAAAAGCGTCATGGACGTATTATCACTGTCGGTTCTGTGGTTGGTACCATGGGAAATGCGGGTCAGACAAACTACGCTGCGGCGAAAGCGGGTCTGATCGGCTTCAGTAAATCGCTGGCACGCGAAGTTGCGTCCCGCGGTATTACAGTGAACGTTGTTGCTCCGGGCTTTATTGAAACGGACATGACGCGTGCGCTGACTGATGAGCAGCGTGCGGGTACGTTGGCGGCAGTTCCTGCAGGTCGTCTTGGCGATCCGAAAGAGATCGCCAGTGCGGTTGCATTTTTAGCCTCTGACGAAGCAGGTTACATCACGGGTGAGACTTTGCACGTCAACGGCGGGATGTATATGGTTTAACCACGAGATACGCAAAATCATCCAAATTGTATCAAGGCGGCAAGACCGAAAAGCCGGCGAGCATAGATGACTATGTGACCAGAGTTTGAGGATGCAGCCAACACAGAGACAATTTGAAGGATAAAGCGTAGAAAAATATTTGCGTTATTATAGGTCTTGGCCTCAAAATAACGTAAAATCGTGGTAAGACCTGCCGGGATTTAGTTGCAAATTTTTCAACATTTTATACACTACGAAAACCATCGCGAAAGCGAGTTTTGATAGGAAATTTAAGAGTATGAGCACTATCGAAGAACGCGTTAAGAAAATTATCGGCGAACAGCTGGGCGTTAAGCAGGAAGAAGTTACCAACAATGCTTCTTTCGTTGAAGACCTGGGCGCAGATTCTCTTGACACCGTTGAGCTGGTAATGGCTCTGGAAGAAGAGTTTGATACTGAGATTCCGGACGAAGAAGCTGAGAAAATCACCACCGTTCAGGCTGCCATTGATTACATCAACGGCCACCAGGCGTAAGTGAACATCTCCAGGCGGTCATTCGACCGCCTGAGTTTTATCTTTTTGTCCCACTTGAATCAATTATCCCTCCCTGGAGGACAACCGTGTCTAAGCGTCGTGTAGTTGTGACCGGACTGGGCATGTTGTCTCCTGTCGGCAATACCGTAGAGTCTACCTGGAAAGCTCTCCTTGCCGGTCAGAGTGGCATCAGCCTGATCGACCATTTCGATACTAGCGCCTATGCAACGAAATTTGCTGGCTTAGTAAAGGATTTTAACTGTGATGACATTATCTCGCGCAAAGAACAGCGCAAGATGGATGCCTTCATTCAATATGGAATTGTCGCTGGCGTTCAGGCCATGCAGGATTCTGGCCTTGAAGTAACGGAAGAGAACGCATCCCGTATTGGCGCCGCTATTGGCTCCGGTATCGGCGGTCTCGGACTGATTGAAGAAAACCACAGTTCTCTGGTGAACGGTGGACCGCGTAAAATCAGCCCATTCTTCGTTCCGTCGACGATTGTTAACATGGTGGCGGGTCACCTGACCATCATGTATGGCCTGCGTGGGCCAAGCATCTCTATCGCGACCGCCTGCACCTCAGGCGTACATAACATCGGTCATGCCGCGCGTATCATTGCATACGGCGATGCGGACGCGATGGTCGCGGGCGGTGCTGAAAAAGCCAGTACGCCACTGGGCGTAGGCGGCTTTGGCGCAGCACGTGCGTTGTCTACCCGTAACGATAACCCGCAAGCGGCAAGCCGCCCGTGGGACAAAGAGCGAGATGGCTTTGTTCTGGGCGACGGTGCAGGCATGGTGGTACTGGAAGAGTACGAGCATGCTAAAGCGCGCGGCGCAAAAATTTATGCTGAAGTCGTTGGCTTCGGGATGAGCAGTGACGCTTACCACATGACGTCGCCGCCGGAAAACGGCGCTGGTGCAGCCCTGGCGATGGTCAATGCATTGCGTGATGCGGCGATTGAACCTGGCCAGATTGGCTACGTTAACGCCCATGGGACGTCCACGCCTGCAGGCGATAAAGCTGAAGCGCAGGCTGTTAAATCTGTCTTTGGCGATGCGGCAAGCCGTGTGATGGTGAGTTCCACCAAGTCCATGACCGGCCACCTGTTGGGTGCAGCGGGCGCGGTAGAGTCGATTTACTCTATCCTGGCGCTGCGCGATCAGGCTGTTCCGCCAACCATCAACCTGGATAACCCGGATGAAGGTTGCGATCTGGACTTCGTTCCTCACGAAGCGCGTCAGGTCAGCGGAATGGAGTACACGCTGTGTAACTCCTTCGGTTTCGGTGGGACTAACGGTTCATTGATCTTTAAAAAGGTCTGACCGCCGTTCTGCCTTCCTGGTTAAAAGGTCCGCTTGTCGGGCCTTTTTTATTGCGTTTTCTTCCCTTGTCCTGCGCTAACCATCCTGCGACACTAACGGGCCATGCCTAAGGAGCCACCATGTTCTTGATCAATGGCCGTGAACAGGAATCTCTTCCCGCAAGCGATCGCGCCATCCAGTTTGGCGATGGCTGCTTTACCACTGCGTGCATTCTCGACGGCACCGTATCGCTGCTGGCGGCGCATTTGCGGCGCTTGCAGGCGGCCTGCGCAACGTTGCTGATTGCCTTTGATGACTGGGATGTGCTTGAGCGCGAAATGACCGTGCTGGCCGCGGGCCATCCACGTGCGGTACTGAAGGTGATTATCAGCCGTGGAAGTGGGGGACGAGGATACAGCGGCGCGCAGTGTCGTGACAGCACCCGCATTCTCTCTGTGTCTGCCTATCCGCAGCATTATGACCGCTGGCGCGAACAGGGGATCACGCTTGCCTTAAGCCCGGTTCGTCTGGGGCGTAACCCTTTGCTCGCGGGCATCAAGCACCTGAACCGGCTCGAACAAGTGCTGATCCGTTCTCATCTTGAGCAGACGGACGCCGAAGAGGCGTTGGTTCTTGACAGTGAGGGTTGGGTTACGGAATGCTGTGCGGCTAATTTATTCTGGCGAAAAGACAATGTGGTCTATACGCCGCGCCTCGATCAGGCGGGAGTGAACGGTATTATGCGACAATTCTGTATCCGGAAACTGGCACAATCGTCTTTTCAGGTTGTCGAAACCCATGCCCGCGAAGCAGCGCTGCAACATGCCGATGAAATGGTGGTCTGCAATGCGCTGATGCCGATTGTACCTGTGCGGGCTTATGGCGCTAACACGTTGTCTTCACGTGTATTATTTCAGTTTCTGGCCCCACTGTGTGAGCATCCGAATTAGTCATGAAAAAAATGTTTCGTGTTGTCTTTTTACTGGTTGTTGTATTGGGCATTGCCGCAGGGGCGGGAATGTGGAAGGTTCGCCATCTGGCGGACAGTAAAATCCTGATCAAAGAAGAGACCATTTTTACCCTTAAGCCGGGTACCGGGCGTCTGGCCCTGGGCGATCAGCTGTATGCGGATCGGGTGATTAACCGCCCGCGCGTGTTTCAATGGTTGCTGCGCGTCGAGCCAGAACTCTCCCACTTTAAGGCCGGAACCTACCGTTTAACGCCGGGTATGAGCGTCCGCGAGATGCTGCAACTGCTGGAAAGTGGCAAAGAGGCGCAATTCCCACTGCGGCTGGTAGAAGGTATGCGCTTAAGCGACTATCTCAAACAGCTGCGTGATGCGCCGTATATCAAGCATACCCTGAGCGACGATCGCTACGAAACCGTTGCAAAAGCGCTGGGCCTTGAAAGTATGGATGGGCTGGAGGGTTGGTTCTGGCCCGATACCTGGATGTATACCGCCAATACCACGGATGTTGCCTTGCTTAAGCGCGCACATCAGAAAATGGTGAAGGCGGTTGAGCGCGTCTGGGAAGGGCGTGCGGAAGGACTGCCGTATAAAGATCAAAACCAACTGGTGACGATGGCCTCGATTATTGAAAAAGAGACGGCCATTGCCAGCGAGCGCGATCAGGTCGCCTCTGTCTTTATTAACCGCCTGCGGATCGGGATGCGTCTCCAGACCGATCCAACGGTGATTTACGGAATGGGGGAGCGTTATAATGGCAAGATCTCGCGCGCGGACCTGGAAACGCCAACGGCCTATAATACCTACACGATAACAGGACTCCCGCCAGGACCGATTGCGATGCCGGGTGAAGCCTCGCTAAAAGCGGCGGCGCATCCGGCCAAAACGCCGTATCTCTATTTTGTGGCCGATGGTAAAGGCGGTCATACTTTTAATACTAATCTTGCCAGCCATAACCGGTCAGTGCAGGACTATCTGAAAGTGCTTAAGGAAAAAAATGCGCAGTAAGTATATCGTCATCGAGGGGCTGGAAGGCGCCGGAAAAACGACTGCAAAGAATGTTGTGGTTGAGACGCTTGAACAACTCGGTATTCGCGAGATGGTTTTTACCCGCGAGCCGGGCGGTACGCAGCTGGCAGAAAAACTGCGTAGCCTGGTACTGGACATTCGTTCGGTCGGTGACGAAACCATTACCGTAAAAGCCGAAGTGCTGATGTTCTATGCCGCGCGAGTGCAGTTGGTTGAGACGGTCATTAAACCTGCGCTTGCAGAAGGTAAATGGGTAATTGGCGACCGTCATGATCTGTCCACGCAGGCGTATCAGGGTGGTGGGCGCGGGGTCGATCAGCAGATGCTGGCGACGCTTCGTGATGCGGTACTGGGGGATTTCCGCCCGGATTTAACCCTGTACCTCGACGTCACGCCAGAGGTGGGTCTGAAGCGCGCTCGCGCCCGTGGCGAACTGGACCGCATCGAACAGGAATCGTTTGATTTCTTTAATCGTACTCGCGCTCGTTACCTCGAGCTTGCCGCTCAGGATGCCAGTATCCGCACGATTGATGCGACGCAGCCGCTGGATACGGTGATGAGCGATATCCGTACCACCATCACCGAGTGGGTGAAGGAGCAGGGAGAATGAAATGGTATCCATGGTTACGACCTGACTTCGAGAAGCTGGTAGCGAGCTATCAGGCGGGAAGGGGTCACCATGCGTTACTGATTCAGGCCCTACCGGGGATGGGCGACGATGCTTTGATCTATGCGTTGAGCCGCTACCTGCTTTGTCAACAACCGGATGGACATAAAAGCTGTGGCCACTGCCGTGGTTGCCAGTTGATGCAGGCAGGAACGCATCCGGACTACTATTCACTGTTCCCGGAAAAAGGGAAAAGCACGCTGGGTATTGATGCTGTGCGTGAAGTGAGTGAAAAACTGTATGAGCGTGCGCGACTGGGCGGAGCCAAAGTGGTCTGGATCCCGGATGCGGCGCTGATGACTGATGCCGCCGCCAATGCGCTGCTCAAAACGCTGGAAGAACCGCCCGCGCAAACCTGGTTCTTTCTCGCCAGCCGTGAACCCGCGAGGTTACTGGCAACGCTGCGCAGCCGGTGTCGTTTACATCATCTCGCGCCGCCGAGTGAATCATACGCGGTATCGTGGCTTGCACGAGAAGTGACAGCGTCACAAGATGCGTTATTGACTGCGCTGCGCCTGAGTGCCGGTTCTCCGGGGGCGGCGCTGACGCTCCTGGGGTCCGAAAGCTGGTCCCAACGTGACGCGTTGTGTCAGGCGCTGGCGAGCAGCATTCCTGCTGGTGACTGGTACTCATTATTGACGGTGCTTAACCATGAACAGGCGCCTGTCAGACTGCACTGGCTGGCGACGTTAATGATGGATGCGCTTAAACGTCAGCACGGGGCCAGTGTGATGACCAACGCGGATGCCGGGCAACTGATCGCCACGATTGCGGGTCAGCTTTCTCAGACGCGTATTCAGGCAATCCTCAATGCCATCTGCCACTGCCGCGAACAACTGCTTAACGTGACCGGAATAAACCGTGAACTGGTGTTAACCGATCTTCTTTTGCAAATCGAGCATTACCTGCAACCAGGCACTGTGTTGCCTGTTCCCCACCTGTAAGAGAGACATTATGTTTTTAGTCGACTCGCACTGCCATCTCGATGGCCTGGATTATCAATCTCTGCATAAGGATGTGGATGACGTGCTGGCGAAAGCCGCTGCGCGCGATGTGAAATTCTGTCTGGCGGTGGCGACAACGCTGCCAGGGTACCGCGGAATGCGGGAACTGGTCGGCCAGCGCGATAACGTCGTTTTCTCGTGCGGCGTACATCCACTCAATCAGGACGAACCGTATGACGTGGAAGAACTGCGTCATCTGGCGGCTGATGACGACGTGGTGGCGATGGGAGAGACGGGACTGGACTACTTTTATACTCCCGAAACAAAAGTGCGCCAGCAGGCGTCGTTCATTCATCATATCCAGATCGGCCGTGAACTGAACAAACCGGTGATCGTCCACACGCGCGATGCCCGCGCCGATACGCTGGCGATTCTTCGTCATGAAAACGTGACGGATTGTGGCGGCGTACTACACTGTTTTACAGAAGACAGAGAAACGGCGGGTAAACTCCTGGATTTGGGTTTTTATATCTCCTTTTCCGGCATTGTGACCTTCCGTAATGCTGAACAATTACGTGACGCTGCGCGATATGTGCCGTTGGATCGACTGCTGGTGGAGACGGACTCTCCGTATCTCGCGCCGGTACCGCATCGGGGTAAGGAGAATCAGCCTGCGATGGTCCGCGATGTGGCGGAATACATGGCCGTATTGAAAGGTGTGGCGGTTGAAGAATTGGCGCAGATCACCACCGATAACTTTGCCCGCCTGTTCCATATCAACGCTTCCCGCCTGCAGTCAGCCTCGTAGATGAGTTTTTTTAAAGCTCGTAATTAATAACTAAAGCGAGTAAAGTTCACCGCCACAAAGTGGGCGGTGAATGAGCGAACTGACACATTCTGATACCTTTTTTGTCAAAATGTGCAACTTAACGCGCTGTCCAGAGTTGAAACGTGATAGCCGTCAAACTATATTTCGCCGATTTATTTTACTCTGTGTAATAAATAAAGGGCACTTAGATGCCCTGTCCACGGCGGGGTTCTCCCCCCTCGCCAATGCGTGTGAACGTAGAAAGCACAAATACTCAGGAGCACTCTCAATTATGTTTAAGAATGCATTTGCTAACCTGCAAAAGGTCGGTAAATCGCTGATGCTGCCGGTATCCGTATTGCCTATCGCAGGTATCCTGCTGGGCGTCGGGTCCGCAAACTTCAGCTGGCTGCCAGCCGTTGTATCGCACGTGATGGCAGAAGCCGGCGGTTCTGTTTTTGCAAACATGCCGCTGATTTTCGCTATCGGTGTCGCGCTTGGCTTTACCAACAACGATGGCGTTTCGGCTCTGGCTTCGGTTGTCGCCTATGGCATCATGGTAAAAACCATGGCCGTGGTCGCGCCGCTGGTTCTGCATTTACCTGCTGAAGAAATCGCAGCAAAACACCTTGCGGATACGGGTGTACTCGGGGGGATTATCTCCGGTGCGATTGCAGCATACATGTTTAACCGCTTCTACCGTATCAAGCTGCCTGAGTATCTGGGCTTCTTTGCTGGTAAGCGTTTCGTGCCGATCATCTCTGGTCTGGCGGCGATCTTTACCGGTGTGGTTCTGTCCTTCATTTGGCCGCCAATCGGTACGGCAATCCAGACATTCTCTCAGTGGGCTGCGTATCAGAACCCGGTTGTGGCGTTCGGTATCTACGGCTTCATTGAACGCTGCCTGGTACCGTTTGGTCTGCACCATATCTGGAACGTTCCTTTCCAGATGCAGATCGGCGAATACACCAACGCGGCAGGTCAGGTCTTCCACGGCGATATCCCTCGCTACATGGCGGGTGATCCGACAGCGGGCATGTTGTCTGGCGGCTTCCTGTTCAAAATGTATGGTCTGCCGGCGGCTGCGATCGCTATCTGGCACTCTGCGAAACCAGAAAACCGCGCCAAAGTGGGCGGCATCATGATCTCCGCGGCGCTGACTTCGTTCCTGACTGGTATCACCGAACCGATCGAATTCTCCTTCATGTTCGTTGCGCCGATCCTGTACGTTATCCACGCGATTCTGGCGGGTCTGGCGTTCCCAATCTGTATCCTGTTGGGTATGCGTGACGGTACGTCGTTCTCACACGGTCTGATCGACTTTATCGTGCTGTCCGGTAACAGCAGCAAGCTGTGGCTGTTCCCGATTGTCGGTGCGGGCTACGCAATTGTTTACTACACCATCTTCCGCGTGCTGATCAAAGCGCTGGATCTGAAGACTCCGGGTCGTGAAGATAATACCGATGACGCGAAAGCGGGCGCGACCAGTGAAATGGCTCCTGCGTTGATTGCGGCATTTGGTGGTAAAGAAAACATCACTAACCTGGATGCGTGCATTACCCGTCTGCGTGTCAGCGTGGCTGACGTGGCTAAAGTGGATCAGGCTGGCCTGAAGAAACTGGGTGCCGCTGGTGTGGTGGTCGCAGGTTCCGGTGTTCAGGCAATTTTCGGTACGAAATCCGATAACCTGAAAACTGAGATGGATGAATACATCCGTAACAGCTAAGACCTAAGAAGTTGGGGAGAACTAAGGCAGCCGAATGGCTGCCTTTTTTACGGGCTACAATCAGAACTGATAGTTTGCGGTGATGCTCATATTGCGTGGCTCACCATAAACAATCGACCCTTCAACGTTGGTATCGTAGGTTTTATCGAACAGGTTATTGACGTTACCCTGCACGGAGAAGTTTTTGGTTACCTGATAGCGGGTGAATAAATCCACCAGCGCGTAACTGCCTTGCTCAGCACGGAAGGTACCGTACGGCGTCGCGGTATCGGTGTAGACGCGGTTCTGCCAGTTCACGCCACCGCCGACGGTCAAATCAGGTATCACCGGCAGACGGTAGCGGGTGAAAAGCTTGACGCTGGTACGTGGCAGATTCGGATTAACGGCGTTGCCTTCATTGTCTTCTGCGACGTAACGCGTCGCGCCAAAGGTCATCTGCCAGTTATCGGTAATCGCGCCGTTAACTTCGAACTCAACCCCTTTACTGACGGTCCCGTTCGCGGTTCTATAGGCGATTTCGCCATTGCTACCCGGAATCGGTGAACCGGTCGACTGGGCAACGTTATCCTGCTCAATGCGGAACACGGCGAGGGTGGTGGTCAGTCGGCTGTTCATCCAGTCAGACTTGAGGCCAACCTCATAGTTGTTACCGGTGATGGGCGTAAGGTATTTCCCGCCGCTATCGCGTTTATTCTGAGGCTGGAAGATGGAGGTATAACTGGCGTAAGTAGACCAGTTATCATTGATGTCATAAACCAGACCGGCATAGGGCGTAGTGTGGTTTTTTTCCATGCTGTAGCTTAGGGTATCAATACGCCAGTTGGTATAGCGTGCGCCGAGGATCAAGTGCAGCGGATCAGCCAGTGAAACGCGCGTTGCGGCGTACAACGACTTCATGTGCGTGGTGTCGTCCTGGGCCAGTGATTGCGGTGCCCAGTCGGTTTCCGGGAAATTGCCATTGAAGTTATTGAAACTGCCGATCTCATCCGGGAAGACGTTAGCCCAGGAGCTGTAATAGCGGTTGTTCTGTTTGCTGTAGCTGCCGCCGAACATCAGGTTATGCTGACGACCAAACAGGTCATAGCTGCCGTCAGCAAAAAGATCCAGCGCATCGACTTTACGTTTGCCGCTGTTCCAGCCCGTACCGCCCACGTAATCGAACCCCGGTCCATAGTTGCTGTAAGGACCGACCAGCATGCCATCTGCCTTATTCACATACGCATCGACATACATCGTTTTACTGTCGAACTTGATTTCCGAGTGAGTGGCATTCATCGTCGCCTGCCAGGTGTCGGTAAAACGCTGTTTGAACGTGACAAAGACTTTATTGATCTCTTTATCGTTATACGCCCAGTCTGGCGCGGTGCTACGGGCGCGGTCATAGCTGTTTTTGCTGCCATCGGTGTTCCAGCGCGGCAGGCCACCCCAGGTTGGGCTATCCACTCTGATTTTTTGGTACTCATACCCGGCGGCCAGGCTGGTGGTTTCACCCAGGTCAGCATCAATGATGCCAGAGAAGAAGTTTTTCTCGTTGTGATAGCGATCGAGCCAGGAGTCGTTGTCCTGATAACCTGCCACTATGCGGCCGCGTACATTACCGTCATCGGTGAGCGGGCTTTGCAGATCCATCACGTAGCGCTGTTTATTCCAGCTGCCATATTCCGCCGAGACGTTACCTTTGAACTCGCGGCTGGTGGCGTGTTTGCGGATCATATTGATGGAGGCTGACGGGTTGCCGGTGCCGGTCATCAGACCGTTTGCACCGCGTACCACTTCCACGCGCTCATAGAGCGCCATATCGGTGAGGGCGTCACCCAGGTTCCAGCGGGATTCGAACCAGGTCGGAATACCATCAACCATATAGTTATCAATCTGGAAACCACGGGAGAAGTAACTGACGCGGTCAGAATCCGCCTGGCTTTTGCTGATCCCCAGCGTGCTGTCCATCACGTCGCCCAGCGTTTGCAACTGCTGGTCTTCCAAACGTTGTTCGCTGACGATGCTGACCGACTGCGGAATATCGCGTTGGGTCATCATCATTTTGGTTCCGGCGGTGGTGGATTTGACGCTGTAATCCTGTTCGTCGTTGTCCGCAAAGGTTGCTGGCGCAGAACCGTCAACAATGACGGTCTCTTCCGGTGTGGTCGCCGCGAAACTCATGGATGGTATCAATGCCATCGCGATGCAGGCTGCCAGCAACGAGGGTGTTGCGCCAGCCTGGCATTGTTCATCCTTGTTGTGTGTTGTGAAAGACATCAGAAAGCCCTTAATAGTGAACGAACTCTGGCTCAGGCCGTGTAAGGTGGCGATGAGCCCCTTTTTATTTTTCTAACCATTTAATACGCATGAAAATGCAAATGCGAAATATACGCATTCATATTTACTCTGTAAACAGATGTAACTTGCTTTCTGAAATCTTGTTTCATTACTTTTTGGCACAGGAGAGGGGATAAATGGTTATAAGAGCGCCATTGTGATGGTTTTTTGCTTAAGAAATCGTGGGTTAAGGTTGAAAGAGCAGGTTTAAGTCGATCATACTCTATACTCGCAATGTGGCTCAGCGTAGCATGACATCACGCATGGCAATTTTTAGAAAAGGAAAACGTCGTGGCAGAAGAGACTATATTCAGCAAGATTATTCGTCGTGAAATCCCTTCCGATATCGTTTACCAGGATGACCTGGTGACGGCATTCCGGGATATTTCACCTCAGGCGCCTACACACATCCTGATCATTCCCAACGTTCTGATCCCGACGGTCAATGACGTCAGCGCAGAGCATGAGCAGGCGCTGGGACGGATGATTACCGTGGCGGCAAAAATTGCCGAGCAGGAAGGCATTGCCGAAGATGGCTACCGCCTGATCATGAATACCAATCGTCATGGCGGTCAGGAGGTGTATCACATCCATATGCATCTGCTGGGCGGTCGCGCGCTCGGTCCTATGCTCGCGCACAAAGGCCTGTCATGATGACCAGAGGATGCATTGCGCTGTCACTGGGTCTGCTCTTACTTGCCGGGTGCCGTTCTCATCCTGAGATCCCGGTAAGCGATGAACAGTCGCTGGTGATGGAGTCGACGCTGCTGGCAGCGGGTATCACCGCGCAAGCGCCGACATTGACCACGTCTGATATTCAGCCCTCTGCATCCTCAACGCTGTATAACGAAAGGCAAAAACCCGTTACCGTTCATTATCGCTTTTACTGGTATGACGCCAGGGGGTTAGAAATGCATCCTCTGGAAGCGCCGCGCAGCGTGACGATTCCGGCGCATTCGTCGGTCACGCTGTATGGCAGCGCCAATTATCTGGGGGCGCACAAAGTCAGACTTTATCTTTATTTGTAAGGGGTGAATCTTGAAGACAAAAATGAGTCGCTACGCATTGATAGCCGCGCTGGCGATGTTCCTGTCCGGTTGTGTGGTGCAACGTGAACCTGCTCCGGTTGAAGAGGTGAAACCCACGCCGGAACAGCCCGCACAGCCGCAAGAACCTGCTCCTGGGGTCCCTTCGGTGCCCACGATCCCGGGGCAGCCGGGGCCTATTGAACATGAAGATCAGACTGCGGCACCGGCGCCGCGCATACGTCATTACGACTGGAATAGCGCGATGCAGCCGATGGTGGGCAAAATGTTGCAGGCCGACGGCGTGACGGCGGGGAGCGTACTGCTGGTCGATAGCGTGAATAACCGTACTAACGGTTCGCTGAACGCGGGTGAAGCCACTGAAACGCTGCGCAATGCGTTGGCGAACAATGGCAAATTTACCCTGGTCTCTGCGCAACAGTTGTCGATGGCAAAACAGCAGTTAGGGCTGTCGCCGCAGGACAGTCTGGGAACGCGTAGCAAAGCGATTGGTATTGCCCGTAACGTTGGCGCGCACTACGTGCTTTATTCCAGCGCCTCGGGTAACGTCAACGCGCCATCACTGCAAATGCAACTAATGCTGGTACAAACTGGCGAGATAATCTGGTCAGGTAAAGGTGCCGTTCAGCAGCAATAATATCCCAGAGCGCGACGCGGTGTTGTCGCGCTACTTTCCGCACTATCGTCCCGTCGCTGAAGGCCAGAGCGGTCTTAGCGGTGGGAGTGTGATTATTGAAAGTCCAACCCAGCGGCTGGTTCTTCGCCGCCATCACGATCCCGATGCGCCGCAAGCGCATTTTTTACGCCAGTATCATGCTTTATCGCGGCTGCCTGAAAGCCTTGCGCCGAAGCCGCGTTTTTACCTGAACGGCTGGATGGCGGTGGACTATGTTCCGGGTGAGATAAAATCCGGACTGCCGGGAGCCGACGAACTGGCGAGCTTACTGTATTATCTTCATCAGCAGCCCTGCTTTGGCTGGCGTATCTGTCTGCTACCGCTGCTGGAACAATACTGGCAGGGAAGCGATCCGGCACGGCGAACACCACGCTGGTTAAGAGAGTTAAAACGTCTGCGCAAGCGAGGGGAGCCTCGTCCGCTACGCCTCGCGCCGCTGCATATGGATGTCCACGCCGCCAACATCGTTCATGGCCCGGCAGGGCTACGGCTGATCGACTGGGAATATGCCGGAGACGGTGATATCGCTCTTGAACTGGCGGCGGTGTGGGTGGACGATGTTGAGCAACACCGGCAACTGGTCGATGCGTATGCCGTTAGCGCACGCATAGACGGGCACAAATTATGGCAACAGGTCAGACGCTGGTATCCGTGGATACTGATGCTGAAGGCCGGTTGGTTTGAATACCGCTGGCAGCAGACCGGCGAACGACAATTTATCAGTCTGGCCGATGCAACCTGGCGGCAGCTGGCAACGAAGGATTAAGGAGAGCAGTGTGGGTCCAGTAATGTTGAATGTCGAAGGGTTTGAGCTGGATGCGGAAGAGCGTGAGATTCTGGCCCATCCGCTGGTGGGCGGTTTGATTCTGTTTACGCGCAATTACCACGACCCGGAACAGTTACGTGAACTGGTGCGCCAGATCCGTGCGGCGTCGCGCAACCATCTGGTAGTGGCCGTCGATCAAGAAGGCGGGCGCGTACAGCGTTTCCGGGAAGGATTCACCCGACTGCCCGCCGCACAGTCTTTTGCGGCGCTGCACGGGCTGGAAACAGGCGGTAAACTGGCGGAAGAGGCCGGATGGCTGATGGCCAGTGAAATGATCGCGATGGATATTGATATCAGCTTTGCGCCGGTACTGGATGTCGGGCATATCAGCGCCGCGATTGGCGAACGTTCCTATCATGCTGACCCGATCAAAGCGCTGGCGATGGCGACCCGTTTTATTGACGGTATGCACGCGGCAGGAATGAAAACCACCGGCAAACATTTCCCTGGACACGGCGCGGTAACCGCCGATTCGCATAAAGAGACGCCGACCGATCCGCGTCCGGAAGCGGAAATTCGGGCGAAAGATATGTCCGTGTTCCGCACGCTGATTACCGAAAACAAGCTGGACGCTATCATGCCGGCGCACGTCATTTACAGCGACGTTGATCCGCGTCCGGCGAGCGGCTCTCCGCACTGGCTGAAAACAGTTCTGCGTCAGGAGTTAGGTTTTGACGGCGTCATTTTCTCTGATGATCTGTCGATGGAAGGGGCCGCGATCATGGGCAGCTATGCTGAGCGTGGGCAGGCATCGCTGGATGCGGGTTGTGATATGATTCTGGTCTGCAATAATCGTAAAGGGGCGGTCAGTGTGTTAGATAATCTGTCGCCGATCAATGCAGAGCGTGTTACACGTTTGTATCATAAAGGTTCATTTTCGCGTCAGGAACTGATGGACTCGGCACGCTGGAAAACCGTCAGCGCGCAGCTCAACCAGTTACATGAACGCTGGCAGGAAGAGAAAGCAGGTCATTAACGCACGTTTGGTGAGGATGCGATGATTATCTATTTACACGGTTTCGACTCTAACAGTCCGGGAAACCACGAAAAAGTCTTGCAGCTGCAGTTTATCGACCCGGACGTCAGACTGATAAGCTACAGCACGCGTCATCCGAAACATGACATGCAGCATCTGCTGAAAGAAGTGGACAAAATGTTGCAGCTTAATGTTGATGAGCGACCGTTGATTTGCGGCGTTGGCCTCGGCGGCTACTGGGCAGAACGCATTGGTTTTCTCTGCGATGTTCGCCAGGTGGTGTTTAATCCGAACCTGTTCCCGTATGAGAACATGGAAGGCAAGATCGATCGTCCGGAAGAGTATGCCGATATCGCCACTAAGTGCGTGACCAACTTCCGCGAGAAGAATCGCGATCGTTGCCTGGTTATTCTCTCGCGTCATGACGAAGCCCTGAACAGCCAACGGTCGTCAGAAGAGCTCCACCATTTCTATGAGATCGTGTGGGATGAAGAGCAGACACATAAGTTTAAGAATATTTCGCCGCACTTGCAGCGCATCAAAGCGTTTAAGACCCTGGGTTGACCCCTTGTCTGTCAGAATTGTCGAATCAAGCCAGCCTTCGGGCTGGTTTTTTTTGCCTGTTTTTCTGGCGTTGTCTATCTTTTCAGCAGCAAAACTTGATACACATCAATTTTGGTATGACCAATGCACCGCATGTGTTATTCTCACTCTCGAAGGACATTTTCATTGTCGTAACTTGTTGTTAATTAAAGGCTATGTTTATAACGTTTAATTAACAATTGGTTAATCATTTTAAGGGGGTCACGTTGACTACACCATTGAAAAAGATCGTGATTGTCGGCGGGGGAGCTGGCGGGCTGGAAATGGCGACGCAGTTGGGACACAAGCTGGGTCGCAAGAAAAAAGCGAAAATTACGCTGGTTGACAGAAACCACAGCCACCTGTGGAAACCCTTGCTGCATGAAGTGGCGACCGGTTCGCTGGATGAAGGCGTGGACGCGCTGAGCTATCTGGCGCATGCCCGTAACCATGGCTTCCAGTTCCAGTTGGGCTCGGTGATGAACATCGATCGCGAAGCGAAAACCATCACTATCGCAGAACTGCGCGATGAGAAAGGTGAGCTGCTGGTGCCTGAACGAAAAATTGCCTATGACACGCTGGTGATGGCGCTGGGTAGCACCTCCAACGACTTCAACACGCCGGGCGTGAAAGAACACTGTATCTTCCTTGATAACCCGCATCAGGCGCGTCGTTTCCACCAGGAAATGCTGAACCTGTTCCTGAAGTATTCCGCCAATCTGGGCGCGAACGGTAAGGTGAATATTGCGATTGTCGGTGGCGGCGCGACGGGCGTAGAACTGTCGGCGGAACTGCATAACGCAGTGAAACAGCTGCACAGCTACGGCTACAAAGGACTGACCAACGACGCGCTGAACGTGACGCTGGTGGAAGCCGGTGAACGTATTCTGCCTGCACTGCCACCGCGTATTTCTTCGGCGGCGCATAACGAATTAACGAAACTCGGCGTTCGCGTACTGACCCAGACGATGGTGACCAGCGCGGATGCGGGCGGCCTGCACACTAAAGACGGTGAATATATTGAAGCCGATCTGATGGTCTGGGCGGCGGGCATCAAAGCGCCGGACTTTATGAAAGAGATTGGCGGTCTGGAGACCAACCGGATTAACCAACTGGTGGTCGAACCGACGCTGCAAACCACCCGCGATCCTGATGTTTACGCGATTGGAGACTGTGCTTCCTGTGCGCGTCTGGAAGGGGGCTTTGTGCCGCCACGTGCTCAGGCTGCGCATCAGATGGCGACCTGTGCGATGAACAATATTCTGGCGCAGATGAACGGTAAGCCGCTGAAAGCATATCAGTACAAAGACCACGGCTCGCTGGTGTCGCTCTCCAACTTCTCGACCGTCGGCAGTCTGATGGGCAATCTGACCAAAGGGTCGATGATGGTGGAAGGGCGTATTGCTCGTTTCGTCTACATCTCACTGTACCGTATGCACCAGATCGCACTGCACGGCTATTTTAAAACCGGTCTGATGATGCTGGTGGGCAGCATTAACCGTGTGATCCGCCCGCGTCTGAAACTGCATTAATCCCGCCTGACTCAGCATCGCCCGTGGGCGGTGCTGAGTGCCTTCTCCGTTCTGCCTCTTCCTTCAGAGTTCTCTGAATCATCCTGTTTTAACGACGACCAACGATATTTTCATCCGCAGTCTGATGGGCTTCTTATTGCATTGGTTGCAAAATTGTAACCAATAGCAAAGAAGGAGGATCTCCCGTGAATAAATCGATGTTGGCGGGTATAGGGATTGGCGTAGCTGCTGCGCTGGGTGTGGCGGCGGTTGCCAGTCTTAACGTGTTTGATCGTGGCCCACAGTATGCTCAGGTGGTTTCTGCAACACCTATCAAAGAGACGATTAAGACGCCGCGGCAGGAGTGTCGCAACGTGACGGTGACGCATCGCAAGCCTGTCCAGGATGAGAACCGCATTACCGGTTCAGTGCTGGGCGCGGTTGCCGGTGGCGTGATTGGTCATCAGTTCGGCGGCGGACGAGGTAAGGATGTGGCAACGGTGGTCGGGGCGTTGGGGGGCGGTTACGCCGGTAACCAGATCCAGGGCTCGATGCAGGAAAACGACACCTATACGTCCACGCAGCAGCGCTGCAAAACCGTCTATGACAAGTCGGAAAAAATGCTCGGTTACGATGTCACCTATAAGATTGGCGACCAGCAGGGCAAGATTCGCATGGATAAAGATCCCGGCACACAGATCCCGCTGGATAATAACGGCCAGCTGATTCTGAATAACAACGCGTAAAAAAGCGGTACTCTGTAAGTTAGCCCCTCATTCGCTCAGGCTGAGGGGCTTTTTTTATCAGAAAGTTAAGGCGTAGTTCAGACCAAAGGTGCGACCCCGGCCCTTATATTCGTACAGCGATGGACTGCCATAGGTTGGGCTGTACAGCAATGGCGCGCGCTGTCCCCACAGGGTGGTGTAATCTTCATCCAGCAGGTTTTCAATGCTGAAGGTCAGTTTGCCCAGCGGGAGTTGATAGCTGCCAATAAAGTCCACGGTGTTATAGCCATCCAGCTTGTTGCCGCTGGCATCGGTGAGATCAAACGACTGTTGGGTCTGAACCCGCAGCGACCACGGCTCGGGCGCCCAGCCGACCCAGGCGGTGGCTTTGGACGGCGACGCGAGCGTTACGTCCCATTTTTCCCATTTCCCGTTCTTTTTCACTTCAGATTTCAGGACGTTAAAGTTCGCACCGAGACTCCAGTCAGTGTCAGGGATGAAGTAATCCGCCGCGCCTTCCACGCCGTAAATCCGGCGATCGTCAGGTTCCACGCGGATCGTCATATCGCTACGGTTAATCACAATCGACTTATCGGACGTCGAATAGTACGCCGCCAGCTGGGTACGCAGATTATCGCCGGTATAACGCCAGCCCAGCTCATACGAATTGACCTTGATCCCTTCGAGACGCGAATCCGCCACGTTCACGCTGCGCTGGAGCTGGTAATGATCGCCCACCAACTGGTAAGTGCCGTTGCCGTAGTATTTCCCGGGATCCGGTAGCTCAACGCCCTGGGAGAAGTTAAACCAAGTCTGCTGGCGTTCGGTGAGATGCGCCAACAGCCCGGCATTGAACAAGAAGTTGTCGTAATCGGTTTTGCCGCCAGGGATGACATCGGCAGAACTTGCTAAACCGTTGGCAATCCCCTGTTGCTGCGCGTAACCCACGAAATCATCAACGCGGTTTTCTGTCCATTGATAGCGCACACCACCGCTCAGAGTGAAGATGTCGTTAATGTCGTAACTGCTTTGCAGGAACGGAGCGAAGTTGGTGATGCTGTATCCGGGATAACGTCCGGTCGTGTAGGCCGTGCGATTGTCCATCCCGCCTGACGGCACAGACCAGGCCAGATCGAAGAACTTCTGGTTGGAGTCGAAGGTTTCATGATCCGCATCGACGCCCCACGTCAGCTCCCAGTTGTCCATCAACTGACTGTTGAGAGTGATTTTGGCTCCGAACTGGTCGGTATCCTGCTGCGACGCCGAGAAGCTGGTCACTTGACCTTTGCTGAGCGTCGGGAAGGGGTAGAACTTTAGCGACTCGTCGCGGTAATAGATTTGGCTGACCAGATTCTGGCCGAAGAAGTCAGCGTCAGAGTATTGCAGGCTGATCAGATGGCGCTCCGTCCCCGGAATACGGTCTGAACTCAGTCCGCTGCGTGTGCTGGCGGTGCCGCTACCGGTAACGGCGGACATGTTTTCGCCCAGGTATAACCCGTAATCTTCATCGCCCTGACTCTTATAGTACTGGGTGACCAACTGTATCTGGCGGTTGTCATCGATATCGAGGGTGCCGGTCCCCATTACGTCCAGACGATCGGAGTGCTGCAGGCCGGTTTGCGTGTTGTCGAGCATCAGGGCATCACCGTTACCGTCGTACCAGCCGCCAAAGCGCTGATAGGCTACGGACAGTCGACCAGACGCGCGATCCGTTCCACCGCTGACCGCGGCGGCAACGCGCTCGTCGTGATCGTTGCTGTTGTTAAAACCCGATTTGCTGCCCAGTTCAAGGTCAACCTGGCGGTCCGGCTGGCCTTTTTTGGTCACAACGTTGATTAAGCCGCCGGTACTGCCGCCGCCATATAGCGAGGTTGCGCCTGAAATGACCTCAATGTGGGCGATGTTAAAGGGATCGATAGAATCCAGCTGACGACTGTCGGTACGTGAAGAATTCAGGCGTACGCCGTCGATCAGCACGACAATCGCACGACCACGCATGTTCATTCCGTAGTTGGTACGTCCCTGGCTGCTGACATCGATGCCCGGAATCAGTTGCGCCAGCACGTCTTTGAACTCTTTGCCGCCCTGAACCTGTTGTTCAATCTCCTGGCCTTCAATGACCCAGGTGGTCTGTGCCATCTCGGCGACGGTTTTCTGGCTACGGTTAGCGCTGACGATGAGGTTTTCTTCTTCTGTTTGCGCCGCCGCAGCGGGCAGAGTCAAGGCTAACAGGACAGGGTTGAGAACCCAAAGACGCTTATTCATTCGCATTCCTTTCTGAAAATATCTGTGCAGGTGAAGGTTTTCACCGGTCGTAGCCGGCTGTTACATTGTGAAACAGATACAAAATCAAATGCGAATATTGCTGATAATAATTGTTATTATCAATGTTTTTTTACAAAAAAGTGAACCTAACTCAGTGATAACATTAGTTATTATGCGGGAATCATGGTGTGGAAGGACCGGGAAATGACGTTTCCCGGTCAACAAAGCGATCAGGTCTTCAGCAGTTCAGGCCACAGGCGTAGGGTAGTGTGGGTGATTTGCTGCAGCTTGTCGAAACTGGCGCCTTCCCGGGCGCTGATGGACATCCCCTGCAAAATGCAGCTCAGATACTCGGCAAGATATTGCACATTGCAGTGCACCGGGATCTCGCCGCGTTCCTGCCGTTGACGAAGAAATTGCGTCAGGGTTTGTTCCTGCATGGCGTGACGTGATTTCACCGTATGCGCAATATCGCGTGACGCGGCGGCAAGCGTCGCGGAGGTATTAATCATAAAGCAGCCAGCGGGGGTGTCTTTGCTGGTGAAACAGGTTGCCACTGCGGTGAAGTAATCCTCCAGTGCCGCTTCAACGCTTTTCTCTTCGCAGAATAACTGCGCTTCATGTTTTGCCGCGAAGCGGGCGATGTATCTGTCCAGCACCGCGCGGAACAGACCCTCTTTATTGGTGAATTCCGCATACAGCGTTGGCGCTTTCGCACCCGTCGCTTCAACAAGGTCAGAAAGCGATGTTGCTTCATAACCGTGCTGCCAGAAGAGTGTCATGGCCTTATCAAGCGCGGCTTCCCTGTCGAACACTTTTGGTCGGCCACGGCTTTTTTTAACACAACCTGTCGATTCAGTTGTCATGATGCCGTTGTACCTTAATGGGCTTAGTGAGCAACCATTATAAAAATAAACCCGCACAGGCTCCAGCGCATTCGTGAGAAAAAGTTTTTCTGCTTAGTTGTATGAAAGATAAGTGCTTTTGTTTTTATATAACGATCGTTATAAAAAATGAGTTGACGTGTGACCTGGATCACATCTATCATTTATCTATCGATCGTTAAGTAAATGCTTACGACGCCCAATCATCTGCAAAAGGTCACTATTATGAAAAACGTAAAAACCCTCATCGCTGCTGCTGTTCTGAGTTCACTGTCATTCGCAAGCTTCGCGGCTGTAGAAGTTCAGTCCACGCCTGCCGGTCAGCAAAAAGTCGGCACCATCTCTGCAAATGCAGGGACTAACCTGAGTTCATTGCAGGACGAACTGGCGCAGAAAGCGGATGCCATGGGGGCGAAATCATTCCGCATTACTTCTGTGACGGGTCCAAACAACCTGCACGGTACCGCGGTAATTTATAAATAAGCATTAACCCTCATTGATGCCTGCTGCTGCAAAATAACGTGATAAAAAAAGCCCCGCTGATTGTATTTCAGCGGGGCTTTTTCATGTCCGGAATCGTTACATCGACTGCTGATCCACCTCGCGATGGCGTCGGACATCGACCGGCATCCCGGAGCGAACGTCCATCACATGCTGCATCACCGCCGCGTCCGTCTGTGCGGAATCTTTAAACGATTGCAGAGTGCTGTTCAATACGATAGGCAGAACCTGCGGGTCATCATCTATATTTTTCGACAGCGGCTGGTGGACTTCGACCAGCCGCGTCCCGTCCGGCTCAACCGAGGCTTTGATCGGGGTATTGATGATATTCACTTTGGTGCCCGGTGTAACCTGTCTGAACAGGGTCTCAATATCGCCATCACGCAGGCGGATACAGCCAGAACTGACGCGCATGCCGATACCGAAATCAGCGTTGGTGCCATGCAGCAGATAGACGCCACCATACGCCGCTAAGCGAATGGCATGGTGTCCCATCGGGTTATCCGGTCCGGCAGGCACCACCGCCGGAAGGATAATTCCTTGCGCTTTATAGCGGGCACGGATATTCGCCGTCGGCGTCCAGGTTGGGTTGGCGCGCTTGTCGGAGACGGTCGTGACCATCGTTGGAGTCAGGGTATCACCGCCCAACTGGCCAATGCCGATAGGGTAGACGGTGACCGAATTTTTCCCCGGATGGTAGTAGTAGAGACGCAGTTCAGCCAGATTGATAACAATGCCTTCACGCGGAGCATCCGGTAGCAGCGTCTGCAAGGGGATGGTCAGCACGCTGCCCGCGCGGGGAACGTAGGGATCCACGCCGGGATTCGCCTGCAACAGCGCGAGAAAACCGACGTTATATTTTTTCGCGATGGCTTCCAGCGAACCTCCGTTATTTTCAACAACGTGGTACTTATTTTCCCCAACCAGTTTGCTGCCAGGCGGAGGAAGAGGCCAGGTATTCGCCTGTGCGGGAAGCGCAAGCGTAATGCTGGCGGCGAGCGCAAAAAAGGCCAGCCAGCGGGAAAGTCGCATCTTGTTCATTATCATCACAAATCAAAGGGTTATTATGCCAGAAGAATCCAATAATAATTATGGCGGGGCGGCGTGTCTTAAAATGCAAGGGAAGTGCAAAGAGTTGTAAAGATCGCGGAACCTTGCCTGATAGCGCGGCGCTTATCAGGCCTACGGCCAGGAATCGATGTGTAGGCCGGATAAGGCGCAACCGCCATCCGGCACCACTCAATCACGCTACGGCGTTTTCTTCCAGTTGCTGCATAAACTGACGCACCCAGTCCATCCGCGTTTTCCGCTCGGTCAGATCCTGGATGAACTTCAGTCGTGTCGGCCCGTCAAGACGGAAGTGCTGCGGCTGTTTTTGCAGCAGTCCAATCAGCCAGCCTGGGTTAACATGGTTCTTCTCGGCGAATTCGATAGTGCCGCCTTTCTCATTGCCTTCCAGTTTGCGGATACCCAGCTTCTGCGCCTGTTGACGCAAGCGGGCGATATCCAGCAGGGTACGCGCCGGATCGGACAGCAGACCGAAGCGGTCGATCAGCTCCACTTTGATCTCTTCCAGTTCATTCTCGCTCTTCGCGCTGGCGATACGCTTGTAGAACGACAGGCGGGTATTCACGTCCGGGATGTAATCGTCCGGCAGCAGCGACGGCATACGCAGTTCGACTTCAGTTTGCTGGCTGGTGAGATCTTCCAGCGATGGCTCGCGTCCGGCCTTCAGGGCATCGACGGCGTTTTCCAGCAGCTCCATATACAGCGAAAAGCCGATGGTTTCCATCGAACCGCTCTGTTCTTCCCCGAGCAGTTCACCTGCGCCGCGGATCTCCAGATCGTGAGTCGCCAGCGCAAAGCCCGCCCCCAGGTCTTCCAGCGAGGCAATCGCTTCCAGGCGTTTTTGCGCGTCGGTGGTCATCGCTTTGGGATGCGGCGTCAGCAGCCAGGCATACGCCTGATGGTGTGAACGTCCTACGCGGCCGCGCAACTGGTGTAACTGTGCCAGACCGAAATGATCCGCACGCTCGATAATAATCGTGTTGGCGGTCGGGATATCAATCCCGGTTTCGATAATGGTGGTACAGACCAGCACGTTAAAACGCTGATGGTGGAAGTCGTTCATCACGCGTTCCAGTTCGCGTTCGCGCATCTGCCCATGACCAATGGCAATTCGCGCCTCCGGCACCAGCTCCGCCAGCCTGTCGGCGGCTTTCTGGATGTTCTCGACATCATTATAAAGATAGTAGACCTGCCCGCCGCGCAGCACTTCGCGCAGAATTGCCTCACGGACCACCAGTGCATCGTACTCGCGAACAAACGTTTTCACCGCCAGACGCCGCGCTGGCGGCGTGGCGATAATCGACAGATCGCGCATGCCGCTCATGGCCATGTTCAGCGTACGCGGGATTGGCGTGGCGGTCAGCGTCAGAATGTCCACATCGGCGCGCATCGCTTTGATCCGCTCTTTATGCCGCACGCCGAAGCGGTGCTCTTCATCGACGATCAGTAGCCCCAGATCTTTCAGTTTCACATCGCTTTGCAGCAGTTTATGCGTACCGATCAGAATATCAATTTTCCCTTCGGCAACCTGTTCCAGGATCTGCGCCTGTTCTTTGGCGCTACGGAAGCGGGAAAGCATTTCGATGCGCACCGGCCAGTTGGCAAAACGGTCGCGGAAATTATCAAAGTGTTGCTGGGCGAGCAGAGTGGTTGGCACCAGCACCGCCACCTGCTTGTGGTTTTCGACCGCGAGAAACGCGGCGCGCATCGCCACTTCGGTTTTACCAAATCCAACGTCACCACACACCAGGCGGTCCATCGCCAGCGGCTGACACATGTCGCTAAGTACAGCGTTAATCGCCTGTGCCTGGTCGGGGGTGGTTTCAAAGGGGAAACCGTCGCAGAACAGTTGATACTGCTCGCGATCGTGTTTGAAGGCGAAGCCCTCTTTTGCCGCGCGCTGGGCGTAGATGTCCAACAACTCGGCTGCCACGTCGCGCACTTTCTCTGCCGCTTTTTGTCGCGCGCGTGACCAGGCGTCGCCGCCGAGTTTATGCAGCGGTGCGTTCTCTTCTGCGCCTCCGGCGTAACGGCTGATCAGATGCAAAGAGGAGACCGGGACGTACAGTTTGGCGTCATTAGCGTAGGTGAGCATCAGATATTCACCTTTGATCCCGCCCGCTTCCAGCGTGGTCATCCCGGCATAGCGTCCAACGCCGTGCTCCAAATGCACCACGGGTTGACCCGGATGCAACTCTGCCAGGTTGCGGATCAGCGTATCCGGGTTAATCGTGCGGCGCGAATCCTGACGACGGCGCGCCACGCGCTCGCCCAGCAGGTCGCTTTCACAAATGAGTGCCAGATGGCGCGTCGTATCGATAAACCCGTGCTCGGCAGCGCCAATCATCAGGTAGCGTCCAGCCTCCGTCGCTTCATCCAGACGCATAATGCGCTTCGGCGCGACTTTGATTCTGGCGAGCAGTTCACCCAGAGATTCACGGCGGCCTTCACTCTCAACCGAGAAAATCACCGGCCCGTTGAAGGTCTCGAGGAATTTGCGCAGCGCATCCAGTGGTGATTTTTGCTGCGCCTGAACCGCGAGATCCGGCAGCGACTGGAAGCCTAAGTTGGTATTAGCCGCCTTGGCGGGAAGGTGGTCGGTTTTGAGCTGCACGCGCGGCCAGCGTTTGAGTTCAGAAAAGAGCTCATCGACACGCAACCAGAGGGACTCCGGTGGCAGCAGCGGACGCATCGGATCCACGCCACGGTTTTCGAAACGCGCCAGCGTATCGGCCTGGAAACGCTCGGCGCTGTTTTCTAAATCGCCAGTATTGACCACCAGCGTATTGGCCGGGAAATAGCTAAACAGCGGCGGCAGCGGCTCGCTGAAAAACAGCGGCTGCCAGTATTCGATCCCCGCCGGCAAAGTGCCTTTGCTGACCTGTTGATAAATATGCTCTGCGTCGCGCTTCACCTCGAAGGTATCGCGCCACTGGCTGCGAAACAGTTCGATCGCCGTTTTGTCGGTTGGGAACTCGTGGGCGGGCAGCAGATTGATGGCGTCGACTTCTTCCAGCGTGCGCTGGGTGTCCGCGTCAAACAGGCGCAGACTGTCAATTTCATCGTCGAAGAAATCCAGACGATAGGGCTGTTCGCTGCCCATAGGGTACAAATCCAGCAGCGCGCCGCGGGTAGCGTATTCGCCATGTTCCATGACCTGATCAACATGCCGGTAACCAGCGCTGTCGAGCTGTAAACGCAGGGCATCGCGCGATAAACGCTGGCCTTTTTTCATCACCAGCGCATGACCGTGCAGATAGCTGTGCGGGCAGACGCGCTGCATCAGGGTATTGACCGGGACGATCAGCACGCCGCGCTGCATCGACGGTAACTGATACAGCGTGGAGAGACGTGAGGAGATAATTTCCTGATGCGGGGAGAAACTGTCGTAGGGCAGTGTTTCCCAGTCCGCGAGGCTCATGACCATCTGATCGGTAAACTGACGGATTTCATCATGCAGGCGCAGCGCGTTTTGCATATCGGGCGCCACGAGCACGACGGGACCATCATGACGTTCGGCAATTTCCGCCACCAGTGTGGCGCAGGCAGCCCCGGTCAGTTCACCTAACAGGCGCTGATCGCCCGCTTTCACGGGCAGCGTGTAACGTTGTTGTTCAGGCATTCGGTTGTCAGAATCTCTTTTAGGTAGTCGTCTGATAAGCAATGCCCTTTATTATCCGTGATCGCTCCTCATTAGCAAATTGAATCGCCCTCACCGGAGGGCGAAAAGTTTAGCGGGAATAGCTAACGGTTTGCGGGCGAGAAGGGGGAGAGAAGAGGATATCGCCGAACAGGTCCTGCGACACTTTACGCATGGCAAGACCCAACAGCGTGCACACCAACAGACTGGCAAACGGATAGACCAACAACAGGGCCAGTTCCAGTTCGGGGGACCAGCCGGCGGCATTGATTTGCGGGATCAGCAGCAGGCTGAACGCCTCGACCAGAATGCGATGCGTGGTATAAATCGCGATAGTATTCGAACCGATCACGTTAAGCAGACTGGATTCACGCATACCGAAGCGCTGCTCATACTGATAAAACAGCTTCATGATCAGCACAATAGAGACCAACGACAGCAGCAATGAGACGTTAAACAGCCATGCGGCGATAGCCAGCACGAAGGCAGCTGCGCAGGGCAGCGCATATCGGCGCAACGGCACTTCTTTAATCCCTGCCATCAGCGGGACGCCAAACCAGGCGCCAAGGCTGTAATACGGCAGGTTGCGGATCACACTGTTCATTCCCCACCACGGGGTGGCAGAAAAGTTGACCGTCACGCTCAGTACAACAAACAGGGCGAACAGCGGCACGGCCCAGCGGCTGAACACTTTACAGACTATGAAATAGACAATGAGCGCATACAGATACCACAGGCTGGTGCTGGCAGTCAGCATGCCGTGAAGGAACTGGCTAACGGAACTGGCGTAAGCGGCGTTGGACGCATGAAGCAGATCGCGTGACGGCGCCAGCCAGTTGTTCAGGGCGTTGAGCGCCAGCCACTGGACCACACCCCACAGCGCCAGCACCCAGAAAATACTCCAGATTCGCTTATTAACGCTTTCTTTCCAGCTCACGCTGTCGATGTAGCGGCGAATCAAAAAGCCCGAGATAAAGAAAAATACCGGCATGCGAAACGGGGCGAGATAGAGATTAAAGTAAACCCAGCATTTCGACAGCAGCTGTGAAAGGGGCAACTGGAAGTGGGTCAGATGCGGGTAAAAGGTGATGACTGAGTGATAGATGACGACCAGACAGATACATAACCCTTTGATTTGATTAATCCATAGTTCTTTCTTTTTCATCAGGACAGCACGCTCGCGTTATTCAACATAGCCTGTGATCCTGCGGGGTGACTCTGGTGCTGTAATGCGTAACATTCTGTTTTTTGTTTTTTTTAAGAAAAGGATCAGGGTCAGCGAGGACGGTATCCTGCGCCTGTCGCGCGGTGGATCCCTTTCAACTGTGTACTGACGAACACTTACGGTTCAGGCGTTTACCCATGCGGCTTTCGCTTATATACTCGTGACTTTGCTAACAGCAACCAGACGGATTTCATGTACCAACCTGTCGCTCTATTCATCGGCCTGCGTTACATGCGCGGGCGTGCAGCAGATCGCTTCGGTCGCTTTGTCTCCTGGCTTTCCACCATCGGCATTACCCTTGGGGTGATGGCGCTGGTCACGGTTTTGTCAGTGATGAACGGTTTTGAACGTGAACTGCAAAATAACATCCTGGGGTTGATGCCCCAGGCCATCCTTTCTGCGGAACAAGGCTCTCTGAATCCACAGCAACTGCCGGAAAGCGCTGTAAAACTGAACGGTGTCAATCGTATTGCGCCGCTGACAACCGGCGATGTCGTGCTGCAAAGCGCGCGCAGCGTGGCGGTCGGGGTGATGTTGGGTATCGACCCGGCACAAAAAGATCCGCTTACGCCGTATCTGGTCAATGTGAAGCAAACCGATCTGCAGCCAGGTAAGTATAATGTCATCCTCGGTGAGCAGCTCGCAGGCCAGTTGGGGGTTAATCGTGGCGATCAGATCCGCGTGATGGTGCCGTCTGCCAGTCAGTTCACGCCGATGGGCCGTCTGCCAAGCCAGCGTCTGTTTACCGTGATCGGCACCTTTGCAGCGAACAGTGAAGTCGATGGTTACCAGATGTTGACCAATATTCAGGACGCCTCGCGCATCATGCGCTACCCGGCCGGGAATATCACCGGTTGGCGTTTGTGGCTGAATGAGCCGCTGAAGGTGGACTCGCTCAGTCAGCAGACGTTGCCGGAAGGGACGAAATGGCAGGACTGGCGCGAGCGTAAAGGCGAACTGTTCCAGGCCGTGCGGATGGAAAAGAACATGATGGGGCTGCTGTTGAGCCTGATCGTAGCGGTTGCCGCGTTCAATATTATTACCTCGTTGGGTCTGATGGTGATGGAGAAGCAGGGAGAAGTGGCTATTTTGCAAACGCAGGGGCTGACGCCGCGACAGATCATGATGGTCTTTATGGTACAGGGGGCCAGCGCCGGGATTATTGGCGCGCTGCTGGGTGCCGCGCTGGGTGCGCTGTTGGCCAGTCAGCTCAATACCCTGATGCCGGTGATCGGTATCCTGCTGGACGGTGCGGCGCTGCCGGTGGCGATCGAGCCGCTGCAAGTTATCGTCATTGCGCTGGTGGCAATGGCCATCGCGTTGCTTTCCACGCTTTATCCTTCCTGGCGCGCTGCCGCTACTCAACCCGCTGAGGCTTTACGTTATGAATAAGATCCTGTTGCAATGCGACAAACTGTGCAAACGCTATCAGGAAGGTTCCGTGCAAACCGACGTGTTGCACGATGTCAGCTTCAGCGTGGGCGAAGGCGAAATGATGGCGATTGTCGGCAGCTCCGGCTCCGGCAAAAGTACGTTGTTGCACCTGCTGGGCGGGCTGGATACCCCGACCTCCGGCGATGTCATTTTTAGCGGTCAGCCGATGAGTAAACTGTCGTCGGCGGCGAAAGCGGAGCTGCGTAATCAGAAGCTCGGCTTTATTTATCAGTTCCACCACCTGCTGCCGGATTTCACCGCGCTGGAAAACGTGGCGATGCCGCTGCTGATTGGCAAACACAAACCGGCTGAAATTAACGCACGGGCGCGTGAAATGCTGAAAGCGGTAGGGCTGGATCATCGTGCCAGCCATCGTCCGTCTGAACTCTCCGGCGGTGAGCGTCAGCGCGTGGCGATTGCCCGCGCGCTGGTCAACAACCCGCGACTGGTGCTGGCGGATGAACCAACCGGTAATCTGGATGCGCGCAACGCCGACAGCATCTTCCAGCTTCTGGGCGAATTGAACCGCTCGCAGGGCACCGCGTTTCTGGTCGTCACTCACGATCTGCAACTGGCGAAGCGCATGAGTCGCCAACTGGAAATGCGTGACGGACGCCTGACGGCAGAACTGAGCCTGATGGGGGCGGAGTAATGGCCTCGCCTTTATCGTTATTAATCGGTCTGCGCTTTAGCCGGGGACGGCGGCGCAGCGGTATGGTATCGCTGATTTCGGTGATCTCGACTATCGGTATCGCGCTGGGGGTGGCGGTTCTGATCGTCGGCCTGAGCGCGATGAACGGCTTTGAGCGTGAGCTGAACAACCGCATTCTGGCCGTGGTGCCGCACGGCGAGATTGAAGCGGTTAATCAACCGTGGACCAACTGGCGCGACGCGCTGGAGAAGGTACAAAAGGTGCCGGGTATTACCGCCGCAGCGCCGTACATCAACTTTACCGGACTGGTGGAGAGCGGGGCGAATTTGCGCGCTATTCAGGTAAAAGGCGTGGATCCGCAGCAGGAACAGCGTTTGAGCGCGTTGCCCTCGTTTGTGCAGAATAACGCCTGGGCTGATTTTAAAGCTGGTGAACAACAAATCATTATCGGTAAGGGCGTTGCAGACGCGCTGAAGGTGAAGCAGGGGGACTGGGTCTCCATCATGATCCCCAATTCAAATGCCGATCATAAGCTGATGCAGCCGAAACGCGTGCGGCTACACGTTGCTGGCATTTTGCAGTTAAGCGGTCAACTGGATCACAGCTTCGCGATGATCCCGATGGCCGATGCCCAGCAGTATCTGGAGATGAACAATACGGTTTCCGGCATCGCGCTGAAGGTCAACGACGTTTTCAACGCCAACAAACTGGTGCGTGATGCTGGTGAAGTGACCAACAGCTATGTTTACATCAAGAGCTGGATTGGCACCTATGGCTATATGTACCGCGATATCCAGATGATTCGCGCCATTATGTATCTGGCGATGGTGCTGGTGATCGGTGTCGCCTGTTTTAACATTGTCTCAACATTAGTGATGGCGGTAAAAGACAAGAGTGGCGATATTGCGGTATTAAGAACGCTGGGGGCGAAAGATGGCCTGATCCGCGCCATTTTTGTCTGGTACGGTTTGCTGGCAGGACTGTTCGGCAGCCTGATCGGCGTGGTCATTGGTGTGGTGGTTTCGCTACAGCTGACGCCAATCATTAACGGCATCGAAACGCTGATCGGCCATCAGTTCCTTTCCGGGGATATCTATTTTATCGACTTCCTGCCATCCGAATTGCACTGGCTGGATGTGATTTACGTGCTGGTCACCGCACTGTTGCTGAGTTTGTTGGCGAGTTGGTATCCGGCGCGGCGCGCCAGTAACATCGATCCTGCAAGAGTACTTAGCGGCCAGTAACCATAATTGCGTGAGAGATACACAACAACCTCCCTGTGACCAGAACAGCGGCCGCCTGAAGGATGAAGTGTATAAAACAAGGAGCGGCAATGTATTACGGGTTTGATATTGGTGGGACAAAAATTGCGCTAGGCGTCTTTGACAACGAGCGGAAATTACGGTGGGAAAAGCGTGTTCCCACGCCGCGCGACAGCTATGACGCTTTTTTAGAGGCTGTTTGCGGGCTGGTGGCGGAAGCCGATCAGCGTTTTGGCGTGAAAGGTTCGGTGGGCATTGGCATCCCCGGAATGCCGGAAACCGAAGATGGCACGCTGTACGCCGCGAATGTCCCTGCTGCCAGTGGCAAACCCCTGCGCGCCGATCTTAGCGCGCGCCTTGATCGCGACGTTCGTCTCGACAACGATGCAAACTGTTTTGCCCTGTCTGAAGCCTGGGATGATGAATTCACCCGCTATCCGCTGGTGATGGGCTTGATTCTGGGCACCGGGGTGGGCGGCGGTTTAATCCTCAACGGAAAACCGATTACCGGGCGCAGTTACATTACCGGCGAGTTTGGTCATATGCGTCTGCCGGTCGATGCGCTCACCCTGATGGGTCTCGATTTCCCGTTGCGCCGCTGTGGCTGCGGTCAACTCGGCTGTATTGAAAATTATCTGTCCGGGCGAGGATTTGCCTGGTTGTATCAGCATTATTATCATCAACCGTTACAGGCGCCTGAAATCATTTCACTGTGGGAGCAAGGCGATGAACAGGCGCGGGCGCATGTTGAGCGTTATCTGGATTTGCTGGCGGTGTGTCTGGGAAATATCCTGACTATTGTCGATCCGGATTTGGTCGTCATCGGCGGCGGATTGTCGAATTTTACCGCCATTACCACCGATCTGGCGGACAGACTACCGCGTCATCTGCTTCCCGTGGCACGAGTGCCCCGCATTGAGCGAGCACGACATGGTGATGCCGGTGGGATGCGTGGTGCTGCATTCTTACATCTTACCGATTAATCAAAAGAGGTTGCTATGCTGTCGCGTCGGGGTCATCGGTTAAGTCGATTTCGGAAAAACAAACGCCATCTGCGCGAACGCCTTCGTCAACGGATCTTTTTCAGAGACAGAGTGGTACCGGAAGTGATGGAAAAACCAAGAGTTTTGGTGCTTACAGGGGCAGGGATCTCCGCGGAGTCTGGTATTCGTACCTTCCGCGCTGCTGATGGACTGTGGGAAGAACACCGGGTTGAAGATGTGGCGACGCCGGAAGGCTTTGCCCGTAATCCCGCGCTGGTGCAGTCATTCTATAATGCCCGCCGTCGGCAATTGCAGCAGCCTGAAATCCAGCCTAATCCGGCGCACATCGCGCTGGCAAAGCTGGAAGAGGCATTGGGCGACCGCTTTTTGCTGGTGACACAGAATATCGATAACCTGCATGAGCGGGCGGGTAACCAGAACATCATCCATATGCATGGCGAGCTGTTGAAAGTGCACTGCTCGCAGAGCGGACAAATTCTGGAGTGGACGGGCGATGTGACGCCGGAAGATAAATGTCACTGCTGCCAGTTTCCTGCGCCGCTGCGTCCGCACGTGGTGTGGTTTGGTGAGATGCCGCTCGGGATGGATGAAATCTATATGGCGCTGGCCATGGCGGATGTTTTTATCGCCATCGGCACCTCCGGACACGTTTATCCGGCGGCTGGTTTTGTCCACGAAGCGAAGCTGCATGGCGCGCATACGTTTGAGCTGAATCTGGAACCAAGCCAGGTCGGCAGTGAGTTTGAAGAAAAATATTACGGTCCGGCAAGCCAGGTTGTACCTGAGTTTGTGGAGAAGTTATTGAAAGGTTTGTAATAAAAAGGCCCGGATTTTCCGGGCCTTTTTGCTGGATTAGCGTCCTGCTTTTAGCTTCTGATAATACTCTTCGTAGATCGTGCTGGCGGAGCCTACATCGTTCTGCCATTCGCCTTTGCTGATGGTTTCTGCATCCGGATAGAGTGATTTATCGTTGGCGATTTCCGGGCTTAACAGCTTACGTGCCGCCAGGTTTGGCGTCGGATAGCCGATGGTTTCCGCCACTTCTTTCGCCACATCCGGGCGCAACAGGAAGTTGATCAACTTCAGCGCGCCTTCTTTGTTTTTGGCGTTTGCCGGAATTGAAAGGCTGTCCATCCAGAAGATCCCGCCTTCTTTCGGCCAGACTACTTCCAGCGGCGTACCGGCCTGACGGGCGACGAAGGCAGAGCCGTTCCACACCATCCCCAGATTCACTTCGCCTTCCATATACGGATTCGCCGGGTTGTCGGAGTTAAACGCGGCAACGTTAGGCATCAGCTTTTTCAGCTCGTTATAGGCTGCTTCAATCTCTTTAGGATCGGTGGTGTTGCCGGAATAGCCCAGTTTACGCAGCGCCATCTGGAACACTTCGCGCGCATCGTCGGTCAGCAGCAGACTGCCTTTGTATTCCGGTTTCCACAGGTCAGCCCAACGGGTGACGGTTTTCGGGTCGATGCTGTCGCTGTTCACGCCAATGGCCGTCGCGCCCCAGATGTACGGAATGGAGTAGTCGTTGTTGGGATCGAACGGCTTGTTCAGCATCTCCGGATCGAGATTGTTGAAGTTGGATAACTTCGACTTATCAATCTTCTGAATCATGCCTTCTTTACGCATTTTATCGACATAGTAAGTCGATGGCACGACCAGGTCATATGCGCCGTCTTTGTACGTTTTGAGCTTGGCGTACATGGTTTCATTCGACTCGTAGGTCGAGTAAATAACCTTGATGCCGGTCTCTTTAGTGAACTGTTCCAGCAGTCCTGGCGGAACATACTCGGTCCAGTTGTAGAAATAGAGTGTTTTACTGTCGTCCGCGTGCGCAGCGCTGATTCCCATGACGAGAGCGCCTGCCGCGAGCAGGTGGCGTGACCATTTTTTCATTTTAACGTCCCCTGAACTTTAGTTTTATCACGAGCAATAAGTTGGCTGGCGATCACCAGAACCAGCGATAACACCAACAGAATGGTCGCCAGCGCATTCACCTCCGGTGAAACGCCGACTTTCACCATTGAGTAGATCTTCAACGGTAGAATTTCATAACCCGGCCCGGTGACGAACGACGAAACCACCACATCGTCCATCGACAGGGTAAAGCTCAACAACCAGCCAGCGGCGACTGCTGGCATCGCTAATGGCAGAATGATTTTACGCAGGATAGTCATTTCGCTGGCACCCAGATCTTTTGCTGCTTCCAGCATCCGCACGTCAAACCCCTTCAGCCGCGAATAGACCGTCACAACCACGAAAGGCAGGCAGAAGGTGATATGTGAGAACAGTAGTGACCAGAAGCCCAACTGAATGCCCAGCAGCATAAACAGCACCAGCAGTGAAATCGCCATCACGATATCCGGCGACATCATGACCACAAACAGCATCCCGCTGACGAACGGCTTGCCGCGAAAACGGTAGCGATACAGCGCCACGGCCGTTAACGACCCGATAGCGGTGGCGAACGTTGCGGAAAAAATCGCCATCGTCAGCGAATGTTGCGCCGCCTGCAGCAGGCTATCGTTGTTCATCAGCAGGCTATACCATTTGGTGGTAAAGCCCTGCCAGTTAATGCCAAAGCGCGAGCTGTTAAAGGAGTTCACAATCAAAATAATGATCGGAATATACAGGTACGCGTAGATAGCGGTCATGAAACCGCCGCGAAGCAGACGACCGATCATTCGAGTTCTCCCTTTTTGTTCAGCAATCGGGAGGCGCGCCAGTAAACCAGCAGCATCAGGCCCATCACAATCGTCAGGGTAATGCTGGTTGCGGCACCAAACGGCCAGTCGCGGATATTGAGGAACTGAACTTTAATCACGTTACCGATCAGCAGGTTTTTCGCGCCGCCCATCAGATCGGAGACGTAGAACAGTCCCATCGCGGGCAGCATTACCAGCAGGCAGCCCGCAATAATCCCTGGCATGGTCAGCGGAATGATGATCCGAATAAAGGTCTGCAATTTACTGGCACCCAGATCTTTTGCCGCTTCCAGCAACGGTCTGTCGAGTTTCTCAATGCTGGAATACAGTGGCATCACCATAAACGGCAGCAGGGTATACACAAGACCAATAATGACTGCGCTCGGGGTAAACATAATGCGCATCGGCGTATCGATCACCCCGAGCCAAAGCAGAAACTCGTTCAGGTAACCCTTGGTGCTAAGGAAAATTTTCAGCCCGTAGATGCGGATCAGCGAGTTGGTCCAGAAGGGAACAATCAGCAGAAATAGCAGCAGTGGGCGGACTTTCTCTGGCAGTCGCGCCAGAAACCAGGCAAATGGATAGCCGAGCACGAGGCAGGCGAGGGTGGCGATCAGCGCCATATTCAACGAGTGCAACAGCACTTCAAAATAGAGCGGATCGAGCAGGCGCGCGTAGTTGTCCAGCGTAAAGACCATTTTGACGAAGCTGGCATCGTCGCGGGTCAAAAAGCTGGTACCAATGATCATCAGGTTGGGCAGAAAGACAAACAACACAAGCCAACCGACGATAGTGACAATCACCACATTCTGGAATTTACTTGTGTTCTTCATCAGCCAGTACGACCTCCCAGCTTTCTACCCAGTTAATGGCCATTTTCTGGTCGAGAGAGTGGTCAAAGTCCGGGTCATCTTCGTTGAAGAATTCGCTGACCATCACCATCTTGCCATTTTCCAGTTCAACCACCGACTCCAGCGTCATACCTTTATAGTTACGTTCACGGACATAGCCGATCAGGCCGTCAATGTGGTTGTCATCGTTGATTTCATCCACGCGCAAATCTTCCGGGCGTAACAGAACGTGCAGTTTCTGTCCTGGCTCAACGGCGAAGTTGACGTAGATATTGCATTCACGGCCTTCGACGTTAGCACGAACGCGCTGTTCGTCCAGACGCTCGATCACCGTGGCGTTAAACATATTGATTTCGCCAATGAATCCGGCGACGAACAGGTTTTTCGGCTCTTCGTAAATTTCACGCGGCGTGCCGTCCTGTTCGATGCGCCCATCGCGCATCACGACGATGCGATCGGACATGGTCAGGGCTTCTTCCTGATCGTGCGTCACGAACACGAACGTGATGCCGAGCTTACGCTGCAAGGCTTTCAGTTCGTTCTGCATCTGCTTTCGCAGCTTATAGTCCAGCGCGGAGAGGGATTCATCCAGCAGCAACAGGCGGGGTTTATTGACCACAGCACGGGCAATCGCTACGCGCTGCTGTTGGCCGCCGGAAAGTTGATGTGGTTTACGCTGTGCAAACTCTTCCAGTTGCACCATCCGCAGGGCTTCCAGTACGCGTGGCGTGATGTCGGCTGCAGGGGTTTTCTGCATACGCAAACCGAAGGCCACATTTTCAAAAACAGTCATGTGGGGGAATAGCGCATAGCTTTGAAAGACGGTATTCACATAACGGTTTTCTGCCGGTACGTGAGTGATATCCTCGTTATCGAGCATGATGTGCCCGGAATCTACGGTTTCCAGACCGGCAATCAGGCGCAAAACGGTTGTTTTACCGCAGCCAGAAGGGCCAAGCAGCGTGAGGAACTCGCCATTATTGATTGTCAAATCCAGTTCAGAAATGACCTCTTTTCCATCGAAGCTTTTGCTGATACCTGACAAAAGAACCAGCGGTGAAAGCGAACGCGGTTGTTTATTCAATTTTTTACTCTGTCCCATGTAGACGCAACGGATGGCTGACCGAAGCGGGGTTTGTGGTTGACCACCTTGGTGACTCTTAATGAGGGCCGTAATTCTACGGCAAACCGTTGTCATCGCCAATGTTTGTTGCTAATTACTCTACACTTCATCCTTCAGACTGCCTGTTTGTAGACTGCACTCACATACCCCAGTCACGTACGGTTTGTTCGCGCCTGGGGGATTCATGCGCTTGCCGCCGCGATGCATCCTGTACGCTTTTGTGTATATATTTCCTGAATAAAGGGGTCCGGAAGCGAAATATTCTCGTTTGCGGGGATAAAAGTGACCTGACGCAATATTTGTCTTTTGTGGCTTACTGATAATGTTGTCACAAATAGTGAGGGTGACTGCATGGATAAACTACTTGAGCGTTTTTTACACTACGTTTCATTGGATACCCAATCGAAAGCGGGTGTGAGACAGGTTCCCAGTACCGAGGGACAGTGGAAGTTATTAAATTTGCTCAAACAGCAGCTCGAAGAGATGGAGCTGGTCAATGTGACGTTAAGTGACAAAGGGACGCTGATGGCAACGTTGCCGGCGAATGTCCCTGGCGATATCCCTGCTATTGGCTTCATTTCCCATGTGGATACCTCACCGGATTTCAGCGGTAAGCACGTAAATCCGCAGATCGTGGAGAACTATCGCGGCGGTGATATCGCGCTGGGCATTGGTGATGAAGTGTTGTCGCCGGTGATGTTCCCGGTGCTGCATCAGTTGCTTGGTCAAACGCTGATCACCACCGACGGCAAAACGCTGCTGGGGGCGGACGACAAAGCGGGTGTGGCGGAAATCATGACCGCGCTGGCGGTACTGAAGCATAAAAATATTCCGCATGGCGATATTCGCGTCGCTTTTACACCGGACGAAGAGGTGGGCAAAGGGGCGAAACACTTTGATGTAGCAGCCTTTGACGCCAAATGGGCCTATACCGTCGACGGCGGCGGCGTGGGTGAACTTGAGTTTGAGAACTTCAATGCCGCTTCGGTGAATATCAAAATCGTCGGCAATAACGTGCATCCGGGGACGGCAAAAGGCGTGATGGTCAACGCATTATCGCTGGCGGCGCGTATTCACGCCGAGGTTCCTGCGGATGAAAGCCCGGAAATGACCGAAGGATATGAGGGCTTCTACCATCTGGCGAGCATGAAAGGCACCGTGGATCGCGCCGATATGCACTACATCATTCGCGACTTCGACCGCAAACAGTTTGAAGCGCGCAAACGTAAGATGATGGAGATTGCCAGGAAGGTCGGGAAGGGGCTGCATCCGGACTGCTATATTGAACTGGTGATTGAAGACAGTTATTACAATATGCGCGAAAAAGTGGTTGAGCATCCGCATGTTCTGGATATCGCACAGCAGGCGATGCGTGACTGCGATATTCAACCAGATATGAAGCCGATTCGCGGCGGTACCGACGGCGCACAGCTCTCTTTCATGGGATTACCGTGCCCGAATCTGTTCACTGGCGGCTACAACTATCATGGCAAGCATGAGTTTGTGACGCTGGAAGGGATGGAAAAAGCGGTGCAGGTGATTGTGCGGATTGCCGAATTAACGGCGAAGCGGTCGTAGCGTGGTTGATGCCAGTTGACGCGACGCTTATCTGGCCTACAGGACATGTGAACCGTAGGCCGGATAAGACGCGTTAGCGCCGCCATCCGGCATCGTTTCAATGTTACCCTTCGAAGAACCAGTACCCGCTGTTAACCAGGGCTGCCAGCATCGCGAGGAACGATGGATCTTCCAGCGCGTCACCAAAGTTCTCTGCAGTCAGCACGATATGACTGGCAAGGGCTTCCAGCGCCGGACGGTGCGGAGAATCAATTCTCTCGCCGTTGGCATAAACGTCATCACCCACACGCAGTACCCGTAACCCCCCCAGACGCACCAGTACATCGCCTTGTTTCAGGGCATCGTAGATTTCATCAGGCTGATATGGCGGCTCTGGCGGCGCAATATCCAGTTCATGACGCGACTGGGAGATAAACTCGCCAAACCACTGTTTAAAATGCTCTGGCTGATTAATCAGATCCAGCATCATAGTGCGTAGTTTGTCCATCTCCTGCGGCAGGACGTCAGCAGGATGCTCACGCGACGGCATGTCCGGGTCGCAGTAATAAGTACTGCCCAGCTCACGTTGCAGGACGTAGTCGGCAAACCCGCTGATCAGTTCACGGGTGTTTGGCGCGCGGAAACCGACGGAATAGTTCATCGCGTTTTCCAGCGCATAGCCTTCATGCGGGAATCCTGGCGGAATGTAGAGAATATCGCCCGGCTCCAGTTCTTCATCAATGATGGCTTCAAAAGGATCGACCTGCAGCAGGTCCGGATGCGGGCAGTGCTGCTTCATCTGCAACTTTTCACCCACGCGCCAGCGACGACGACCGGTTCCCTGAATGATAAACACATCATACTGATCGAGATGGGGACCTACGCCGCCGCCAGGGACCGAGAATGAGATCATCAGATCGTCGATACGCCAGTCAGGCAGGGCGCGGAAGGGGCGCATCAGCGCGGCGGTTGGCTCATGCCAGTGGTTCACCGCCTGCACCAGTAACGACCAGTTATTCTCGCCGAGATGGTCATAGCTTTCGAACGGACCATGGCTTACCTGCCATTTGCCATCCTGATGGCTTACCAGGCGGCTATCGACTTCACTTTCCATCGCCAGCCCTGCCAGTTCGTCAGGGGAGAGGGGATCGATGAAGTTATTAAAGCCGCGTTTTAACACCACTGGGCGCTTTTGCCAGTGACGTTCAAGAAATTCGGGCCAGTTGAGTGTTAATTGGTATTCCATATTGAGCTTCCACAGGCTGGGGCGGGTATCTGTCACCGATTATAACGGATGCTTAACCAGATGCGTGCAGTTGGCTCATATTTATTACATTTTGGTTTAGTCGTCTTTCGGCCCCGGCTGTTGATGTCCAAAAATGACTTCCATACGTGCACCGCCGAGCAGGCTGTCGCTGGCAACGATTTTGCCATCGTATTGCTCGGTAATTTCTCGCGCCACCGCCAGTCCTACGCCTTGCCCCGGACGCATCGTATCCACGCGTTGACCGCGGTCAAAGACCAGATCGCGCTTGCTGAGTGGGATCCCTGGACCGTCATCTTCCACCACGATGTACAGATGATCGTCGGTCTGGCGGGCAGAAATCTCAACAAACTCGAGACAGTACTTGCAGGCATTATCCAGCACGTTGCCCATCACCTCGACAAAATCGTTCTGCTCGCCGACAAAGCTGATTTCCGGTGAGATATCGAGGCTAATGTTCACGCCTTTACGCTGATACACTTTGTTCAGCGCCGAGGTGAGATTATCCAGTAGCGGTGCGACCGGATGCAGTTCGCGGCTTAGCAGGACACCCCCGCCGCGCATACTGGCGCGATGCAGATAGTAGCCGATTTGCTGTGAAATCCGGCTGATCTGTTCGAGCATTACCGGTTCTGCCTCGCTGACGCTCATCTTATCGCTACGCATCGAACGCAACGTACTTTGCAGCACGGCGAGCGGCGTCTTCAGGCTGTGGGTGAGATCGGTCAGCGTGGTGCGGTATTTGTCATAACGTTCGCGCTCGCTTTTCAACAGGCGGTTCAGGTTACGCACCAGGCTGGTCAATTCCCGCGTCGTTGCAGGGTTAAGCTGTTCGCGGTGGTGTTCTTCCAGTTCGCGCACCTCACGAGCCAGTGCCTCAATGGGGCGCAAACTCCACCAGGCCGCCACCCAGAGCAGGGGAATGACCAGCAACAGGTTGGCAGCCAGCACATAAATAAACCAGCTCCAGACCATATACGAGCGTTTAAGCTCAATCGGAATGGTGTCTACCACCACAATCGTCAGTTGCGGCATGCGCGCGGTAGCCGGGTAGACGTTAACCGCCACCGAGTGGGTCATTTCGGCGTCGTCGTCATCTTCCCGAACCTCTTTCAATCGTTCCTGAACGGAGTGATCGTCATTGAGCAGCGAGCTGCTGGCGCTGATGTCGGCTTCTATTTCATGAAAACCATTACTTTTCAGCCAGTCGGGCTGAATCAGTCTGACCAGCCAGGGGACGTTACGCTGGGCCCACAGCAGTTTGCCGTTCTCATCATAGATCAACGACATCGTGGGACTCTGCATGTCGAGGTGCTCGGGAAGTTCGACGTGGATCTTATTACCTTCCCATTTTGCAAGCGTATAAAAGAGATTACTTTCGCCGCGCAGCAGACGAAACGTGGTCTTATCGAAACTCACGCTGTAGCCGACCAGCGCAACCATGCCATAGGCCAGAGAAAGCACCAGCACTACGCCTGCGGTGGCCAGCAGAAAACGCAGGCGCAGTGACAACGGAAAAAGATGACGCAACAGTTTATTCATCAGCGCAATTCAAAAAGATATCCCTGACCCCGCACAGTGGTAATGACTTCATCCGGATACTGCGCCTGTATTTTTTTACGCAGGCGGCCCATCAGCACGTCGATAGTGTGGCTTTCACGTAGCTCGGCGTCCGGATACAGCTGCAACATCAGCGAGTCTTTGCTGACCACTTTGCCATTATTGCGGATCAGCGTTTCCATGATGGTGTACTCAAACGCGGTCAGTTTGATCACTTCATCATTGACCGAGAGTTCGCGGCGCGAGAGATCAACCTGAAAAGGTGGAATAGAGATAATCTGCGAAGCGTGGCCGCTGTTACGGCGCATCAGCGCCTGCATCCGCGCGGCGACTTCCTCAATATGGAACGGCTTGGTGACGTAATCATCTGCACTTGCGCTCAGCACTTCCACTTTGTCCTGCCAGTTTTCACGGGCGGTGAGGACGAGAACCGGGAGAGAAACGTCATTGCTCCGCCAGCGGCGGATCAGTGAAAGTCCATCTTCATCCGGAAGACCCAAATCGACGATAGCGATGTCAGGCAAGTGTTCGTTAAGGTAATAATCGGCCTCTTTGGCATCTTCGGCGTCGTCAACCTGATGTCCGGCATCCTGAAGCTGAACTTTCAGGTGATGACGTAATAACGCATTATCCTCAACAACCAGTACACGCATCATCTTTTCTCACTCTATTTACGGTATGAATAGTTTAACGCTGATTATGTAAGTTGAAACCAGCACAATGAAATTAAATGACTTTTTTATCAGGCCCCGCCCTTGGGAGAATCCCTGGAGCAATGCTGTTGGCATTTGATTATTCCGCAGGCTGACCTGGTCCTGGTTTATGTCACCAATCCACGTAGAATAAACCTCACACACCATGCGAGCATCTTCATGCCCCATCTGGCGGGGCAATGAATGAAGGATTCGCTACGGCTATCAGCATCCAGCCAGCATAAGTATGCCGTGACTGACAGGCATTTCTCTCCCTGATACCTGAAAGTTTAGTACCACGTTTCCCGCCACAGGAAATCGAGTATTTGGAAAAGAAACCTTCTTTAGTATATGAGCCCGATCCGGGGATAAAGACAACGCGACGTTCTTATGCCAGCAACCGTTATGGGCGGAACACACAAATGTTTATTCGTCTGGTTTCTGGATACATGGATCTCACCTTTTTCAGGTCTACATCCTCCCAGGCCAGCGCACATATTTCCCCTGGTCTTATCCCCGTGTGTGCTGCCACTATAATGATGAAGGCAAGTTTGTGGGGAAGTGCCAAGATCAGCGCCTGATACTCATGAAGTAAAAGTGGATCGGGATCTGCTTTAACGAGCTGGAGCCTCGATACCCCCTCATAAGGTGCATGTAATATAAACTGACTTCTGTTCGCAAGCTTCAGCATTTACGATAAAACTGCCATTTGTTTATTTACTGTTGAAGGGGAGCGACCTTTTTTGATGAATTCTGGCATTGCAGGGTTACCCTATATTGCCATGCAGACGGACAGGCATGATGGACAGGACTGTCCGGGGAAATGTACGGTCAGGTTATAGTATTCGCGGTCACTTAATCTTTCTCACAGATAACTGAGGGAGTGAAACTTATCGGGAAACCTCACCTGTATCTCCATGGATTATAGGTCGCGGTGAGGGCGGAAAGCATATAAAAGTGTGCGGACTGCCACTTATCAGCGACAGCCCCGCAGATACTTATCGTTATGTTTTGGCGGATGATTAAAAGAGGAAGGTCACAGAACCATTGACAAATGAATAATCTTTTCCAGTTTTAAACTCCGGTGATACACGATTAAAAGATAAGGTGAAAGCGACCGGAGAATAACCTAAAGTGGCTCCGATGCGATATTCATCAACGGTATGATTAAGGGAGACGGTTTCATTTCGGGTCTGAAGCGTTTTTCCTTGTAATGTATAGTTACGGTCAACTTCCCGACGTTCCATCCCGGCAAATATCTTGTATATTAAACCATCATTTTTTGATGTATGCATTAACCCACGAGTCGCAAGCAGACCATACCCGTTATCTGAGTTCAGGGTTTTGTCATTGCCTATGGCAAGCGTTGCACCGTATCCTACATATTCAAAAAGATTTCCGCTTACCGCGGATATTTCTGGATAAATACCAACATTCGTTCCCAGGATATCCACATCAGGAGTCAGCGATAGCATTCCTTTAACCGTATACCCATAGCGATTTTCGATTTGATCATCCCATGCTTGATATTTTTCAGCATTAATCATTTGATGAGCTTTATTCTGGACTTGTTGACCGCCAGCATCTGGTCCAATCACGCCGACGTCTGTCCCCAGGCGATAGCGAAACCAGCTATTTGCTACAGAATTCCATTCAACACCCGTGTACAGAAAGGCACTAAAAGCTCTGTCTCCGGTTATTGCTGTCGGTAACCGCTTGTTGTCTCCTGATGGTGAGTAAATATCTTGTGCGATATGAAACGATAACTGGCTTGAGTCTGTAACATCATGGCTATAACCCAGGAAGAGACCTTGTGTATAATCATCGCGAGCTTCATCTTTATGACTATAAATTTTGTTAAGCGCAGGCTGAAAGATACCTGCGTCATCATTTGATAATGATAATGCGATGCTATCAGCCTGAACAACAGGTGTCATGAAAAACATTGTGAATAACGCAATGCGGGTTAATGATTTATTCATAAGCAGCCTCCTGAGAATTTCCCTTTTTTAATCGGCCAGGTATTACTTCTTTCATAAATTAACATAAAATAAACACCTTCCTCTCTGCAATAAAATATGGTTAATGTGTTATTTTTTTATCGCTTTATATGGCTTATATGTGGTAAAAGTTTTTTCATGAGAAATGGATATGAACAGTCATGCACTTTTGAAAAACTCTTCCGTATTTATTGCATATATGGGATGTTCTTGATGAAGTTGTGCGTTTTTACGGGTAGTGTATTGCTTTCTTTTTTCTGTAAAACAGAAAGATAAATGAGTGTTATTCCTGTCCTGAAGCGCGGGATATGATGCATGTCATCGACTCTACTGCAATGAATATGTTCATTTTGGTTATGCTTTTTTATGCAAAAAAAACCGCATATTGCTATGCGGTAAACCATTGGGAAGAATATTAAACACATCTGAATTTCGCAAGAACACTGTAATAAATAACGAAGGTTTATTCAATGTGTCATAGGCTAATTATGCTGATCTTTGCATATTATTATCATTTTGTTTCTTTTTTGCGTGATGATAGAGTGTAACATGACTATGAGAACACACTATTTTATCAATCCGTACGGACAAATGGCTATTCTGCAGTGTAGAGCACTTGTACATTGGGCTCCTTTAATGCTTTGCCTTCCAGGACATTCATTGCTGCACTCGATTATTTTCCAGAAGATCTTGTTAAAGGGAGTGACGTTATAAATTGTCAATGGAAAAAATTTCCCGTCAATGTAAATCCCTGAGTCAGTCTGCGAGACACTGGAACCTGGAGGAAGGAAAACATCAGATTCATACCAAATAATAAGCTTTATTTTACACCAGAGGATTGAAAATGAAATTCCACTCGAAGAACAGACAATAGTGTCAACAACTAACCATTCCATATTAGAGACCTTAACATTACTAATGACAATTTTTCATAGATGAAAAGTGTAGTTGTTTTTTGATAACTCATTGAAAAAGATCATTTTTTTTGATTTTGTTTTTGTTCGTGAGTTATTGATTTTATTATTATAACGATCTTTTGTTGAATCTTTTTGTTTCACTTTTTTAATATTTGTATTTCTTTTTTATAAGTCTTTATAAAATTGGTGGTCAAATTATAAACATAGATTTTTTCAGGGTGAGAGGGAATTATTTAATCTGTGATACCCCTATTTGTCATTGTGCATAGTGACATGCCTTATCCTTTTCTTTAGAGATGGTGATACAGCCTGTATGTTGAAGGTCGATTATTATGACTAGTACAAATCATCTTGTACCTGGGAGGCCAGTTATCACGTTAAGTCGTGGTTATGTCTCTCGTGGGCGCTAATGGAAGAAGGCTTTCGCGTAGTGAAAAATAACGGCGTCGGCCTGGTAGTGGTCTCTCTTTCTTATGCGATGAGGTTCATTGGAATAGTGGCGTGGGATGAATGTTTATGTGATAAGATGATTATACAGTAATCCCTATGTTAACTATTTATGGTTCATTAACTATAAGGTTGGCTGGCAATGAATACGCTACTTTTTCGATTAATAATGTTTATATTCATGTTTGGTTCTTTCCCATTACAGGCGGAAGTGCCAGATGACATGAAGCTTGAACGAGTTGTGATAGTAAGTCGCCACGGTGTAAGAGCACCAACAAAGTTCACCCCATTGATGCAGGAAATCACACCTTACCATTGGCCGCAATGGGATGTTCCCCTGGGCTGGTTGACGGCTCGGGGTGGTGAGCTCGTCACCGAAATGGGACGATATCAACAAAAAGTATTAATCGATAACGGCGTTCTGGAAAGTAACGTATGTCCGTCACCAGAACAGGTGGCAGTTATTGCCGATACCGATCAGCGCACTCGTAAAACCGGTGAGGCATTTCTGGCTGGATTTGCGCCGGGATGTAAAAATAAGGTTCATTATCAAAAAGATCACGATAAAAAAGATCCTCTTTTTAATCCAGTAAAAATGGGGGTGTGCGCTTTTAATGTACAAAAAACTCAGGAAGCGATTCTGACACGTGCCGAAGGAAACATTGAACGGTACACTCAGCGTTATGACTCTGCATTCCGTACTCTGGAACAGGTTCTCAATTTCTCCCGGTCAGCAGCATGCCGATCAGCAAGCCAGTCTGGTTGCACGCTACCAGGAACCTTACCTTCAGAACTCAGGGTTTCTGCGGATAACGTTGCATTATCTGGCGCGTGGAGTCTTTCTTCCATGCTGACGGAAATATTTCTATTGCAAGAGGCGCAGGGAATGCCAGAGGTTGCGTGGGGACGAATTCACGGGGAGAAAGAATGGACAGCATTATTAAGTCTGCATAATGCTCAGTTTGACCTTTTGCAAAGAACTCCCGAAGTTGCCCGCAGCAGAGCAACACCATTACTCGATTTGATCAGCGAAGCATTAGTGAGTGATGGGTCAACAGAAAATCATTACGGAATTAAATTACCCGTCTCATTATTGTTTATTGCTGGTCATGATACCAATCTTGCAAATCTCAGTGGGGTATTTGATCTTAACTGGTCTCTACCTGGGCAGCCAGATAATACACCTCCTGGCGGGGAGCTGGTTTTCGAAAGATGGACGCGAGTGAGTGATAACACTGACTGGATTCAAATTTCGTTTGTTTATCAGACTATTCAACAAATGCGTGAGTTTAAACCTTTTTCATCTTCGTCTCTCCCAAACAAGATTGTGCTTACGTTGCCCTCTTGTCAGGATAAAAATCCTGAGGGTATGTGTCCATTAAAGCATTTTATTGACATTGTGCAGACAGCACGTATTCCACAATGTGCAGTGATGGCTGATGTAACCCGTTAAATATAATTCGTAGAGAATAGGGAGATTAAGAACGGTAGTGGCAAACAGGTGAACGTTTAAAAGCGAAGTTTTGGGAATTTCAGGTGCGCATTTTGGGGCAGGATTTGGGAGCAAATCCTTCTCTAATGTCTCGGTATTAATATAATGTTTTGTTTTGATACTGTTTTATGTCTGCGTAGTTTGTGCTGATGATGGTGTTGTGGGGATCAATATTTCGTAAACCGGGGAAGGGACGTGCCGGGGGCGGCGCGAGCCATGCGCGAAAGTCGGCCCGGTGACGTCGTGTCACCGGGCAAGTGATTATTTCAGCTCATCCACCATGGTGATGGCTCGACCAATATAATTGGCCGGAGTCATGGCTTTCAGGCGGGTTTTCTCGTCATCCGGCAGCGGCAGGCTGTCGATGAATTGCTTCATGCCTTCCGCGTCGACACGTTTTCCACGGGTTAACTCTTTCAGCTTTTCGTACGGCTTTTCAATACCGTAACGACGCATCACAGTCTGGATCGGTTCTGCCAGTACTTCCCAGTTATGATCCAGTTCGTCCAGCAGATGGTCGCGGTTCACTTCCAGCTTGCTCACCCCTTTCAACGTGGACTGGTAGGCGATCAGTGCATAGCCGATACCCACACCCAGGTTACGCAGAACGGTGGAGTCCGTCAGATCGCGCTGCCAGCGGGAAACCGGCAGTTTGCTCGCCAGATGTTGCAATACCGCATTAGACAGACCCAGGTTGCCCTCGGAGTTTTCGAAGTCGATTGGGTTCACTTTGTGCGGCATGGTGGAAGAACCAATCTCACCGGCAATGGTTTTCTGTTTGAAGTGGTTCAGCGCGATGTAGCCCCAGACGTCACGATCGAAATCGATCAAAATGGTGTTAAAGCGGGCGATGCAGTCAAACAGTTCGGCAATGTAGTCGTGCGGCTCGATCTGTGTGGTGTACGGGTTCCACTGGATACCCAGCGAGGTGACGAACTCTTCGCTGAACTGATGCCAGTCTACTTCCGGGTAAGCGGCGATGTGGGCGTTATAGTTGCCGACGGCACCGTTGATTTTACCGAGAATTTCCACCTGATTAAGCTGGCGGAACTGACGCTCCATACGATAAGCGACGTTGGCCATCTCTTTACCCAGCGTTGACGGCGTAGCCGGTTGGCCGTGGGTACGGGAGAGCAGGGGAATGTCGCGATACTGTACGGACAGATCTTTGACCGCGTCGATCAGTTGACGCCAGTAAGGCAGCACCACTTCATCGCGGGCGGTTTTCAGCATCAGCGCGTGAGACAGGTTATTGATGTCTTCCGAGGTGCATGCAAAGTGAATGAATTCGGATACTGCATGCAGTTCCGGCACATTCGCCACTTTTTCTTTCAGAAAATACTCAACCGCCTTGACGTCGTGGTTGGTGGTGCGCTCGATAGTTTTAATACGCGCGGCATCTTCTTCATTGAAGTTCGCGACGATAGCGTCGAGGAAACCGATTGCGTCGGCAGCAAAAGCAGGAACTTCCTTGATCGCTGCGTGCGCGGCCAGTTTTTGCAGCCAGCGTACTTCTACCTGTACGCGGTATTTCAGCAAACCGTATTCGCTGAAAATCCCGCGCAGCGCGCTGACTTTATCGCCGTAGCGTCCATCGACAGGGGAAACGGCGGTCAGTGAGGATAATTCCATAGATCACAACTCCGGGGTTAAATGAGCAAGAATTTGTTTTGCCTGAGTGGTCAGGCGATTACGAGAAAACATGAGCTGCAGACGTCCACCGCCAACCTGGTGCCAGAGCACGGCAGCGCGAATGCCGGCCAGAAGCGAGGCGCGAACCTTGGCCTGTACCTGCGGGCTCTGCAATACAGCAGGGGAACCGGTCACCTGAATGCGCGGACCGAGCGGGCTGATGACATCGACATAAATTCCGGCCATCGCGCTCATCAGCGTTTCGGATTGCAGATCAAAGTGATCGAGCTGGCGTTGCAGGCCGTTGATCCGCTCGCCCAGTGTATCCAGAGCACCTTTGGCGGCGGTGAGTTTACGCTCGAGTACCATCAGACTTAGCGTGTAGCGGGTCAATTCCGCGTTCAGCCCCTGACGGCTGCTGGCATTCAGTACGCCGAGCAGGGTTTCCAGGCCGAGACGCAGATTCGCCTCGCTGCCGCCGAACACGCCCAGCGTTGAGCTGGGGTTCATATCGATAACGCTGTTCAGTGAGACGTGGAGCGCATCGGCATCACAATGTCCCTGGTGCGCCAGTTGTTGCACCAGGCGTGCAGACTGGCAGATCCCAGCCAGTGCGAGGGTGATGTCATAATAATTCTTTGCCACGGTCACTGCTTCCTTGTATCAGTCTGTTAAGAATAATTATACCGGCAGGGGCAGTCGCTGCTCGATAATACCGCCACCGAGGCACACTTCGCCGTTATAGAAGACCGCTGACTGGCCCGGCGTGACGGCGGCAACCGGCTCGTCAAACATCACTTCTACGCGTTCGGCGTCCAGCGCTTTGACGGTGCACGGAATATCAGTCTGGCGGTAGCGGGTTTTCACTGTGCAACGCATTGTGCCGGTGAACGGCAGGCGATCAACCCAGTGTAGTTGCTGCGCAATCAGGCCGACGGACATCAGACGCGGATGCTCATGACCCTGAGCGACCACCAGAATGTTGTTCTCAACGTCTTTATCCACCACATACCACGGATCTTCCGTGCCTTCTTTGGTGCCACCGATGCCCAGACCTTTACGCTGACCTAGCGTGTGGTACATCAGCCCCTGATGCTGACCAATCTCTTCGCCGTCCACGGTAATGATTTTACCCGGCTGCGCTGGCAGATAACGGCCCAGAAATTCGCGGAACTTACGTTCGCCGATAAAGCAAATGCCGGTAGAATCTTTTTTCTTCGCGGTAACCAGTCCCAGGTCTTCGGCAATTTTGCGCACCTGCGGTTTTTCCAGTTCGCCGACCGGGAACAGACTTTGTGCGATCTGCTCATGGCCCAGCGTGTAGAGGAAGTAGCTCTGATCTTTATTGCTATCTAAGCCGCGAAGCAGGCGACTTTTGCCGTCGACATCTGCCCGGCGGACATAATGCCCGGTAGCGATATAATCAGCGCCCAGATCTTCTGCAGCGAACTCCAGGAAGGCTTTAAATTTGATCTCTTTATTGCACAGAATATCCGGATTCGGCGTACGGCCAGCTTTGTACTCTTCAAGGAAGAGCTCAAAGACGTTATCCCAGTATTCTGCGGCAAAGTTTACGGTATGCAGTTCAATGCCGAGCTTGTCGCAAACGGCCTGAGCGTCAGCCAGATCGGCGGCCGCTGTGCAATATTCCTCACCGTCGTCCTCTTCCCAGTTCTTCATGAACAGGCCTTCTACCTGATAACCCTGTTGTTGCAACAGCCAGGCGGAAACGGAGGAATCGACACCGCCGGACATGCCGACGATCACTTTTTTTGGGCTTTCTGACATTGGAATACTCACGACATTGAACTTCAAGGCGGCGTATTCTATCACGCACCCCTTTTAGTTGACACCCTCTGTAAACGGCCAGTTAAATGCGCCGATCGTCTCCAGTGGGTAACGCACGCCGTTTTGATAGCAACGAACACTTTCGGCAACCAGCGGAGAACGCAGGTTTGGGGCGGTAAGGATGGTGTCGGCGCTCACCCACCGGCAGCAGTCGATATCGCTGTCATGGGGTTCGGTGTCGCACATATTGGCAAGTTCAATCGAAAACAGGAAACGCAAAAACGGCGTATTGTCCGGCGCAATCCACTGATGCATGCGAATGAAGTGCTGAGGCTGCGCCTGGATGCCGGTCTCTTCCCACAGTTCACGCGTGGCGGCCTGGACTAACGTTTCGTCGGCTTCCAGATGTCCGGCGGGCTGGTTCCACAGCGCTTTACCGTTGATGGTCTCTTCAACAATTAAAAACTTATCCTCTGCATGGACGATGCAGGCGACCGTGACGTGCGGTTTGAACATGATTTATCCTTTCTTTTGATCAGTGACATCCCGCCATTCACCGTTGCTCAGGTTTCCCAGGGTGTAATCACCCATCGCATAGCGGATCAGGCGCAGCGTGGGGAAGCCAACATGCGCGGTCATTCTCCGCACCTGGCGGTTACGTCCTTCATATAAGGTCACTTTCAGCCAGGCGGTGGGGATGCTTTTACGTTCGCGAATCGGCGGATTGCGCGGCCACAGCCACTCAGGTTCCTCGACGATCTCAACTCCTGCGGGCAGGGTAGGACCATCGTTCAGCGTCACGCCATTGCGCAACGCTTCCAGCGCTTCCACTGTCGGTTCGCCTTCCACCTGTACATAGTAAATTTTCCCGGTGCGCTTGCCGGGTTGTGTCAGACGCGCCTGCAATGCGCCGTCATTGGTGAGCACCAGCAACCCTTCGCTGTCTCTGTCGAGACGACCTGCGGCATATACGCCCTGCACAGGAATAAAATCTTTTAACGTGCGGCGTCCGGCCTCGTCGGTAAATTGTGGCAAAACATCGTAAGGTTTATTGAACAAAACCACGCGTTTTGGCTGGTTTTCTTTCCGGGGCTTAGTGACTTGTCGTTGGCTGAATCGCTCAACCCGGTGATTTCTAAAAGAAGTTTTTTGCATGGTATTTTCAGATCTTATCAATTGCCGCATTATAGCCTAATAACGAGTGTCTTTCATGGCAGCGAACATTAGGGTAGTATTGACATGCTCATTACAAAACATTAACAAAAAATTGCTCTAACGCAGTCGTGCAGCAGGACGCAAAGGCACATGCAGCGCGATGACAGACGAGCAAACCAGAAGCGCTCGAAGGAGAGGTGAATGGAAAGCAAAGTAGTTGTTCCGGCGGAAGGTAAGAAGATCACCCTGCAAAACGGCAAACTCAACGTTCCTGAGAATCCGATTATCCCGTTTATCGAAGGCGACGGTATCGGTGTTGACGTAACCCCTGCCATGCTGAAAGTGGTCGATGCCGCTGTCGAGAAAGCCTATAAAGGCGAGCGTAAAATCTCCTGGATGGAAATTTACACCGGTGAGAAATCTACCCAGGTATACGGCCAGGACGTCTGGCTGCCAGCTGAAACCCTGGATCTGATTCGTGACTACCGCGTGGCGATTAAAGGCCCGCTGACTACCCCAGTCGGTGGCGGTATTCGCTCTCTGAACGTTGCGCTGCGTCAGGAACTTGACCTGTACGTCTGCCTGCGTCCTGTTCGTTACTATCAGGGCACTCCAAGCCCGGTTAAACATCCGGAACTGACCGACATGGTTATCTTCCGTGAAAACTCAGAAGACATTTACGCCGGTATTGAGTGGAAAGCGGATTCTGCAGATGCGGAAAAAGTGATCAAATTCCTGCGTGAAGAGATGGGCGTGAAGAAAATTCGCTTCCCTGAACACTGCGGTATCGGTATCAAACCATGCTCCGAAGAAGGGACCAAGCGTCTGGTTCGCGCGGCGATCGAATATGCAATCACTAACGACCGTGACTCTCTGACCCTAGTGCATAAAGGCAACATCATGAAGTTCACCGAAGGCGCGTTCAAAGACTGGGGTTACCAGTTAGCGCGTGACGAATTCGGCGCTGAACTGATCGATGGCGGCCCGTGGATGAAAATCAAGAATCCAAATACCGGCAAAGAGATCGTGGTCAAAGATGTGATCGCTGATGCGTTCCTGCAACAGATCCTGCTGCGCCCGGCGGAATACGATGTGATTGCCTGTATGAACCTGAACGGTGACTACATTTCTGACGCCCTGGCAGCACAGGTAGGTGGTATTGGTATCGCCCCTGGCGCTAACATCGGTGACGAGTGTGCGCTGTTTGAAGCAACGCACGGTACGGCGCCGAAATACGCCGGCCAGGACAAAGTGAACCCGGGCTCTATCATCCTGTCCGCTGAGATGATGTTACGCCACATGCAGTGGTTCGAAGCCGCAGACCTGATTGTTAAAGGTATGGAAGGCGCGATTGCCGCGAAGACCGTGACCTATGACTTCGAACGTCTGATGGAAGGCGCTAAACTGCTGAAATGTTCAGAGTTTGGTGACGCGATCATCGCGAATATGTAATAGCGATAATTGTTAAATCTATTAACGGGAGCGTAACGCTCCCGTTGTTTTTTGTTAGTCTGCTAACGGTTATCAAAATTTTATCAAAACTAGTTATCAAAACCCCTGGTAGTCTGGGGGAGGCTGGTCGATCAGATGCCAGCTCCACTGCCCGGTTCCCATTAGGCATTTCTCAGTTTTGGTGGTGGATGCTCGTTAATAGTTAGGTCCGTTCTGTGCCAGGTGCGGGCGTCTTAATGTTTGTTCAGCTAACACAAGTTGAGCGTTTCATAATGATATCTCTTTGCGGATCAGCCCAACCTGGAAGATATGTTCACCCACTTCGGTAAACCCAACCTTACGGTAAAAAGAGATGGCATTACGCATTTTACCTTTACGGGCGAACTACACGGTCGTCTCTCATCATTTGAGGTGTTCGCGCGGTCAAGATCCCTGGCGTCCCGGATAGCCCTGCTGCAGCGACTGAGCGGGTGAATGCGTTACGTCAACATCTGCGCGCTGGCGTAACCATCGCTATCAGTGGCAATACGTATGCGGGGCTGGGATTAAATGCCGGTTGTGAGGTCTGGTACTCCGTATGTGGTGGGGCTGTTCCTGAAATGGCGAAACAAATCACTGAAGCTACGGCGGCAAACGCTCATCAACGCGTTATTGCCCATGTACAAGGGCGCTGGAGCTGAAGTCATTTCCCCGCAGGACTGGCAGTCTGTCGTCCTTTTGAAACCAGGCAGGAGATCGGTCATCTTCGCATGTTTGAAACAACAACTTTAGGCCGTTTTTCGCTCATAAGGAACAATCCTGCTCATCTCTCCCACATTAAGGAGATTGGAGTATGAACAGCGTCACTCAGGGTGAGATCATGGACGAACGGTGATGGCATCAGGGATGGTGAAAGACCAGCGAATAACCCTGCTCGTGCCAATGCTGAAGCAATTCCTGCTGGCGGCGGGTCGGTTCGATGCCGGTCCAGACAAACAACTGTTGTCCAGGAAAGAGTTCCGGACGTGGAGAATCCAGCGGTTCAGCCAGTACGGCGATGTGCCAGCCTTGCTGAGACAAACGCCAGGCTTCCAGCCACAGACGTGCGCGGTCTTCGGTATCCCAGCCAATCAACAACGCATCTTTGCCTGCTTTTTTGCGGGCTTCGGACATACAGGCGGTCACAAATTCAATCAGCACGCCATCAAGCAAGCTGCACATGATGCGGGCTGTATTATGGTCGAGGCTAAGGCGTTGGCGTACGGGAACGAAAATGTGATCGATAAGATCGTCTGAAGTATGCTCACGGGCAAGAGCACCGATTTTGGCCCGTAACCTGTCCGGATGAGCAAAACGCAGCACGCCCATCATTTCTTCCTGCAAAGTGGTCCAGTCATTATGGGTTGCCACAGTGCTTTGTTCCAGCAACACTTTGACCTTGCTTACCGGCACACCGCTTTTAATCCATCGCTTGATCTCTTCAATGCGCTGGATATCGTCTTCATCAAACTGACGATGGCCGCCTTCGCTGCGCCGGGGCTTTAACAATCCATAGCGCCGTTGCCAGGCGCGCAGGGTAACGGGGTTGATACCGCATCGTTCAGCGACATCGCCTATGCTGTAAAATCCCATAGTGTCCCTCATACGTGGACCGAATCGTTCCTTACAAACTAACGAATCAGCCGTGTTTGTACAATTTATTGTTTATTGTACAACAGCCTCGTAGTAAGCCTAGCTAAAAATAATGAACGTCAGGTAAACAAGACTGATGAGACAGGAAACGTGTACAGCATCCCCTGATGGTGTAGCGAGGTTCACCTGCCGCCATGAATACAGCAGGTGAAATAAGAGGATTACAGCGGTGTTTTTTTCTCAGGCCATGCAACCGGTGGAATTCCACAGAAGCAAGGCGCGGCAAAAAGATGCCCCTGGAACTGAGAAATACCCGCCGATTCCAGCCACATCCATTCTTCGGGCTTTTCAACCCCGACGGCTGATATCGCAATTTCCAGAGACGCACAGCACTTAATCATGGCCTGGATGATGGCCTGTCGTGGGCCGCTTTTATGAACATCGCAAATGAGGTCGCGATTAATTTTGATGCGATCGGGTTGGAACTGCGCCAGCAGCCGCAGACCGCCAAAACCGGCACCAAAGTGATCGAGGGCGATACTGATCCCAGATGATTTCAGGGTTCTCACCGTCTCCGTAAAGGCTTCAAACTCGGAGATAACCTCGCGTTCAGTGAACTCAACGATGATCTGTTCCGGAACAAGACCACTGTCAGCAATGGCATTAAGCAAATAGCTGGCTGCATCCGGCACCTTCACCAACGTCATGGGCAACAGATTCACGGACAAAACCTGATCGCGCAGACCCAGTGAGGTCGCCAGTGTAAAAGCGACTTTCTTACTTTCCAGGTCGGCCAGATAAATATCGTCGCCCTTAATATTGTCAAAATAGCGCTGTGGCGAATCACCCGAACGGGTACGCAGCAGCGCTTCCAGAGAGACAATTTCCTGAGCAAAAGGATCGATGATGGGCTGAAAAGCAAAGCTGCAATTGGCCTCCTCACTGACTGACGTCAGGGGAATCGTGCGAGCGGATTCGGTCGCAATAAAATCCCACGTGTCAGAGGGAGGGATCTCAAAATAATTCTCTTTTTCAGTGGCTTCCACGAAGGTGCGGAAGAACTGCAGCGCACGGTCGTTGTAGGTAAGTTGGTATCGGGATGTGCCCTTGTCGAGAATGGTCTGTAATACCTCCTCCCGATCATGTTCCCGTAAATCAAAAAGCTCCATTCCCACTTTCCCAAAGCGGCGGGAGGGACCGTGATCGCACAGCAGTTCGACAACATTATAGTGGCGCTTGTCTTCACAAATCGCCTGATAAATAGCCCTTACGTTTTCATCAGGGCCTTCAAGCAGCTGAAAAAAATGTGTGCCGTTAAACAGCAAAATGCCTGTCACGTCAGCACGCCCATTTGTAAGGTTAGCGGCGGCGACCATACTTTCGAGCGCCTTCACCGGGACGTCATCACAGAGATGACTGCGGTAGATAATGGTAGTGAGCATGATTTTCCGGCATTGAGGAATGATGTTTAACCCTAACAGAACGGAGGAGATATAACACATTAAATTAACGAAAGTTTTACTTAAAAGTGGCAGGTGGGGTTGGAAGTGGAGGATAGCGATGGCATCACCAAAAAATGAGCCTCAAAGTAGTGTACAGATAACTATCAGAAAAATACCTATGTATAAGTTATAACTTATTGAAAATAAATCATTAGCACTTTTTGTCAAAAATGAAATCATGCATTTGTACAGGTTTTGTGTACAATTTTTCTAACTTTGAATAACGCAGCATTAACCTTTTACTGATTCGCACAGGAGAGACTCATGCAGCAAAATGGTTACATTTCAGATACAGCTAACGCCATTGCGCAGTATTTCAGTAAGGCCAATTTGCCGACTCAGCAGGAAACATTGGGGCAGATTGTGGTGGAAATTCTAATGGACGGGCGCAATCTGAATCGCAAGACACTGTGTACAAAATTACTTGGTCGTCTGGAAAAAGCGACCTGTGTAGAAGAGGAGGGTCATTATAACGCGCTGATTGGTTTGCTTTTTGAGCGCTGAGCCCTCGTATTAAAATCGTGAATCAACATGATGCTGTGTTCCTGTCCCTGGCAACACGGCAGAAGAGAGAATGATGATGAACAGAAGTGACATTGAACAACTCACAGACGAACTTATCGGCCAGGCAGTGTTGACGCTGCTGAAACGTAAAGCGGCGGTGAATTCAATGGCCCTGGTCACTCAACTCCGCGTTATGCAGGAAACTGAAATGGACGCCCGTCGTCGAGAGGTATTTCCGCTAATTATTTCTTACATTGAAGCGGTGATAGCTGATAAAGCAACGTCAACACCGACATCCAGACATAGCGGTCAAATGGACACCGTCCGCTCACTTTCAGGGACAACCCTGAAGTCAGGAAAAGGAAAAATTCACTAAACGCTTAACTTTTAATGATGGTGAAAATGATGAACACAGCAATCACACAACAACCTGATATTTATAGTGCTTTGCCTGATCACGTCCTTTCAGATTATTTTCGTCATGCCGGCGACGCCCTTGCTGAAGAAGCAATGGTTTTGGGCGCAGCTATACGCCATATTCTTATAAAGGGTGAGCATATTAATAACAAAAATATCATTTTATCTCTGATACAAACGCTGGAAGTCACGGATGACATCGTACATGCAGATGTGATAAGAAAAACCCTGGAAATTGTTGTCGGACATACTATAGACGATATTTGATGTATTTAACGGGGGAAGTCAATTTTCTGCTCTATTTAAATGCTCAGCGTTGGGTCAGTCGATTATTGTCGACCTTATGTTCCTGGTTTTCCTGAACTGGAAAATAAATCATGCGTAGCGAAAACTAGGTGCAGTCAGCGCATGCCGACCTCTGGTTGTCAGATAATTATCTCAGGTGGGGAATGGAAAGCATTTTAGAACACATCTCCTTTGGGAATACTGCAATACGATACGTGTTTTAACCGAGAACCAATACATTGACGTCCTGAAGTATAACTACGATCGAGGTGGCAGCAAAATTATTCTCATGACGGAAGTGACGTTTGGAACAAACGTGCAGAATGTTCAGGTGGTGCGAAGATTAAAACTCGAGGCGATTCAGTCGCTAATGTGTAATTATCCCAGAAAGCTACATCGGCTACATTTGAATCCCTTTGGAGTCTGGATAAGTCTATGTCTGTTTTTCGCTGTGAGTTCAATGGGTCGATGCAACGCTATCCTTAATCAAGGTGGCGTTGTGATGCTTAAATTTTCACAACGTTACTTTGCTCCATCCTTTGCCGCAGTTATCGTGATAACGATCGGTTTGTTGATGCGTTTTATGGCCAGGTAGTTTTTGTATATCTAACCCTGTACTTTGTACAGACGCTCAGATAATAACCTCTGTTCATGGAAAATTGCCGGCGTTCCTTCTCCCCATTCAATGTCAGCAAGGTCTCCTGCTTTGCTAAAATTGATGCGTCGCATACAGTAGTTCGAAGCCGCAGACGCGATCATCAAAAGCATGTACTCCAGATTCTGGGTTGTATGTGAACGGGAGCCATCAGGCTCCCGTTATTACGTCCGTTCCGCTATCCTATCGCCTCGCAAAGGCGCGTCTTCATATCACTATAGGCCTGTGCGGCATAGCGTTCAGCCCACGACTGATCGTCGATCTTCTCGACATTAACCGCACAATACTTAGTTTCCGGCGTCTTTGAGATAGGGTCGAGATTATCCTGCGTGAGTTCATTACACGCGCCAATCCACCATTGATAGGTCATGTACACCGCTCCCTGATTGATGCGTCCGGAGACATCCGCCCGACTGATCACTTTTCCCCGACGTGAGCTGACCCACACCAGGTCGCGATGGCGAATTCCTGCCTTTTGCGCATCCTGCGTGCTGATCTGCACATAACCAGGCTCATCGGCAAGCGCCTGCAGGGCGGCACAGTTGCCGGTCATAGAACGACAGGAGTAGTGACCGACTTCGCGCACCGTACACAGAACCAGCGGATAGGCCTCGTCAGGCACTTCCGCGGGTGCGCGCCACGGTGCAGCAAACAGCTTGCCTTTACCGTCTGGCGTGTCGAAGCGGCTGTTTTCATACAGATAGGGCGTGCCGGGATGGTCGAGGTCGGGGCAGGGCCACTGGATATGCCCCAGGTCGCCCATCTTTTCCCAGGTGACGCCGTAGAACAGCGGACACAGTTCACGCATCTCATCCCAGATCTGTTGATTGTTTTCATAGTGCATGGGATAGCCCATTTCACTGGCGAGCAGGCTGATAATTTCCCAGTCTCGCTTCACGTCGCCAGTGGGGTCGACGGCCTTTTCGAAACGCTGGAAGCCGCGATCGGCGCAGGTGAATACGCCGCCGTGCTCGCCCCAGGAGGTGGCGGGTAAAATGACGTCCGCCATCTCGGCGGTTTTGGTCATAAAGATATCCTGCACCACGACAAAATCCAGCGCCGCGAAACCGTCACGCACCAGCCCCAGATCGGCTTCCGTTTGCAGCGGATCTTCCCCCATGATGTAGTAGGCTTTAATTTTCCCTTCCAGCGCCAGATGCGGGACTTCGGTAATGCGTGTGCCGACCTTGTCATCCATCCGGCTGGCGTCAATGCCCCAGGCTCTGGCGAACTTCTCTCTGACGGCCGCATCGGTGACATCCTGATATCCCGGAAAAAGATTCGGTAATACGCCCATGTCGCAGGCACCCTGGACGTTGTTCTGCCCGCGAACCGGGCCGACGCCGACGTGTGGACGACCCAGGTTACCGGTCAGCAGGGCAAGGCTCGATAATCCACGCACCACGTCCACGGCCTGACCGAACTGCGTCACGCCCATTCCCCACATCACTGTCGCGGAAGGGGCGGCGGCAAAGGTCCGCATCGCCTGACGAACTTGCGACGCCGGAACGCCGGTTAAATGCTCGACCGCTTCCGGCGCATAGTCTTTAACCGTTTGCCAGTAAGCATCCAGCCCCTGCGTGTGCTTATTCACGTACTCCTTGTCGTAAAGCAGTTCGTCAATGAGGACGTAACCAAACGCATTCACCAGCGCCATGTTGCACCCGTTATTCAGTTGCAGATGCTGGTCAGCAATGCGTGCGGTTTCAATACGGCGGGGATCGCAGACGATGATCTTCGCGCCATTCTGCCGCGCTTTGATCACCCGGCGCGCCACAATTGGGTGAGAGTCTGCGCAGTTATAACCGAAGATCAGCAGACATTTTGAGTTTTCGATGTCGCTGATGGAATTACTCATTGCACCATTGCCCAGCGTTTCCTGGAGGCCAGCGACCGAAGGCCCGTGACACACGCGGGCGCAGCAGTCCACGTTGTTGGTGTTGAGAACCGCGCGGGCGAATTTCTGCATCACATAGTTGGTTTCATTGCCGGTACCGCGAGAAGAACCGGTTGTCATAATGGCGCGAGGGCCCGCGTTGTCGCGGATTTCCAGTAAACGTCGGGCGGTATAGCGGATGGCTTCATCCCAGGTGACCGGGGTAAATTTGTCGCCTTTCTGGTAGCGGATCAATGGGCGGGTGAGGCGGGGAGTCAAAAGGCGGGTATCGTTAAGGAAATCCCAACCATAGTACCCTTTCAGACAAAGTTGGTTCTGGTTAGTCACCCCCTCAGCCGCTTCAGCACGGATGATTTTGTTATTTTCAACAACAAGCTTGAGCTTGCACCCGGCCCCACAGTAGGGACAGACACTGGTGATTTTTTTCATCAATAACAGACCTGTTAAAAGCTGAAATAGCGCGAATTGTGACGAAGCCTGAGCGGAGCCGCTGAAGCTTCGGGTTGTCGTCATGACGCAGGGGATAAGCACAATACGTGCCAGAGTGGCAAAGCCTGGGCTGACGCGGAACGAGGCACAAGCTGCAGGAAAAATGACAGCGGATTCGACATAAATGACGAACGGACGTCAAAAAAAAGCCCGCACAGAGGCGGGCAAGACATACTGGAAGCAATGTGAGCAATGTCGTACTGAATACCCGAGTTATTTACTCAACTATTCAGTGATGAGAAAGATAATCTTTATCATCTAAGTTTGCAACCCCATCTTTCATGGGAGAAATCAGCACGTTCAATTAAGTGATGTTCATCACAAACTTCAATTTCCTGACGATGTGCTATCCTTTTTAACGGCGAATAAACCGCTACTGTAAAATCGATAAGTGAGGAAAAAATGGGCATTATTTCATGGATTATTTTTGGTTTGATTGCAGGTATTCTGGCGAAGTGGATTATGCCTGGTAAGGATGGTGGTGGATTCTTTATGACGATCATTCTGGGGATCGTCGGTGCCGTAGTGGGCGGCTGGATCAGTACGCTGCTTGGTTTTGGGAAAGTCGATGGTTTTAATTTCGGCAGCTTTGTGGTGGCGGTTATTGGTGCTATCGTCGTCCTGCTTATTTACAGAAAAATCAAAAGCTAAGGCGCAATAATTGACTGACAAAAGGCGACCTGAGGGTGGCCTTTGTCATTTCAGGCCTGGCGTTACCACCAACCCAGTTCGGTACCCAGCACCACGACTATCGCGACGACAATCATAATCAGCGTCGTTTTTTTCATGATTTACGCCCCCGGTGCGGCATAGCCACCGATAAAAAACCAGGCCAAAAAAACCACGGCCGTAATAAAAATGACGACGGGAAACAGTATGCCCAGTCTCATGCGATCACCTGTCTGAATTATGCAAAGAGCTGCAAGGATAACAGGGGTTAATGGGTGACAAAAGGGGTTTTGTCCTCACGCTTTTCGCTTATTCTGCGAGTCGCCAGGACGTGACAAGTACGCTTTCGGCAGGCTATTATTTCTCAGAATTATCTTAAACACAGTCGCAAGCGCGCAACGAGAGAAGTATGTTCCAGCTAAAGCCGGGCACCCTGGCGCTGATTATTGGTGCGAAAACATCGGCCGGACGCGGCAATATCGGCAAGACGGTGGAATTGTTCCATCTCTGCCAGCCGGGTGAGGTATTTATTAATCCCATAAATGGATTTACCACCATGCTGCCGAAAGAGACGCCACGTGCGCTCTGGCTGGTGACGGGGGAGGTGGTGTCGGCAAACGGGCAGCAGGGTTTTGCCTGGGTCAGAGCGGAACACTTGATGCCTCTGTTGCCGGATATTCAGCCTGAATCGACGGTTACCCGCGAATCACAACTCGCGTAGCCAGTCTGCCAGCACAAGGGCGTGATTTTGTTCGCTGTTTTTGGCGGCGTACAGCAGCGTCAGTGTCTGCTGGCGGGCAATCTGCGCCAGCCGCTCGCCTTCCTTCTTCTGCGTGACAAGTTCCGCGCGGTACTGCTCAGTAAAATGCTGAAAATCGATCGTTTCTGCGTGAAAAGCTTTGCGCAGCTCTGTCGAGGGAGCGAGCGCTTTGACCCACTCATTGAGCACGAGATCCGCTTTTTTGATCCCGCGTGGCCACAGTCGGTCAACCAGCACCCGGTAGCCGTCGCTGTCTTCTGCCGGGTCGTAGACGCGTTTACACTGAATATTCATGTTTGTCATTCTCCTCAATCCAGGCGCAAAACTCATCGAGCTGTTGGTCGGAAAAAACCGTGATTCCGTGCTGGCGTAGCAGCGCGGTGGCCACTCCCATACCGGGATGACGTTGTCCGCTGAAGCTGCCGTCGTAGATAAACTGACTGCCGCATGTCGGGCTGCCGTCGGTGAGTAGCGCAACGTCACAGCCGGTCTCCTGTGCCGTGCGCAGCGCCAGCCAGGCGGCAAGCTGATAGTGCCCGGTGACATCTTGACCGTTCTTTTCCACAATGGATGCGCGCTCGTGCATCACATCGTTGCCATCGGCCCGAACAATTTCCGCCGGTGGGCGTGGTGTCGGCAAGCCTGCGGCCAGTTCAGGGCAATGGATGACCAGACGCTGTTCTGCCTGCAAACGCGCCAGTATCGCAGCGGGATGCGCTTTCTCGCTGCCGTTATAACGCACCTTCAGCCCCATCAGGCAAGCGCTCACTAAAACCTTACTTTTCATCGCATTTGCCTCGTCCGGCAGAAAAACTGCTCCCGATTACTATATCACTTCGCATGCGTTCATCCCTAAATTAAGGGATTGTGATGGCAGCAAAAGATCGGTAGGCTGAGGTTCCTTATGTTGTCCCCAATTGTTCTGACGTAAGGAATTCTCCATGGAAATATCCCCTGTAAAAGATACGCTGCGTATTGCGCTGGTGGGTGATTACAACGCTGGCATCACGGCGCATCAGGCGATTCCTCTGGCCATCGACGACGCTGCTGCGGTTCTGGAACTGCTGGCGGATTACGACTGGCTGTCCAGCACTGAAATCACCAGTGCAGAAGATCTGGTGGGCTATGACGCCATCTGGGTGGTGCCTGGCAGCCCCTATAAAAATACCGAAGGCGCGTTGACGGCCATCCGTTATGCCCGCGAAAACAGCATTCCTTTCCTGGGAACCTGTGGCGGTTTTCAACACGCCATCCTTGAATATGCGCGTAATGTGCTGGGCTGGTCAGATGCTGCCCATGCGGAAACTGACACAACGGGCCGGATGGTTATTGCGCCACTTGCCTGTTCGCTGGTGGAAAAAACCGACGATGTTGAACTGCGGCCCAATACGCTGATTGCTAAAGCCTATGGTCAGCCGGTGATTTCGGAGGGCTATCAGTGTAACTACGGCATTGCTGAGGCGTTTGCGGCTGAACTGGATAGCGGTGATCTGCGGGTGACCGGCTGGGATGATAACGGGGATATTCGGGCGGTGGAATTGGTGACGCATCCGTTCTTTGTCGCCACGCTTTTCCAGCCCGAACGTGGCGCTCTTACGGGGAAACCGGTTCCCCTGGCGCAAGCGATGCTGCGCGCTGCGCGAGGCTAATCAGTAGGGCAGACATCACGTCTGCCCTGAGCTTATCAGGCGGTAATCTCTTTATTTCGTCCCGCATAGAAACCGAATATCGCCATCGCTATCGCCAGCGCCGCAACGGTCAGCAGCGGGATCTGCCAGTCTCCCTGGGCGTCATGGATCCTGCCCATTAGCGGCGGCCCGCAAGCGGCTAACAGATAACCGACGGATTGCGCCATGCCGGAAAGCGCTGCTGCCTGATGCGCAGAACTGGCGCGCAGGCCGATAAAGGTCAGCCCCAGAATCATCGTTGCACCGGAGCCGAATCCAAACAGCAGCGTCCATAGCACCGCCTGATCCGGCATAAACCAGAAGCCAGCGGCACCCACAGCGCACATCAACGACACCAGTGCGGCGATGCAGCGCTGATCGTGAAAACGGTGCAGCACCAGCGGAATGAGTAAACCGGGAGAGGCGGTTGCTAACTGGAGCAAACCATGCAGCGAACCGGCCTGCGCCTCGCTGTAGCCGTGGCTGATTAAGATTGCTGGCAGCCAGCCGATAATCACGTAATAGATAAGCGAGTTAATTCCAAGAAATAACGTCACCTGCCAGGCCAGCGGTGAACGCCAGATGCCGCGTGCGTGCAGGGTGCGCGAGGTGGTTACGTTCGCGTGGGCGGCATGACGCCACTGCGGCAGCCAGATCAGCAACGCCAGTAGCGGAAACACCATCAACAGCAGCAACGCCCCGCGCCAGCCAAACCCGCTTAGCGCCAGCGGAACCACCAGCGCGGAGCCCAACGCGGCGGCAGCCCCCATCGTCAGGGAATAAGCACCGGTCAGTCTGGCGACGTGCTGCGAGAAATCGCGTTTGATAAGCCCTGGCAGCAGCACGTTGCCGAGGGCGATACCGCAGCCGATGATGGCAGTGCCAAGAAACAGTAAAGAGGCGTCCGGCAGTGAGCGCACGGAAACCCCGGCGCAAATCAGCAGCATTGCCGCGAAGAGACTGCGTTCCATGCCAATACGGCGGGCAATCCCAGCGGCAAGCGGAGAAACCAGCGCAAACGCCAACAGCGGCAGGGTGGTTAATAATCCCGTCTGGGCAGTCGTAAGACCATAGTCCGTGCGAATCGCTTCCAGCAAAGGGGCGGCGCCGGTAAACGTCACGCGCAGCGTGGTGGCAATCATCAGGATACCGGCAATCAGCAGGGCACCGTGGTTGCCGCGTGGTGGTGAAGAAGTCATTGTTCTCTCATATCAACAGGTGAGGCCGTACCTTACCGCGTTTATCTGTGTTGTGAATCAAGCTAAAATGACAGTTTATCGCTAAATTCGGACAAAATGATGTACAGCCTGCGACTCGACGGATATGACCCCGATCTGCACCACGATGCCGCCGTGGCGTTTCGTATCCGCGCTCGCCCTGATGAGCTGTTTAGCGCGCAGCACCAGCATCGTAAAGGGCAACTGATTATGGCACTGCATGGGGCTATCACCTGTGATGTTGAGTGCGCTATGTGGATGGTGCCACCGCAGTACGCGGTCTGGATCCCCGGCGGCGTTCCCCACAGCAATCACGTAACGGCAGGCGCGGAGCTCTGCTTTCTCTTTATCGAACCGGAAGCCGTCACACTACCGGGACGTTGCTGTACGTTAAAAATTTCTCCGCTTTGTCGCGAGCTGATCCTCTCGCTGGCGAGGCGTTGTGACGCTCAGCGGGCAGAGCCGCAAACGCAGCGCCTGACGCAGGTCTTATTTGATGAACTTCCGCAACAACCGCAGGAGCAGATGCAGCTGCCGGTTTCTGCGCACCCGAAGATCCGCCGGATGGTTGACACCATGGCGCGCGAACCGGCGCAATGGCAAACGCTGGGGCAGTGGGCCAGCGTATTTGCGATGAGCGAGCGTAACCTTGCCCGACTGGTGGTGAAAGAGACAGGGCTCAGCTTTCGTCGCTGGCGACATCAGCTACAGCTCATTCTGGCCCTACAGGCCCTGGTCGGCGGGCAGAACGTGCAGCAGGTGGCGCAACTGTTGGGGTATGATTCGACCACGGCGTTTATCACCATGTTCAAAAAAGGCCTGGGACAGACGCCAGGCCGTTATCTGGCGGGATTGACTACTGCCTTCCCACAATAAGCGAGACCAGACCGGCCGCGATAAGCGGACCAACAGGTACACCGCGAAACAGGGCCACGCCAAGCACGGTGCCGACCAGCAAACCGGCGACCAGCTGTGGCTGGCTGCCCATCAGCGTCACGCCGCGGCCGCCGAGCCAGGAGACCACCACGCCAACCACAATCGCCACCAGCGATTTCCAGTTAAGGAAAGAGTGGATCAAGGTGGAAGGTGGCAGTGTCCCGCTGGCGATAGGCGCCATGACGCCGATTGTCAGGATAATAATCCCGATGGTCAGCCCCTGTTTTTCAATCCACGGGAAAAAGGTATTGAGCGGGGTAACGCGGACAATAATCAGCACCAGAATTGAAACGGCGACAGTGGTGTTATGGCTGACAAAGCCCAGAGCTGCCAGTCCGAGCAGGATCAGCAGAGTGACATCAAACATCGTGGTTTCCTTGCCAAAAAAGTTAAGCCTGTTTACTTTACGCCCAAACGCCACGCAGAAAAGACTTTTTTAGAATCTGCTGGCTATTTCGGGCAAATGCCTGACGGCGAAAAACAGGCAATTTTTTATTTTGTCATCAAATTGCCATTATTGCGGACTATCAATAGCAGATGAACCGGTCTCGCTCATTTTGAGGTGTAGCCATGAACGATCAGATGTTTATTGAAACGCTCATTATTAGTTCATCCTTTTTCGCCATCGCCGCCGTTATCGTGATTTCTGTTTTAATTCTCGAACGTGGTAGCTGAACGCTTACGATATGCGGTGAAAAGCCACCAACTCTGGCCGGGCAATACGCAGATAATCGTCAGTATTGAGAATAATCGATTTCGTGAGCACGCCGGCGTTAAAGGCGATTTCACGATAACGTTCGAACAGCAGCGGATCGGCGACCAGCATTAACTGTGGATGAAAACTGAAAGGCGGGATCGCGCCAAATACGCAACCGGTGAGCTCGTCCACTTCTGCCGGGCTGGCAAGGGACGCACGCAGACCGCCAAGATACGTCGCCAGTTGACCAAGATCGGCCTGTTGGTCGGCAGGTAAAATAGCCAGTACATGCTGATTTACCCCATTCCCTTTCACTTTACAGACCAGCGCCTTTGCTCCCTGACCCAGTGCGGTGCCCCGAATTTCTGATACGGCCTCGCATTTCCCAACAGCCTCATGGCTGACGACGCGATAACGGGCGCCCTCCAGAGACAATAAATCGAGTAAACGCTGATGGATTTCGCTGCCTTTCTCCATTTCGCTCATTTTTTACTCCTGCTTGCGCGAAAAAACACGGTAAAGATTATCATGAACGCTGACGATTTTGGTGCTTGTTGAGGTAGAGCTGCTCGTCAGAAGCGGTGTAGGCATCTTGCAGGGAATCGTTCGGCTGCATGCTGTAGCTGCCTGATGAAAAACGAATATCCTTCTCAGGTGCCACGGTCCGCAGGTGGTTGGCTATCCGTTCCGGCAGACGAGCCGCCATATCTGGCTCTGCGTCCACCAGAATGATGCAAAATTCATCGCCGCCCAGACGGATGGCGTAATCGCTTTTGCGCACCGACGCCTCAATCGCATTTGCCAGTAAGGTGATCGCCCGATCCCCCTCGTGGTGTCCCTGCGTATCGTTAATCATCTTCAGCTTATCGAGATCGATAGCGATAAAGGTCACTGGCGTTCCGGTGCTGACAAAACGCTGTAATCGCTGCTCAAGCGTCGGGGTTAAAATTTTACGGTTATACAGGCCTGTCATCGCATCGCTGATATTTTCACGGGTAACATTATGGTAAAGGCGAAAATGCAGCCGGACCATATTGAGGAGCAGGGCAGTTGCCAGAAGGTAAAACAGAAACAGCTTCCAGGACGAGACAATGAAATACAAGATATCGAGTGACAGTTCGACGTGCAGACCACCAGGAAGATCGCTGATGTAATTGACGTACGGGAAAAGATTATTCTCGCTTTGATGAATAATAATCGTCTTATTCGAGTCGGTATCGGTGACGCTGGCATTGAGATAACGCCAGACCAGTGGGCGGTCGTGGGTAAAAACAATATTTTGCAAGTTGTGCTTATTAATATCCACCATCACGATGCCTTTTAACTTACCGTGCAGATAGACCGGTGTTAAAAAACTCATCACGTTAAGTTCGGTACGATCATCCTGATAGATACTCGACAGCACAGTACGTCCAGAAAACAATTCATCAATATCGGCCTGATGAATACCTAATGATCCTTTCTGTAAAAAAGCCCAGTGATGCATGGCAAACTGACGCGTATTGATCGGATCATAGAAATAAATATATTGATTTTGTAAATCCAGATAATAATGAAATTTCTCTTCTGACGTGGCGAGGCCTTTTCCATAATCAACCTGTTCCCGGTTAACCTTCACGGCCTGATCAAAAGCAGGAAGCAACAGCACATCGTCCGCGATACGCGCACAGTCATCAATGGAGGTTTGTAACGTACCGTGGAGCGCGGGATAATTATGCTGCGTCAGATTCAAACCATACACCGAGTTAACACTTTCAAACGACTGGCAAAGGGTATGTCGGGTATCCGCCGGGAGCGTTTTCTCGGGTGTTGCCAGTGTGCGCATCAGATGGGCGGCAATGCTCTGATTCTGGTATTTATCATACAGAAATGAGGAGTCTGCTTTTTCGATGATATAGCGCATATAGCCATTCATTGACTTATAGCTGGCAATAAGTTCATAGATCAAAAAGGAAGATGTCAAAACGACAACGCTTGCGGAAATAAAGAGCCTGAGCGCTTTATGGGGCAATTTCATGATAAACAACAACTCTCCAGGTCAGATAATCTATTTTATCATACGTCACAGGTGCAACCTACCGGCCAGCGGGGATATGGAGTGCAAAAGGCATGAAATGAACCAGCCAGGAGATTATTTTCCTGGCTGGCTGTCGTTTAATTGGTGCTGGTGGCACCTTGTTTATGAAAAAGTTCGCGGAACACCGGGTAAATATCATCCTGATCGCGAATATGTTGCATTGCAAAATTATCAAACGTGGCTTGCAGATGTTCATATTCGCGCCACAGGGTTTGATGCGCGCGGCGGGTAATTTCGATATAACTGTAGTAACGAACCACCGGCAGCAGTTTCTTCGCCAGAATCTCATGGCACAGCGGAGAGTCATCTGCCCAGTTATCCCCATCCGATGCCTGTGCGGCGTAGATGTTCCACTGCGCAGGATCGTAACGTTCTTTCACAACGTCATCCATCAACTTCAGGGCGCTGGAAACAATGGTTCCCCCGGTTTCCTGAGAGTAGAAGAACTCATGCTCATCGACCTCTTTTGCCTGGGTGTGGTGACGAATATAGACCACTTCCACATTCTTATAGGTTCGGCTCAAAAACAGGTAGAGCAGAATATAAAAGCGTTTGGCCATGTCTTTTGTCGACTGATCCATGGAGCCGGAGACGTCCATCAGGCAGAACATCACCGCCTGGCTGGACGGATCGGGACGCTTCTCGTAATTTTTGTAGCGCAAGTCGAAGGTGTCGATAAACGGCACGCGTTCTATCTTGGCCCGCAGCTCAGCAATCTCTTTGCGTAATCGTTCCTCCTCCAGCAGTTGCGCCGGTTCGCTTTTGCTGATGGTGTCGAGATCCTGTTCCAGCGCGTGTAACTCGCGTCGTTTGCCGGCCGTCATGGCCGTGCGCCGGGCGAGAGAATTTTGCAGCGAACGCACGACGCTGATATTAGCCGGAACGCCGTTGGCGGTATAACCCGCCCGGTGCGTTTTATACTCAGTAAGCTGGCGCTGCTGGTTTTGCTTCAGGTTAGGCAGCGCTAAGTCTTCGAAAAGCAGATCAAGGTATTCGTCTTTAGAGATCTGAAAGACGAATTCATCCTGGCCTTCACCGTCCTGACTGGCCTGGCCCTGTCCGCTACCTGAACCGCCGCCTCCGCCCTGCGGACGCTCGATACGGTCATTTTGTACGAAATGGTCGTTACCTGGGTGAACGCGATGGCGCAGGCCGCCGCGCCCCTGATGAAATATCGGTTCGCTGATATCTTCCGTCGGAATGGAGACAGATTCACCGCTGTCTACATCGGTCACCGAACGCTTGTTAATGGCCTCGGAGATCGACTGTTTAATTTGTGCTTTATAACGGCGTAAAAAGCGCTGGCGGTTAACCGTGCTCTTATTTTTGCCGTTAAGTCGTCGGTCAATGAACCAGGTCATATGTCCCCCGTACTGCATTTGCCAACTTTACGCTTCATCCTTCACGTTATCCCGGCGTTGGCTGCATTCGCTCACCCCAGTCACGTACTTATGTACGCTCCTGGGGATTCACTCATTTGCCGCCTTGATACACCTTGAATGATTTCGCGTACAAACGAACTATTTGCCCGGTAAACGGAGAAAATCTTCCGGGTCATTTATGCTGTTAAGACGATTTACGTACGCGCAGATACCATTCGCACAGTAAACGCACCTGTTTACGGGTGTAGCCTTTCTCCATCATCCGGTCGACAAAGTCGTCGTGTTTCTTCTGCTCATCGGTCGAGGTTTTGGCATTGAACGAAATGACCGGCAGCAGCTCTTCGGTATTGGAGAACATTTTTTTCTCAATGACCGTGCGCAGTTTTTCATAGCTGGTCCAGTTCGGATTTCGTCCGCTGTTGTTCGCTCTCGCACGCAGCACAAAGTTGACGATTTCATTACGGAAATCTTTCGGGTTGCTGATCCCCGCCGGTTTCTCAATTTTCTCCAGCTCCGCGTTCAGCGATTCACGGTCAAACAACTGACCGGTATCCGGATCGCGGTATTCCTGATCCTGAATCCAGAAGTCGGCATACGTGACATAACGGTCGAAAATATTCTGTCCGTATTCCGAGTAGGACTCGAGATAGGCGGTCTGGATCTCTTTACCAATAAACTCGGCGTATTTCGGGATCAGATAGCCTTTCAGGAACTCGAGATAACGCTCAGCTTGCTCCTGCGGGAACTGTTCGCGCTCGATCTGCTGTTCCAGTACATAGAACAGATGAACCGGGTTCGCAGCGACTTCGACATGATCAAAGTTAAAGACGCGCGAGAGAATTTTAAACGCGAAACGGGTCGACAGACCATTCATCCCTTCATCGACGCCGGAGTAGTCGCGGTATTCCTGATACGACTTCGCTTTCGGATCGGTATCTTTCAGACTCTCACCATCATAGACGCGCATTTTCGAGTAGATACTCGAGTTTTCCGGATCTTTCAGGCGGGAGAGAATCGAGAAACGTGCCAGCGTTTCCAGCGTTCCCGGCGCGCACGGCGCATGCGTCAGTTCGCTGTGGTTGAGCAATTTCTCGTAGATTTTAATCTCTTCGGAAATGCGTAAGCAGTACGGTACCTTCACGATGTAAACACGGTCGAGGAAGGCTTCGTTGTTTTTGTTGTTACGGAACGTCACCCATTCCGATTCGTTCGAGTGGGCGAGAATGATGCCGTTAAACGGCAGGGCGGAGATCCCCTCAGTGCCGTTGTAGTTACCTTCCTGAGTGGCGGTCAGCAGCGGATGCAGCACTTTAATCGGTGCTTTGAACATCTCGACGAATTCCATGATCCCCTGGTTGGCCCGGCACAATGCGCCGGAATAGCCATACGCGTCCGGATCGTTTTGTGCGTGGTGTTCGAGTTTACGAATATCCACTTTCCCGACCAGCGCGGAAATGTCCTGGTTGTTCTCATCGCCCGGTTCCGTTTTGGCAATCGCGATTTGCGCAAGAATCGACGGCCACACTTTCACCACGCGGAATTTGGTGATATCTCCACCAAACTCATGCAGGCGTTTGGCCGCCCACGGTGACATAATGGTGCCGAGATAACGGCGCGGAATGCCGTACTCTTTTTCCAGAATCTGGGTATCTTCTTGCGGATTAAACAGGCACAACGGATGATCGTTCACCGGGCTGCGTTCACCGTTGGCGCTCAGCACATAAATCGGGACACGCTGCATCAACGATTTCAGTCGTTCGGCAAGCGATGACTTCCCGCCCCCTACAGGCCCCAACAGATACAGGATCTGTTTCTTCTCTTCCAGCCCCTGAGCCGCGTGTTTCAGATAAGAGACAATCTGTTCGATCGCGTCTTCCATGCCGTAAAACTCTTCAAATGCCGGGTAACGTGCAATGACCCGGTTCGAGAAGAGGCGAGAAAGTCGGGGTTCCTGGGCAGTGTCGACCATGACGGGCTCACCAATAGCCATCAATAGCCGTTCTGCCGCGTTGGCATAAGCACTGCGATCTTGCCGACAAGTGGTAAGAAACTCCTGCAGTGTGAACTCTTCGTCCTTGGCAGCTTCATAACGCTGGCGATAGTGATCGAATATATTCATGATATGCCGTCCTTTCGTTTTTTAGCACAGGTTAAGAGCCGTTCATATGAATAGTAGAGGCTCCCGGAAGAGGTAGACTGAACGACGTCATTTACTGTCTCGTATCAAAAAAACAGCAACTCTCATGCCAGCTTTCACCGCGTGAGACCAACGTGCCCGGCGATACAACTTCTAAACTAAAGCGTAGATGGCATTTGCAAAACTTGCATGCACCCGCAAATGATTTTCAATGGCATATCAATAACTCATCCGCAAAAAGTGCATAGCAAATGTAAATAATGCAGTGGAAGATCACACCGTTTTCACCGCACTGTAAGCCAAGTGTCATCTCAGCCTGCAAAATTAGACGGTTACATTCTTTCATTAATTTGTAAAATGGTTGGGTTGTAACGTATTGGCGGTTACACTTTTGCCGCTGAACATTTGAAAAAGGAAAGATGGATTGTGACCAAACTCAAACTTCTGGCACTTGGCGTGTTAATCGCATCGTCTGCTACCGTGGTGCATGCTGAAAGCAACCTGACGCTTGGCGCTGGCGTTGGTGTGGTTGAACACCCATATAAAGATTACGACGCGGATGTTTATCCGGTTCCGGTGATTAATTACGAAGGCGATAACTTCTGGTTCCGTGGTCTGGGTGGTGGGTACTACCTGTGGAACGACGCCGCCGACAAATTGTCGATCACCGCTTACTGGTCCCCGATGTATTTCAAACCGGGTGACAGCGACGATCGTCAGATGCGTCGTCTTGATAAGCGTAAGAGCACCATGATGGCGGGCTTATCATACTCTCACCATACCGAATATGGTTTCCTGCGTACCACGCTCGCCGGGGATACGCTGGACAACAGTAACGGCATCGTCTGGGATCTGGCCTGGCTGTACCGCTATACCAACGGCGGCCTGACCCTGACGCCGGGTATCGGTGTGGAGTGGAATAGTGAAAATCAGAACGACTACTACTACGGCGTGTCACGTAAAGAATCCTCACGCAGTGGTATGCGGGGTTACAACCCGGACGATAGCTGGAATCCGTACCTGGAACTGAGCGCGAACTACAACTTCCTCGGTGACTGGAGCGTTTACGGTACCGCACGCTACACCCGTCTGTCTGATGAAATTACCGACAGCCCGATGGTGGACAAATCCTGGACTGGCCTGATTTCAACCGGGATCACCTATAAGTTCTGATTGTGCGTTATCACAGTGCAATCGATAAAAGCCACAAAGCCCGCAGCGCGGGCTTTTTTGTCACTGAGTCATTCGACCTCTTTGGCATGTTGCTTTGCTTTTTCAATAGACTGCCTGTCAAATATAAAGTGCTCATAGCCATCGGTGATGTTTTTGACTCTGTAGATTTTCCATCTCCGATCTTCTTTCTTCAGATAGACGCCTATCTGATAGGTTCTGTCGTTTTCGCATCCAAGCCAAACCGTAACGTATTGACTACCGTCAACGTCTTGTGCTTTGCCCACCTTCAATAAAGGGATCCAGTCGACCGAATAGTCCTGCGCGTACGTATAATAGTCAGTGTCGATGATTTCTTGTTCATAAATATGTGAAATAACATCAAGTTGAATTAACGTTTCGCGGGAGACGTAATCATGCATTTTCTCAGGATCTGGCTTTATTTTGCCGGGGCTATTGGCAAAAACAGGTAAATAGTAGCGATAAAAATCAGCTACGCGTTTTTCGGCATCATCGCCTCCTGAAACGCAGGACGCGAGTAAATACACCATGGATACGACAAAAAAGAGGCGCATTACTTTTTCCTGTACATTTGATAAGGCGGTTTCGATGAGCGATAGCCAGGTCCTCCCCAGAAGTCCCTTTGTTTGAAGTCAGAGTACCAGTCCTGACCATCGAATATCGCCATGTGGCCAGCGGCATGTCCGCCTTTTTATGGCTGGATAACGCCAACGTCGTGTGTCGGTGTAATTTTTCTAAAGCCAGCCGCCTCCAGCATCGAGCCGTAATCTTTAGCATTATGTGTATTGGTCACAATAACTCCGCCCGCCTGAATTGCTCTACGCACGTATGTTGCGCAGTTATTGGTTGGACCCGGTTCGGCGTGGTTTTTTGCCCAGTTTCCAGCATTCCTGGTATTCCATCCCATAAAGTATTATCCATAGTAAACATGTGGAATAACCAATAGACACCTTTATTAATTAGCAGGGTTAGTCATTTTGTGCCGGGTGGTATTATAGGGATGCTCCTGAAAAATATTGTCCAACATAAATTGCGCTTCCCTGGAAGTGTGAATATGCCTAAGTTTTAACTGAGCCCTGAGAGTGCAATCTGTGCATCAAAACAGGGCACTTGCGCCCTGTTTTGCATTACGGTGGTGCACAACTAAGGAGAACGTGATGACAGATAAACAGGTTGTCTTCGCTGGTGGAGTTGTTCTACCTGCGATCGGGCAGGGGACATGGTACATGGGTGAAAATGCCGGTCACCGCCGGGCGGAAGTGTCTGCACTTCGCGCGGGCGTGGATCTGGGGCTAACGCTCATCGATACCGCTGAAATGTATGCCGATGGCGGAGCGGAAGAGGTGGTCGGTGAGGCGCTCAACGGACTGCGTGAACACGTGTTCCTGGTGTCGAAGGTTTACCCATGGAACGCGGGTGGGCAAAAAGCGATTGCCGCCTGTGAGGCCAGTCTGCGTCGTCTGAAAACCGACTATCTGGATCTCTATTTATTGCACTGGTCAGGCAATTTCTCCTTCGCCGAGACGGTCAAGGCGATGGAAACTCTGATGGCTCAGGGTAAAATTCGTCGCTGGGGAGTGTCCAATCTTGACGTCGACGATATGCAGGCGCTGTGGCAGATTCCGGGCGGCAGGCAGTGTGCGACCAATCAGGTGCTGTATCATCTGGCTTCACGCGGCATTGAATACGATTTATTACCGTGGTGTCAGCAACATCAGCTTCCCGTAATGGCTTACAGCCCGTTGGCGCAGGCCGGACGTTTACGCAGCGGTTTATTGAATCATCCGGTGGTCAATGAGATTGCGCATGCGCACAATGCATCAGTTGCGCAGATCCTGCTGGCGTGGGCCATCAGTCATCACGGAGTGATGGCGATTCCAAAAGCGGCAAGTGTGGAGCATGTACAGCAAAATGCGGCGGCGCTGAGCATCACGCTTTCCGCTCAGGAACTCGCCGCACTGGATAAGGCGTATCCCGCGCCGAGAGGCAAAACGGCGCTGGATATGGTCTGATGAGGTTTTGACTCGTTGGCCGGATAAGATGCGCTGGCATCGCCATCCGGCAAACAATGCCAGATGACGACCTGTCAGGCCTGTGACATCTCAACCACAATCATGCTTAGCGCTTCGCAACGCGAATGGTTTGCGCCAGGCGAGAAGGCTTTTCTTCGGTGGCCTTCTGTGCGGCGGTGGCATACGCCGTTTCTACGCACACAAAGGTTTTATAGCCATCATCCGGCATATCGCCCATGCTCACAGACAGCGCCGGGCCAGGGTTCCAGCCGACCACGTTGAGGTGGTGATGATGTACAACGTCGATGTTACGGTTCAGTGCGGCATCGTGAATCACGCTGCAGGCTTCCGGGTTCAGATAGACACGGTCAGTACGATCCGGAAACGCCTGTACGCCATCAGTCAGGACGTCTTCTTTCGCATCATTCACTTTATCGATGAAACGATCGCCCAGGCCGCTGACTTTCACCGTCGCGATATCGCCAACGTTGAAATAGGTATGCAGCGCAGAGGTCGTTTCAAATTCACCGTGCGCTTCAAGCTCAATCTCACAGGTTTTGCCTACTTTAAAGCGCGCCAGCAGGGTGAAATCATGTGGCCACAGTTTCAGTGTCTCTTCAGTGTTTTGCAGTTCAAACGTCAGCACTGCGCCGTTGTCGTCTTCATTATGCGCTTTCAGCGTCCACGGCAGGTTACGGGCAAAGCCGTGAGAAGGCAGTCCTTGCTGTGCCGCCGGACCAAACCACGGCCAGCAAATCGGCACGCCGCCGCGCAGCGCGATGCCATTTTTAAACGGAGTGTTGTTGCTCAGCCACAGAACCTCTTCTTCTCCGGCTGGTTTCCAGGAGAGTAGGTGCGCGCCCTGTAACGCAAAAGACGCTTTTACCTGCGGGTGGTCGACGACGATCAGGTCCAGCTCGTCAAGCTGACGGCGGGAGAGGACAGGGGTAATATGTTCAATGACTGGAAGTGCAAAAATTTTATTAATCATGATGCAATCCTTGATTCAACCGTAGCGAAAAGCCATAAAAAAAGGCGACCGAAGTCGCCTTTTTGGATCAGTTTCTCATCTCAACTTATTTGGAGATGTGAGCGATCAGGTCCAGAACTTTGTTGGAATAACCGGTTTCGTTGTCGTACCAGGAGACCAGTTTCACGAAGTTGTCGTTCAGAGCGATACCTGCTTTAGCATCGAACACGGAAGTGCAAACTTCGCCGTTGAAATCGGTAGATACAACGTCGTCTTCGGTGTAACCCAGAACGCCTTTCATCGGGCCTTCGGAAGCTGCTTTGATGGCTTTCTTAATGTCTTCGTAAGAAGCCGCTTTTTCCAGACGAACGGTCAGGTCAACAACGGATACGTTCGGAGTCGGAACACGGAACGCCATACCAGTCAGTTTGCCATTCAGTTCTGGCAGTACTTTACCTACAGCTTTAGCTGCACCGGTAGAGGACGGGATGATGTTCTGAGCCGCGCCACGGCCGCCACGCCAGTCTTTGTGAGACGGGCCATCAACGGTTTTCTGAGTAGCGGTGGTTGCGTGAACAGTGGTCATCAGACCTTCGATGATGCCGAAGTTGTCGTTGATGACTTTAGCCAGCGGAGCCAGGCAGTTGGTGGTGCAGGATGCGTTGGAAACGATGTCCTGGCCAGCATATTTGTCAAAGTTAGCGCCTTTAACAAACATCGGAGTGTTATCTTTGGACGGACCAGTCAGTACGACTTTTTTCGCGCCAGCAGTGATGTGCTTACGAGCAGTCTCGTCGGTCAGGAAGATACCGGTCGCTTCAGCTACTACGTCAACACCAACTTCGTCCCATTTCAGGTTAGCCGGATCGCGTTCAGCGGTAACACGGATTTTTTTACCGTTAACGATCAGATGACCGTCTTTCACTTCAACGGTACCGTCGAAACGGCCGTGAGTGGAGTCATATTTCAGCATGTAAGCCATGTAATCAGCGTCTAACAGGTCGTTGATTGCAACGATCTCGATGTCAGAACGTTTCTGAGCAGCACGGAAAACAATGCGACCGATACGGCCAAAACCGTTGATACCTACTTTGATAGTCATATATTCCACCAGCTATTTGTTAGTGAATAAAAGGTTGCCTGTAAAATTACAAAAACCTTACGCAGCGTCAAGCGGAATCGTGTCAATCATTGCGACAAATCAATCCTCTGTACAAGCTTTGCACGGCTGACTCGCCTCACTCTTCCATTGGGCTTGAAACCATATGGGGGCGGCGCCCCGAATTTTAAAGGGCAACTGAGATAAAAATGTGATTCGCATCACGATTCACAAGCTGCCATTTCGCAAGGATCAAGTTTAGAACAAAAGTCTGCACTCAGGTGTTAATGTTTTGTTAGAATCTGTCGCGCAATGTCAGCGTCATGAAAAGTGAGATGTGAGCAAAATGGCGAACAAACCTTCTGCAGAAGATCTGAAAAAAAACCTGTCTGAAATGCAGTTCTACGTGACGCAGAATCACGGTACAGAACCGCCGTTTACCGGGCAGTTACTGCATAACAAACGTGACGGCGTCTATCATTGTTTGATCTGCGATGCGCCGCTGTTTACCTCCCAGTCCAAATACGATTCCGGCTGTGGCTGGCCGAGCTTCTACGAGCCGGTAAGTGAAGAGTCGATTCGTTACATCAAGGACTTTTCACACGGTATGCAACGCATTGAAATTCGCTGTGGAAACTGCGATGCGCACCTGGGGCATGTCTTCCCCGATGGTCCGCAACCCACCGGCGAACGTTACTGTGTCAATTCAGCTTCTCTGAGCTTCATCGACGACGAAAACGGTGCCCAGACGAAAGGTTGAAAAAACGATTCAGCAAATTATTCCATAGGAGCGGACTTATCATGAATCTTGATGAGATAATTAACAGCATGACGCCGGAAGTGTATCAGCGTTTATCCACCGCCGTTGAACTGGGAAAATGGCCGGACGGCGTCGCGCTGACCCCGGAGCAAAAAGATAATAGTCTGCAACTGGTGATGCTCTGGCAGGCGCGCCACAATACGGATGCGCAACATATGACGATCGACACCAATGGGCAGATGGTGATGAAGAGCAAACAGCAGCTGAAAGTGGATTTCGGCATCACGCCAGAACCAATTGCGACGTTCAAATCCTGATAGCGCACCGTGGAAGCCCGGCATTCTGTCGCTCTGCTGGGCTAACGCGGCGGATTATTTTTTATTCAGCATGGCTTTCAGGTCTGCGAAAGGGTTGTACGTGGCTTCGCCGACGCTCTTTTGCGCATCCTCGCCCGCTACAACCGTGGAACCATACTGGTCGGCTTCCGTATATTTGGAATGCTCATGATCGTGGCAGTACAGGCACAACATTTCCCAGTTGCTGCCATCTTCCGGGTTATTGGAATGATCGTGATCGATATGGTGCACCGTCAGTTCGCGAAGGTTTGAGTAAACAAACTCGCGGGAGCAGCGGCCGCAGACCCACGGGAAAAGTTTCAGCGCCTTTTCCCGGTAACCTACTTCCAGACGGGCGTAATTTTTAGGGATAAAAGCCATACAATCCCATGCCTCCTGTTGAAAATGAAACGATGCGTCAAACGCTGACGCAACGGGTTGGGGCCATCATAACCGATCCCGTTTCGTGTGACACACCTCATCCCACCGCTTACGAAAAAAATGCCCCATGCGGACATGCAGGGCATTTTTAATCATGAACGGGGCTTAGTGCGCAATGCTTAAGGATTCCGCCAGTTGTTTTGCAAGCTGGTTATGGTCGTCCGCGCCGTATTCCCAGAACATCGCGCCCGCCAGTCCGCGCTTCTTGATGTAATCTGCTTTGATTGCCACCGAGCGGGGATTCTCATACGAGAGGGCAAACAGCCGCTTACCGTCAGCAGACTGAACGGACAGCCATGGCACTTTTGCCTGATCGTCCCAGTGCTCGGTAAATCGTTTCTGCGGATCGTTAAGAAACATTTTGGCGATGTCGTGGTATTTCACGTAGGTGTCCTTGGTCAAATCGACACCCAGTGATTTAAACAACGCGATTTCCTGCTCACCAAAGTAGGGTTGCGTGACGGGATTTTTTTGCGCGTCCGGTTTTGTCCAGTCAATTCCGGGCTCGACAGAACGTTTGGGAACACGGCCATAAAAACCGATCCCCAGATTCATCTGCCGGGGCTTCAGTCCGGCGGCGAGGTAGTTGTTGACCACAAAGTCGACGCTGTATTTATCGGCCGCCGCGACGGTTGGCCAGTCTTTAGAATCATACAGGTTGGCGTTGAAATACTGCGTTCCGTAAGCCATGTCATAGGTCATCAGATTGATGTAGTCGAGCAGCGGTGCAATCGCTTTTACGTCCACCCAGCTTTTTGGACTTTCCGCATTCGCCCCGACGGCAATGGTCACCAGTTTCTGATTGCCGACTGCCTGACGCAGTTCTTTCAGCAGCAGCGTGAAGTTCTCGCGGTCGGCTGGCTGACTGGCGACCAGTCCCCAGGCGCCGTTAACCGGATATTCCCAGTCCAGATCGATACCGTCGAGGCCGTATTTCTGCATGATCTCCAGCGCAGACTGAATAAACACCGCACGCGTTTTCGGTGTTGCGGCAGCGCCTGAGAATCCGCGTGCGCCCCAGCCGCCAACAGAAAGCAGGACTTTCAACTGTGGGTTCTGTTTACGCAGTATCGGGATCAGGGCAAGGTCAGACTCCACTTTTGGCGATAGCCAGATCTGATGCAATTTCGTCGTATCTTTCAGCGCGGCGTTGGTTTCGTCTTTCTCAGCGTTGTAAATCAGGCCGAATGAGTAGTTCAGGTGGGTAATCTGGCGGACATCCAGGGTGTTGATATCGCCACCGGGTCCGGCGGTGACATCTCCGCCGCCATTGAAGTAGCCGACGGACATCATAGAACTGCCAGACGCGACAGATGCGCAAAGCAAGGGTAATGCTGCCAACAAAGGCAAACGTTTCATGGCTAATCCTCTTTGACATTAAAAAATGAAAAGCAAACACGCCACGGAAATGGCGTGGCGAAAAAACAGCCATCAAAGCGTAGCACCTGCGCAGCGTCACTGCTGGTTTCGGTTTATTTTATGTGACGGAAGGGAAAAGATTTTTCGCCGGATGACAAGGCAGGTCGTCATCCGGCGAGAGGTTTAGCGCTGAGTTTCTTCCCAGTCAGCGAGGGTATACAACGTAGCGCCTGCTGCTGCCATCTCCATAAAGGCATGGGCACTGTCCTGTGGCTGAATGTTCACGCCGCGACAGCCATCGGTAATGACATTCACCGTATAGCCCAGTTGCAGCGCATCCAGCACCGTAAACCTGACACAATAGTCGGTGGCCAGCCCCATGACGATCAGTTCATTCACGTCATGCTGGCGAAGCCACGCGTCGAGTCCGGTTGTCTGCCGACGTCCGTTATCAAAAAAAGCGCTGTAGCTGTCGACCAGCGGATTCTCGCCCTTATGAAAAACGGCCTCTATTGCCTTGCGGTTCAGCAACGGATGAAACGCCGCGCCGTCCGTATTCTGCACGCAGTGATCGGGCCAGAAGGTTTGCGGCAAGCCGTCGAGTTGACCCTGGCTGTAAGGTTCTGCCCGATGCTGACTGGCGAAGCTCCCGTGGTTCGCAGGGTGCCAGTCCTGGCTTGCGAGGACCGCATCACCGCGGGTCTGGCACCCTGCAATCAGCTGGTTTGCGATATCAACGGTGCTGTCGCCCTCCGGGACCGCCAGCGCGCCGCCGGCGCAGAAATCGTTTTGTAAATCGACCAGTAACAGCGCACGGTGTGTCATTCGATCCTCCTTAGTCGTCCGGCGTGAGTTCGCCACGCAGGTTTTGCGTCATCGCCTCGCGAATCGCATCCGTATCCAGCCCTTTGCTGAGCAGATAATGCAGTTTGGTCAGGGTTGCTTCTACGGTCATATCAGCACCGCCAACGACGCCAGCATGCGCCAGAGCATTGCCAGTGGCATAACCGCCCATGTTCACTTTCCCCGACATGCACTGCGTGAGGTTCACAACCACGATGCCGCGTTCGCTGGCTTCGCTAAGTTCTTTCAGAAACTCTTTATTCTGCGGCGCATTGCCGACGCCGTAGGAACGCAGAATCAGCGCTTTTACCGGCTGGCGCAGGAAGTTGCGCACCACATCGGCGGAGATCCCCGGATAAATGGTGACGACCCCAATGGGTTGTGGCGTGATCGGGTGAACAATCAGCTCGCCTTCACTACGGGGAGCCAGCGGCGTCCCCAGACGGCGGATGTGGATACCCGCTTCCAGCAGCGGCTGGAGGTTAGGGGAGGCGAAAGCGTCAAAACCGTCGGCATGCGCTTTTGTCGTGCGGTTGCCGCGAAACAGACGGTTGTTAAAAAACAGCGTGACTTCGTTGATCGGATAATTTGCCGCGACGTAAAGCGCGTTGAGAAGATTGATTTGTCCGTCAGAACGCAGCTCGGCCAGCGGGATTTGTGACCCTGTCACAATCACCGGTTTACCTAAATTCTCCAGCATGAACGAGAGCGCAGAGGCGGTAAACGCCATGGTGTCGGTACCATGTAGGATCACAAAACCATCGTACTCATCGTAATGGGTTTTGATGTCATCGGCGATATGCTGCCAGTCTTCCGGCGTCATATCTGACGAATCCATCAGCGGGGCATATTCATGAATGGTGAAGTCGGGCATTTCAGGACGATGGAATTCAGGCATCAGCGCCAGCTGGCGCTGAAGGTGTCCGGAGACCGGAATGTAACCCTGTTCGGAGCGCTGCATACCAATGGTCCCGCCGGTATAGGCAACGTAAATCGATTTCTTCTGCATGGCTAGTATCTTGTCGCTCAGAGAAAAGCCCTCTTCGCAGGAAGAGGGCGTGAGGATTAACGCACGTTCGCGCAGGTCAGACAGAACGCATAACGGTTTTGCGGATCGTTGAACGCGGCGAGCTTATCGCCTTCCGCTTTGACCGCACTGGCCGCTGAGGCCAGCGGCGCAGGGAGCATCGCCTGAATCGCCTGCGGCAGCATGGCGCGGACAGAACCTGACATACCGTCCATGATCATATCAAAGAAGGTTGGCTCATCCTGATAATAGTCGATATGCCACTCTTTGAGTTTCGCCAGTTCAGCCGCTTTAGCCACCGCATCATCGAAGTCACCCAGGCTGTCGACCAGGCCGTTCGCTTTGGCGTCCTGACCCGTCCAGACGTGGCCCTGCGCGATTTTATCAATCTGCTCAGGTGTGGATTTACGTGCCTGCGCCACCAGGGTGATAAAGCGCTTATAGCCATTCTCAATGCTCAACTGCATCATCTGCTGCGCTTCAGGCGGCAGGGCTTTAGTCAGCGAAATATCGGCCAGCGGTGACGTGGCAACGCCGTCGGTGTGTACGCCGATTGAGTCAAGGCTGTTCTCAACGGTATTAATCACGCCGAAGATACCAATCGAACCGGTCAGCGTGCTCGGGTTAGCCACAATGTAACTGGCAGGCGTAGAGATCCAGTAGCCGCCAGAGGCGGCCATTCCGCCCATCGATACGACCACCGGTTTACCGGCAGCACGTGCAGCGGCCAGTTCCGAACGAATCACTTCCGACGCCGTCACGCTACCGCCAGGGCTGTTGACGCGCAGAACGATGGCTTTCACTTTCGGATCCAGGCGCGCATCGCGAATCTGCGAGGCGGTGGTATCTCCGCCGACATTCCCCGGTGTTTCTTCACCATCCATGATGGCTCCGTTGGCAAAGACCACGCCGATGGCGCTGCCCGTATCCGCAGGCGGATTAAGCGTGTAATCGTAGTAGCTGATCGCGCGATAGTTATTCTCTGCCTTACTCCAGCCAAACTCTTTCGTCAGTGCTTTTTCCACTTCGGCACTTGAAAGCAGGGCGTCGACCAGTTTGCTGTCGAGCGCATACTTCGCCGTATCGCCATCGGCTTTCGTCAGCGCATCAAGCACGCCCTGAGCGCCAGGGAAGACCTGCTCTGCCGGGATTTGACGGTTGGCGGCAATGGTATTCAGGTAGTTCTGCCACAGTTCGCCAATCCAGCGGCTGTCTGCTTCCCGCGCCGCAGGCGACATGTCGTCACGAATAAACGGCTCGACGGCAGATTTATATGTGCCCACGCGGAACACATGCGTTGACACTTTCAGCTTATCCAGCAGGGACTTGTAATACAGTCCGTTAGTGGCAAAACCGTGGATATCAACGGAACCCTGCGGCGAAAGCCAGATTTTATTGGCGAAGCTGGCAAGGTAATACTGACCCTGACTAAAATTATCGCCAACGGCATAGACTGGCTTACCGCTGTCGCGGAATTCACGCAGCGCTTTACCGATATACTGCATTGACGGCTGATCGGCACCGGCGAAGTTCTTCAGGTCCATCACAATACCGGTGATATTGCGATCGTCTTTGGCCTGACGAATGGTATTGACGATATCGAACAGGGAGTTTTCCTGTAAGCGGTCGGAACTGGCACCGAGCAGTTGACGGCTAAGAGCGCCAAGACGACTGGTACTGGACTGCTTATCGACGATCACCCCGGAAATATCTAACATCAGGGCACCGCGACCGACTTTATCGCTGGTGTTATTGCTGCTGACCTGCATCCAGATCCCGACACCCACCAGGACAAGGAAGATAAAGAACAGGTTAAGCACCATTTCGCGGACAAAATTAAGCAGTCGCCACGTCCATTTAAAAAAACCGGCAATGAATCGCCACAGGGTTCGCATGTATTCTCCCTACCGTTACCAATACTACACCTGAGTCAGGTGTATGAGATGTGGCTATCCTAATGACCCTGCCGTCTCTTGTCAGCAGGAATCACTGTCGGCGCTGTAACAAAATCTGCTCTCGTGTTAATTTTGTGAATATTCACCCTGACAGGAGTTAACCAAATGGATGCACTTGAATTACTTGTTAACCGCCGTAGCGCTTCTCGCCTGGCCGAGCCTGCACCTGCCGGTGAGCAACTGCAAAATATTCTCCGTGCGGGCATGCGCGCGCCGGATCATAAGACCCTGCAACCGTGGCACTTCTTCGTTATCGAAGGCGAGGGGCGCGAACGCTTCAGCGCGGTGCTGGAAAAGGGGGCGATTGCCGCCGGAAGTGATGAAAAAGGGATCGAAAAAGCGCGTAGCGCACCGTTTCGCGCGCCTCTTATCATCACCGTGGTCGCAAAATGTGATGAAAATCATAAGGTCCCGGTCTGGGAGCAGGAAATGTCTGCAGGCTGCGCGGTGATGGCGATGCAAATGGCGGCTATCGCACAGGGCTTCGGCGGGATCTGGCGTAGCGGAGCCTTAACCGACAGTCCGGTGGTGCGCGACGCGTTTGACTGTCGCCCACAGGATAAAATTGTCGGATTTCTTTATCTCGGCACACCGCAACTGAAAGCCTCCACCACCATTAGCGTGCCGGATACCGCACCTTTCGTGACGAAATTTTAGTTAATCAGGCAAAACTGTCTGGATTCTGAGCAAAGACGCCGGAATTCGGACACTCTCTCTTATCACGTCATGGAATGAGCGCTACCATAGCCCGATTGCAATGACAGGAGATGTCCATGAGCGAGCATGCTATTCGTTTAACACAGTACAGCCACGGAGCGGGTTGCGGTTGTAAAATTTCCCCGAAAGTGCTGGAAACCATCCTGCACAGCGAGCAGGCGAAGTTTGTCGACCCGAACCTGCTTGTGGGAAATGAAACCCGTGACGACGCGGCGGTGTACGATCTGGGCAATGGTACCAGCGTCATCAGTACCACCGACTTCTTTATGCCGATTGTCGATAATCCGTTTGATTTTGGCCGCATTGCGGCGACCAACGCCATCAGCGATATTTTCGCGATGGGCGGCAAACCGATTATGGCGATCGCGATCCTGGGCTGGCCTATCAGCAAGCTGTCGCCGGAAATCGCCCGCGAGGTGACTGAAGGCGGACGCTTTGCCTGTCGTCAGGCAGGCATTGCGCTGGCGGGCGGCCACTCGATTGACGCGCCGGAGCCGATCTTCGGTCTGGCCGTCACCGGCATTGTTCCCACTGAGCGGGTGAAGAAAAACAGCACCGCCGAGGCCGGTTGCAAACTGTTCCTGACCAAACCGCTAGGCATTGGCGTGTTGACTACTGCAGAGAAAAAGTCGCTGCTAAAACCTGAACATCAGGGGCTGGCGACGGAAGTCATGTGTCGCATGAACATTGCCGGAGCGTCATTTGCCAACATTGACGGCGTGAAAGCGATGACCGATGTCACCGGCTTTGGTCTGCTGGGCCACCTCAGCGAGATGTGCCAGGGTGCAGGCGTCCAGGCGCAGATCCGCTATCAGGACATCCCTAAACTGCCGGGCGTCGAAGAGTACATCCGCCTGGGGGCTGTGCCGGGTGGCACCGAGCGTAACTTTGCCAGCTACGGCCACCTGATGGGGGAAATGCCGCAGGCGGTGCGCTCCCTGCTGTGCGATCCGCAAACCTCCGGCGGTCTGCTGCTGGCGGTAACGCCAGAGGCCGAAGAAGAAGTGAAAGCCACCGCCGCCGAGTTTGGCATTGACCTGACGGCGATTGGTGAGCTGGTTGAAGCCCGTGGCGGTCGCGCCATGGTTGAGATCCGTTAACCCAATGCGGTTGTTTATTGCCGAAAAGCCGAGTCTGGCGCGCGCCATTGCTGATGTGTTGCCTAAACCGCACCGTAAGGGCGATGGCTTTATTGAATGCGGTAACGGCCAGGTGGTGACCTGGTGTATTGGTCACCTGCTGGAACAGGCGCAGCCTGATGTCTATGACAGTCGTTATGCGCGCTGGAACCTTGCCGATCTGCCGATCGTGCCGGAAAAGTGGCAATTGCAGCCGCGTCCTTCCGTGACCAAACAGCTCAACGTGATTAAGCGTTTTCTGCATGAGGCCAGTGAGGTTATCCATGCGGGAGACCCGGATCGCGAGGGGCAACTGCTGGTGGACGAGGTGCTGGATTACCTGCAACTGGCGCCGGAAAAGCGTCAGCAGGTGCAGCGCTGTCTGATTAACGATCTCAACCCACAGGCCGTTGAACGTGCGATTGAACGTCTGCGCTCAAACAGCGAATTTGTGCCGTTATGCGTGTCGGCGCTGGCCCGTGCCCGCGCGGACTGGCTGTACGGCATCAACATGACCCGTGCGTATACCATTCTCGGGCGTAACGCCGGTTATCAGGGGGTGCTCTCCGTCGGGCGCGTACAAACGCCGGTACTCGGGCTGGTTGTCCGACGCGATGAAGAGATCGAAAACTTCGTTGCCAAAGATTTTTTTGAAGTGAAAGCACATATCGTGACCCCTGCGGAGGAACGCTTCACCGCGATCTGGCAGCCGAGCGAAGCGTGCGAACCGTATCAGGACGAAGAGGGACGATTGTTACACCGTCCGCTGGCGGAGCATGTGGTCAACCGCATCAACGGCCAACCGGCGATAGTCACCAGCTATAACGATAAACGGGAATCAGAATCTGCGCCGTTGCCGTTCTCGCTGTCAGCTTTACAGATTGAAGCGGCGAAACGCTTTGGCCTGAGCGCGCAGAACGTGCTCGACATCTGCCAGAAGCTGTATGAAACCCACAAGCTGATTACCTATCCGCGTTCTGACTGTCGCTATCTGCCGGAAGAGCACTTCGCTGGACGGCATGCGGTAATGAACGCCATCGGCGTGCATGCGCCGGATCTGCTGCCGCAACCGGCGGTAAATCCCGATACCCGTAATCGCTGCTGGGATGATAAAAAGGTTGATGCTCACCACGCCATTATTCCTACTGCGCGCAGCAACAGTATTACTCTGACGGACAATGAAGCGAAGGTGTATAACCTGGTAGCCCGTCAATACCTGATGCAATTTTGCCCGGATGCGGTATTCCGTAAATGCGTGATTGAACTGGATATCGCGAAGGGTAAATTCGTCGCTAAGGCCCGATTCCTTGCCGAAGCGGGCTGGCGAACGCTGCTGGGCAGTAAAGAGCGGGATGAAGAGAACGACGGCACGCCGCTGCCGGTGGTGGCGAAAGACGATGAACTGCTGTGTGAAAAGGGCGAAGTGGTTGAACGTCAGACCCAGCCGCCACGCCATTTTACCGATGCCACGCTGCTGTCGGCGATGACCGGGATTGCGCGCTTCGTGCAGGATAAAGATCTGAAAAAGATCCTCCGTGCAACGGACGGGCTGGGCACCGAGGCCACCCGCGCCGGGATCATCGAACTGCTGTTTAAGCGCGGTTTTCTGGTCAAAAAAGGGCGCTATATCCACTCAACCGATGCCGGGAAAGCGCTGTTCCACTCGCTGCCGGAGATGGCGACCCGTCCGGACATGACTGCCCACTGGGAGTCAATTCTGACGCAAATCAGCGAAAAGCAGTGCCGCTATCAGGATTTCATGCAGCCGCTGGTGGGCACGCTGTATCAATTGATCGATCAGGCGCGCAGTACGCCGGTGCGTCGCTTCCGTGGCATTGTTGCGCCTGGTGGTGATGGTGGAGAGAAGAAGAAGAGCGCGCCTCGTAAACGTGCGGCGAAAAAAAGCCCGCCATCAGCAGAGGCGGGCCTGTAATTCGGTTTGGGGGGACTTAAATCACACCCTGACCAAACATGGCGTCGGCAATCTTCACGAAGGCAGAGATGTTCGCCCCACGGACATAGTTGGTCTGTTTGCTTTCACCGCCGTACTCGACGCAGGCATGGTGAATATCCAGCATGATGTGGTGCAGACGGGCATCCACTTTCTCCGCCTTCCAGCTCAGACGCGCCGCGTTCTGTGCCATTTCCAGGCCGGAGGTGGCAACGCCACCGGCGTTCGCCGCTTTGCCCGGTGCAAACAGCACGCCGGCTTCGAGGAACAGATCGGTCGCTTCGATGGTGGTTGGCATGTTTGCCCCTTCCGCCACCGCTTTCACGCCGTTAGCAATCAGCACGCGAGCCGCTTCGACGTCGAGCTCGTTCTGCGTGGCACACGGCAGTGCGATATCGACCGGCACTGACCACGGCTGTTTGCCTTCCAGATAGGTCAGGCCAAACTCACGGGCGTAGTCCGCCACGCGGCCGTCACGGCTGGCTTTAATTTCGCACAGACGCGCCAGTTTCTCTTTCGTAAAGCCGCTTTCATCCACGACGGTGCCGCTGGAGTCGGAGGCCGTCACCACGCGAGCGCCAAATTCCATCGCTTTTTCAATGGCGAACTGCGCCACGTTACCGGAACCGGAAACCGCTACGCGCATCCCTTCAAAGCCCAGACCATGACGCTTGAGCATCGCTTCGGTGAAGTAGACCAGACCGTAACCGGTTGCTTCCGGACGGATCAGACTGCCGCCGAAGGAGAGCCCTTTGCCGGTAAACACGCAGGCGCTGTTGTTGGAGAGCTTACGCATCATCCCGGCCATAAAGCCCACTTCACGGCCACCCACGCCGATATCACCGGCAGGAACGTCAGTATCCGGACCCAAATGACGGTACAGTTCCGTCATCAGCGCCTGACAGAAACGCATCACTTCGCCTTCACTTTTGCCTTTCGGATCAAAATCGCTACCGCCTTTACCACCGCCCATCGGCAGGGTGGTCAGTGCGTTTTTAAAGGTTTGCTCAAAGCCGAGAAACTTCAGGATCGACAGGTTAACGGAAGGGTGGAAGCGCATCCCGCCTTTGTACGGGCCAATCGCCGAGTTGAACTGCACGCGCCAGGCGCGGTTAACCTGGACCTGATTACGATCGTCCAGCCACACGACACGGAACTGAATCACACGCTCTGGCTCAACCAACCGTTCCAGCAACGACATTTCACGATAGCGCGGGTTTTGCTCAATGAATGGCCACAGGGTGGTCATAACTTCACGGACGGCTTGCGCGAACTCGGTTTGATTCGGGTCGCGCTTTTGTACATGGTTGAGGAATGATTCCAGAGAGCATGTCTGATCCATAGATATAAAAACCTCTTATATTTAAATGTGGTTGTAATTGTGTTTTTTGTGGATATGTGTTTGCAGTTTTTGACTATACCATCAGGAATGTGACGGATAGCAAGAAAAAAATGCCGGTGCCAGACAAATTAATAACCAGACGGCTGTCATAACGAAAAACGATGACAGAAGAGAGTAAAGTTTCCCGCGCGGGTTACCGTTATACTAAGAACAGACCCGAAATAGTAAGGAAACCCTATGCGTTTTATCGCGATGGCGGCAGCGTTGATGACACTCTCTTTATCCAGCCTGGCGAACCAAAACCTTCGCCCGGATGTGCAGGTGAACGTGCCGCCGGAGGTCTTCAGTTCCGGTGGACAGCGCGCGCAGCCCTGTAATCAGTGCTGCATTTATCAGGATCAGAATTATTCAGAAGGGGCGGTAATTAAAGCCGATGGCGTGCTGTTGCAGTGCCAGCGCGACGAGAAAACGCTCAGTACGAATCCGCTGGTCTGGCGTCGCGTAAAACCATAAAGGCGTTAAGTAGCGGAATATCAGCGGGGGCGAGCGAATAGTCCAGCGCGACGTGCGGCTCGCACCACACCAGTTGCTGGTGCTCATGCGCCATCATTTCTCCGCTGAACGCCGGGACATGCCAGGCATGCAGATGAATCAACCGCCCGGAGACTTCACGCTGGTGGCTGGCAATATAGCGCCCCACCGTGGCCTCAATGCCTAACTCTTCGCGCAGTTCGCGGACCAGCGCCTGCGGCTGCGTTTCGCCCGCTTCCACTTTGCCACCGGCAAATTCCCATAAACCTGCCTGATCCGCCTGCGGCGGGCGCTGGGCGAGCAAAATTTTGCCATCACGTTCAATAATCGCGGCAACAACGTCGAGGGTTTTCATCATATTCGTCAATGTTCAACAGCAGAAAGTGACATACTATCGTCATCTTTGATTGACCTGAAGTCCCAGGAGTCTGCCTTGAACGATCCGCAACCGTGGGTAACGCCGTTGACCCGTCTCCCCGCCAGTCTCAATCCTCTCGTGATGACGCAAAGAAAACATTACGGAGAGGTATTACATCCGACGCGCTGGTGGGGGCGGATGCCGTTTTTGTTCTGGCTGGTGGCGCTGTTTGTCGGGTTTCTTGAGCGTAAACGTGCGCGTCTGACGCCGGTGATGCGGGCATTATTGATGACGCGCGTGTCGCAGGTCTGCCACTGCGCATTCTGCGTGGATGCCAACAGCCTGCGACTGGCAGAGCGTAGCGGCGCGATGGACAAAATGCTGGCCGTGGCGGACTGGCAGGCATCGTCGCTTTTTACACCAGAAGAGCGCGTTGCGCTGGCTTATGCTGACGCGGTGACCGCCACGCCACCGCGGGTAGATGATGCCCTGAAAGCACAAATGAAGCAGCATTTCAGCGATGACGTTATTAGCGAGATGACCGCGCTGTTGGCTTTTCAGAACCTCTCGGCGCGTTTCAATGCCGCGCTGGATATTCCTTCGCAGGGACTGTGCGACAGTCTCAAAGGAGCGCCGCGTGCTTGACCGGCATCTGCATCCACGGCTTAAACCGCTGCTTCACCGTTGCGCAGGCGTGCTCGACAGGCCGGGGGTTTCCCCGGACGGTCTGACGCTGGTTGGGTTTGGCCTCGGCGTACTGGCGTTGCCGTTTCTGGCGCTGGGCTGGTATCTGGCGGCGCTGGTGGCGATTGTCCTGAATCGTCTGCTGGACGGGCTTGACGGCGCGCTGGCGCGACGCCGAGGGCTTACCGATGCGGGCGGTTTTCTTGATATCTCTCTCGATTTTCTGTTTTACGCGCTGGTGCCGTTCGGCTTCATTCTGGCCGACCCACAGCAGAATGCGCTGGCGGGGGGCTGGCTGTTGTTTGCGTTTATCGGCACCGGCAGCAGTTTTCTCGCCTTTGCCGCGCTGGCCGCGAAGCACAATATCGACAACCCCGGCTATGCGCATAAATCGTTTTATTATCTGGGGGGATTGACCGAGGGAACGGAAACGATCCTGGTGTTTGTACTGGCGTGTCTTTTCCCGGAGAAGTTTGCCGTGCTGGCGTGGATCTTCGGCACACTGTGCTGGATGACGACGTTGACCCGCGTCTGGAATGGTTATCTGACGCTGAAGGGGTTACAACAGTGAACGCCGGATGGCGCGCAAGCGCCGCCATCCGGCAATCCATTACAGACTGCTGTCCGGGCCGCGCTCACCTGCGGAGACCGGGTTTTTCGGGTCTTTGCTCCATTCGTACCATCCGCCGTCATAAACCGAGACGTTTTTCCAGCCCATCGCCCGGGCGTACATAAACGTCTCTGACGCGCGCCAGCCGGTGCCACAGTAAAAGGCGACCTGCTGATCCGGCAGAATGTGCCACTGCTTCCACATGCTGGCGATGTCATCTGCGCTGCGCATGGTGCCGTCCGGGTTATGGAAATCTTCCATATGCGTCGAGTCGCTACCGGCATGTCCCCAGCGCGCCCCGGCAATTTCACCTTTTGGCTTGATATAGCTGTAGCCGCTGGTGGTGCCGATAAATTCTGGCCAGGAGCGAATACTGACCAGCGACGCATCCTGACGGTGCAACAGTCCGCGCGCCTGTTCCATATTAAGCATCAGCTGGGGTTGCGCCGGAATGGTCACGCCAAAATCGGGCTCCGGTTTAACTTTCGCAGGCGTGCCGCGCTCGACCGGCAGCCCGGCGTCGGACCAGGTCTGCCAGCCGCCATCGAGCAGACGCACGTCTTTCACTCCGGCATACAGCATGATCTGCGCCACCCGCGCGGCCGCGTAAACATCGCGTCCGTACAGGATCACCGTCGTGTCATGACGGATACCATGTTTCGCCAGCATCGCTTTCAGACTGTCATCAGGCACTTTGTTCCACAGCGGTTCACTTTCCACCTCGTTGGTGTCGATGTAATCCGCGCCTGGAATATGGCTGAGCAGATAAAACTTCGGCGCACCCCAGGCGGCTTCTATCACTTTCCAGTCGCCGGCCGGTTTCGCGGTGACCGCTTTACCCTGTTGCAGGTCATGCAGCCACTGCGGATAAACCAGTTGCTCGAAATGCGGCAGTCGTTGCAGACGCGCCGGATCCTGCAACGCGTCGCTCAGCGTGGCAACCTGTTGCAGTCCAGCCTTTTTCAGCCGGTTTTTCACCGCCTGCACGTCGCTGTCGTTGCCGTACAGCGCGACAGGGGCGTCGGCCTTCAGTTGATGCTGTTGGATCCAGGTCACGAGCTGTTCGTCGCTCATGGTATCAAGCCAGCGGGCAGAGAGGTTGAGGGCGGAAGGTTCGTGTCCGGACGGACCGTTTAGTGACTGTGGCCAGCCATTATAAAACGCGGAGGGACGGGTATCGATAGCCGTACCCTGTTTTTGCGCCAGTTGTTGGAAGTTAAGTACCTGCGCCATATCAGCAGCCCAGGTGGAAGCGCAAGCGAGCCCTAAAGCCAGAGCCAGCGCGGTCATTTGAGAAACACGTTTCATCGAATTGCCCGACGTTGAGATAAGGAGGCGCCATTCTGTGCTCGCGGTAGCGGAAAAACTTTGCGTTAACGCAGTATGTAAGCAGTTTCACAAGGCGGAAGATAACGGCAAAACGTGACCGCCCGGCGGAATATCCTGCGCGTCATGGGTGACCTGAACAACGGGAATGTCCAGCCGACGCACTTCATCAAAGACCCACTGACGAAAGTCTGCCCGACGATCAGCATCAAGACGGCTGAACGGCTCATCCAGCAGCAACGCTTTAGGCTGCGCCAGCAGGGCGCGAAGCAGCGCAACCCGTGCGCGCTGACCACCGGATAGCGTGGCGGGATCGCGAGAAGACAATCCCGCCATGCCCGCACGGTCAAGCGCGTGCTGAACCGCATCCTGCCGCGCTGTGCCTTTCAGACTGGCAGGAAGCGCTAATAGCAGGTTTTGTCCCACCGTAAAGTGATCAAACAGCAAAGCATCCTGAAATAAAATACCGATCTGCCGACGGGCGGTGGGGAGCGCATCCAGACGCTGCTCACCCAGCCACAGTTCACCGCGGACATGCAGCGGTGGCGTCAGCGCACCCACCATCCAGGCCAGCAGCGAAGACTTGCCGCAGCCGGAGGGACCCATTAATGTGACAATGTCACCTTTTGCCACTTCGAAGGTTAACGGGCCAAACAGCGGGGTCTGGTGGAGAAACAGGGAAAGATGGCGAACGGTGAGCATTAGCGCAATCCTTGTCGGCGGTGGCCGACCCATAACGAGAGTCCGGCCATTAGCGTAAACACGACCAGCGGTAACAGCAATTGCCAGAGCGCCTGCGCGGCCAGAATACCAGTACTGCCGCCGCTGCTGAGGGCCACCGCTTCCGTCGTCAGCGTCGGGAAACGGCCTGCGCCCAGCCACAGGGTCGGCATATACTGCGCGATGCTGACGGAGAAACCGACGGCCAGCGTCACGAGTACAGGACGCAAAATCTGCGGACATTTTACGCAGCAAAAGATTTTCATCGGTGACCAGCCCAGCGTCCGGGCAATCAGCAGCAGACGAGGGTCGATGCGTTGCCAGGCCGGTTTCAGGACAAACAACATCCACGGCACCACCCACAGCAGATGTCCCCAGATGAGCGAGGCAAACTGACCGTCCAGTTCAAGATGCAACGCCAGCGCGTATTGGCCCATCACCAGCGGCAGCGCCGGAAGAAGGATTGGCAGCCAGACCCAACGATGTCCGCGCTGCGGTCCCCATTCCAGCCATAGCAGCAAAATGACCAGTCCCAGCGCGCTGGCGGTCACTCCGATTGTTACGCTGTGGGTTAACGCGTCGAGATTGAGCGTAGATTGCTGCGCCAGAAAGGCCAGTAATACCGTGCAGAGCACTCCCGTCGCGGGCAGCGACAATGACAGCGTTTTCCCCGTTAGGGGCGAAACGCGGTGTTGACGTACGCCACTGACGTCAGGAAGCGTGCGTCGCCAGCTACGCCAGAGCTGATAACCCGCGAGTGCAAAGAGGGCGAGCAGCGCCAGCAAGAGCAGGCTAGCCAGCGCGCCTTTGATCTGCTGTTCGCTGTCTCCCTGACTAAGCCATTGCCAGGAGAGGACCGCCAGCGTCGGCGGATTGCCGGGGCCGAGGATGATGGCAACATCCACCGCCGAAATCGTCCACGCTACCACGGCCAGCATTACGGCTCCCAGTGCGGGGGCGATAGTGGGTAAGATCAACCAGCAGAGCGTCTGCCGGCGGTTGTAGCCCAGCGAATCCAGGACGATGACCTGCTGAGCGAGGCGTTTCTCACTCAGTAAAATGGATAAAATCCACAGCACGAAAGCGCTCTCTTTCACGGCCAGCGTCACGCCCAGCCCGATGCCGTAGCGATCAATCGCAGGCGAGAGAAACGGCAGGGCGTGCCAGAGCAGTCCGCCTTCAGCGAAAAGCAGTAGCGCGGCGCTGGCAAACGCGACATGGGGAATCGCCAGCAACCACGGCAGGCGGGTACTCAACCGTCGCCAGCGTAAGCCGGGCCAGAGCGCCACCACGATTGTTAACGCAATAAACAGCGCGCCAGCGGCGGCGATGAATACCGACACCACGGTCGCCAGCAACGCCTGCGGTAACTGCGGATCGGTAAAAAGAGCCTGCCAGTTTGCCAGTTTGCCAGTGACAGCGCGGGCGCGATCAGCAACATACCGGCAGGCAGTATCGGCGCATAAATCGCCGCCATGCCCAGCCAGGCGAGAAACATTAGCGCGATCCGTAGCGGCGCAGCCATTCTTGCTCCAGTGCGTTAACCCAGGCCGCATGAGGTTCAGGCAGCACGGCGGGCAGCCCGTCCGGAATGCGCGCTTCCAGCGCGGCCTGTTGTGCGGCGGGCAGTTTTTTCGCATCCAGCACCGACGGATCGCCCCAGACTGTTGGATCGGCCTTACGCAGCTGTGCGTCAGGAGAGAGCAGGAAGTTGGCGACCAGTTTCGCTCCGGCGCTGGCGCGGGCGTTAACCGGAATGGCGACAAAGTGCACGTTGCCAATCATCCCCGCGGTAAAACCAAAGCTGTAGCTGTGTTTTGGCAATTCACCGCGGGTGATCTTTTGCTGAGCGTGCGCCGGGTTAAAGGTCAACGACAGGCGCAATGTCCCGCTCTTAAGTAACGCGTCCATCCGCGCCGGAGATGGCGGGAAATCTTTCCCTTCTCGCCACAGACTCGGATGCAGCGCGTCGAGATAGCGCCACAGCGGCGCGGTTACATCGGCAAAGGTGGCGGCGTCTGGCGCGACGGTGAGCGCGTGCGGATTGTCAGTCAGCGAGATTAATAACTGTTCCAGAAACGCCGTGCCGGTAAAGTCCGGCGGTCGCGGGTAACTGACGGTGCCTGGATGTGCCCGGGCAAATGCCAACAGCGCCTGCGGACTTTGAGGCGGCTGCGGCGTCACGTCGCGATCTGCAATAAACGTCAACTGCGCGCCCCCCCACGGAGACTCAGCCCCGTCAGTGGGAATTGAAAAATCTTCACGTACCGGTTTTTGCGTATCAACATAGCGCCAGTTGGGCAGCGTTTCCGCCCACTGGGTTTGCAGCAATCCAGCCTCTTTCAACGTGCGAAAATTTTCGCCGTTAACCCACAACAGGTCGACAGAACCACCGGTCTTTCGCCCGGCGGCGGCTTCCGTCTGGATGCGCTTCACGGCATCAGCGGCATCGGCGAGACGCACGATTTTAAGATTGACCGCATAGTGGGTTTTCATCTCGCCACTGACCCAGTCAAGATACTGGTTAACGGCGCTGTCACCGCCCCAGGCGTTGAACCAGACGGTCTGGCCTCTGGCCTCATTCTGGATCTGCTGCCAGCGTTGTTCGGCGTGTCCCGGAGCGGCCAGCAACAGACTCGCGAGTAGTAATCCCCAGCGCATAATTACTCCTGAAAAAAATGTGTGACCAGCCAACGGGAGGCCAGTGGTAATAGCCCTAACAGAGCAAAAGCGGTCAGCATAGCGGGAGAAATAATGTCACGTATTGATGTTAACTGGCTTAACTGGCGTCCGGCATTCAGATAAACCACGGTGGCAGGCAGCATCCCCAACTGGCTGACCCACCAGTAGCGGCGCACGCCAACGGTGGTGAGACCTGCAAGCAGGTTGACGACAACAAATGGAAACAAGGGTATCAGGCGTAGCGCAAAAAGATAAAAGACGCCGTCCCGCGCCATCCCGTGATTCACCGTGGCCATATGCCGGGAAAACCGCCGCGCTACCCAGTCACGCAGCAGGTAACGACTGGTGAGCATGGCGAGCGTGGCGCCCAGCGTTGAGGCAAAAGAGACCAGCAACGTGCCTTGCCAGAGGCCAAACAGCGCGCCGCCAAGCAGCGTCAGCAGCGCCGCGCCAGGAATCGACAGCGCCGCGACGACGGTATAGAGCAGAAAATAGAGGCTTGCACTGAGAAAAGGGGACAGGCGTTGCCAGTCCGCCAACAGTGAATGTTCGCGCTTAAGCGTCTCCAGCGTGAGCAGGCCGGGGGGCAACACCCAAAGCACCCCGGCAAGACAGAGGATCAGTGCGCCCGCAAGCCCTATTTTTCTGGCGTTCACGGTTGAGCATCAGACCTTAAATTTCGCCCATACCGGCGCATGATCAGACGGTTTTTCCATGCTGCGAATTTCATAGTCGATACCGGTTTCCAGACAACGGTCCGCCAGCGGCTGGCTTGCCAGCAGCAAATCGATACGCAGACCGCGGTTATCATCAAACCCTTTCGAACGGTAATCAAACCACGAGAATTTGTCGGTGGTTTCCGGGTGTGCGTGGCGGAAGGTGTCAACCAGGCCCCAGTTCAGCAGGCGGTCCATCCATTCACGCTCTTCCGGCAGGAACGAACATTTGCCGGTGCGCAGCCAGCGCTTGCGGTTCTCTTCGCCAATGCCGATATCCCGATCGGACGGACTAATATTCATATCCCCCATGATCAGCACCGGATTGTCGCGCTTCAGTTGGTTGTCGAGATAGTTTTGTAAGTTCTGATAAAACTGCGCTTTGGCCGGGAATTTAATCGGATGGTCGCGGCTTTCACCCTGCGGGAAGTAGCCGTTGATTACCGTCAGGTTGCCCAGCGGAGAGGGGATTTCCGCCATGATGATGCGGCGCTGCGCCTCTTCGCCATCATCGGGAAAACCCCGGCGCACGGCGATGGGGGTCTCTTTGGTCAGCAGCGCCACGCCATAGTGACCTTTTTGCCCGTGGTAGAAAACGTTGTAGCCGAGTTTTGCGACATCTTCGAGCGGGAACATGTCGTCGTGAACTTTTGTCTCCTGCAGGCCAATGACATCGGGTTGGTGTTTTTCGACAATGGCTGTCAGTTGATGTGGTCTGGCGCGCAGGCCGTTGATATTAAAAGAGACAAATTTCATAGTCGCTGCCATTTTACAGGATGAATAGTGCATGGATGGTAGCAGAATTTCCGCAAACTGACTGCCCATAATGGTGAGATTCCGGCAATGGGTGTGAATGGTGTTAACAATGGGGCAATGCTTGCCCTGTTTTAGGGCGGATTGCGTCAAAATGGCGCAGTAATTTCCTGTAAATTTCGTAGATGATCACATTTCCAGAATTATATCTGGACTGTGCATAATATTGCGGTTTTTCCTCTATTTATTCTTCTTTCACGCAAACATATTCACTTTTTATGCACATATAGTGAATATCGCTGGGCTATAACTCGTTGATTTTCCGTTCCACACAACCGTTTATGCATTTTTTCCACTGGCTGGCACGAAGACTGCAATCTACATTTACAGCGCAAACACTACTTTTTATTAACATATAAATAACTATTTATTTACCGATGAGGTCGCTATGTCTCAGTCAATTACGCGTGAAAATTTTGATGAATGGATGATGCCCGTTTATGCACCGGCGCCTTTTATTCCGGTCCGTGGCGAAGGTTCACGCTTGTGGGATCAGCAGGGTAAAGAGTATATCGACTTCGCGGGAGGCATTGCGGTCAATGCCCTGGGACACGCGCATCCGGAACTGCGTGAAGCGCTGAATGTGCAGGCGAGCAAATTCTGGCACACCGGCAACGGCTACACCAACGAGCCAGCGTTACGACTGGCGAAAAAGCTAATCGACGCCACCTTTGCCGATCGCATCTTCTTTTGCAACTCCGGGGCTGAGGCCAACGAGGCGGCGCTGAAACTGGCGCGCAAATATGCGCACGACCACTACGGCAGCAATAAGAGCGGCATTGTCGCGTTCAAGAACGCCTTCCACGGTCGTACGCTGTTCACGGTCAGCGCCGGTGGACAACCGGCCTATTCGCAGGATTTCGCGCCGCTGCCGCCGGATATCCGCCACGCCGTCTACAACGACATTAACTCTGCCAGCACGCTGATTGACGATACCACCTGTGCGGTCATCGTCGAACCGGTGCAGGGGGAAGGGGGCGTTGTACCTGCAACCCAGGCCTTCCTGCAAGGGCTTCGCGAGCTGTGCGATCGACATAATGCGTTGCTGATTTTTGATGAAGTACAGACTGGCGTGGGGCGCACCGGCGAACTGTACGCTTACATGCACTATGGCGTGACGCCGGATCTGTTGACTACCGCCAAAGCGCTGGGCGGCGGGTTCCCGATTGGCGCGCTGTTGGCCAGTGAAAAATGTGCCAGCGTGATGACCGTCGGGACACACGGCACAACCTATGGCGGTAATCCGCTGGCGACTGCCGTTGCCGGGAAATTACTCGATATCATCAATACGCCTGCGATGCTGAACGGGGTGAAACAGCGCCATGACTGGTTTGTGGAGCGTCTGAACGCCATTAACCTGCACACCGGACTGTTCAGTGAAATCCGCGGTCTGGGACTGCTGATTGGCTGTGTGCTGAAGGATATGTTCGCCGGAAAAGCCAAACAGATTTCCCAGGAAGCGGCGAAAGCGGGCGTAATGGTGCTGATAGCCGGGGGCAACGTGGTGCGTTTTGCACCGGCATTGAACGTCACGCAGGAAGAGGTCGCCAGCGGTCTCGACCGTTTTGCGCTGGCCTGCGAACAGATTAAAGCCGGAGGTTCATCATGATGGTGATCCGTCCCATTGAGCATGCTGATATTAGCGCGCTGATGCAACTGGCCAGTAAAACCGGTGGTGGGCTGACCTCATTACCCGCGAATGAAGCCACGTTGGCGGCGCGTATTGATCGTTCCCTGAAAACCTGGCGGGGCGAATTGCCGAAAAGTGAACAAGGCTATGTCTTTGTGCTGGAGGATCTGGAAACCGGCACTGTGGCGGGGATTTGCGCGATTGAAGTCGCCGTGGGGCTTAACGACCCCTGGTATAACTATCGCGTAGGGACGCTGGTGCATGCTTCAAAAGAGCTGAACGTTTATAACGCGCTGCCGACGCTGTTTCTCAGTAACGATCACACCGGCAGCAGTGAGCTGTGCACGCTGTTCCTCGATCCCGACTGGCGCAAAGAGGGCAACGGCTATTTGCTGTCGAAATCGCGCTTCATGTTTATGGCCGCGTTTCGCGACCGTTTTAATGAAAAAGTGGTCGCGGAAATGCGCGGCGTGATCGACGAGCACGGCTATTCCCCGTTCTGGCAAAGCCTGGGGAAACGCTTTTTCTCGATGGAGTTTACGCGAGCTGATTTTCTCTGCGGTACCGGGCAGAAAGCGTTTATCGCCGAACTGATGCCCAAGCATCCGATTTATACCCACTTCCTCTCTGACGAGGCGCAGGCAGTCATTGGCGAAGTGCACCCGCAAACCGCTCCGGCGCGCGCGGTGCTGGAGAAAGAAGGGTTTCGCTATCGTAACTACATCGACATTTTCGACGGCGGCCCGACGCTGGAGTGTGATATCGACCGGGTGCGGGCGATCCGCAAAAGTCGGCTGATAGAGGTCGTCGAAGGGCAGCCCGCAACCGGTGATTTCCCGGCCTGCCTGGTGGCGAATGAAAACTACCATCACTTCCGCGTCATGTTGGTGCGCGCCGATCCTCATACAGAGAGGCTGGTGCTGACCGCCGCGCAGCTGGATGCCCTGAAATGTCACGCAGGCGATCGGGTTCGTTTTGTCCGTCTCTGCGCAGAGGAGAAAACGGTATGACTTTATGGATTAACGGTGACTGGGTGACCGGTCAGGGTGAACGTCGGGTGAAGAAGGATCCTGTGCAGGGCAACGTGCTCTGGGAAGGTCACGATGCCGATGCCGCGCAGGTGATGCAGGCGGCTCGTGCTGCCCGCACCGCGTTTCCGGCCTGGGCCAGACGCCCCTTCAGCGAGCGGCAGGCGATTGCGGAAAAATTCGCCGGGCTGCTGGAGAGCAATAAAGCGGATCTGACCGCCATTATCGCCCGTGAAACCGGCAAGCCACGCTGGGAAGCGGCGACGGAAGTGACGGCGATGATCAACAAAATCGCGATTTCCATCAAGGCCTATCACGCCCGCACCGGCGAGCATCAGAGTGAGTTGCTCGACGGCGCGGCGACGCTTCGTCACCGCCCGCATGGCGTGCTGGCGGTATTTGGCCCTTATAACTTTCCGGGACATCTGCCGAACGGACACATTGTGCCGGCACTGCTGGCGGGTAACACCATCCTCTTTAAGCCCAGCGAACTGACGCCGTGGACCGGAGAAGCGGTGATGCGGCTCTGGGAACAGGCCGGTCTACCGAATGGCGTGCTGAATCTGTTGCAGGGCGGTCGGGAAACAGGACAGGCGCTGAGCGCGCTGGATGCTCTCGACGGACTGCTGTTTACCGGCAGTGCGAATACGGGCTATCAACTGCATCGCCAGCTTGCCGGACAACCGGAAAAAATCCTTGCTCTCGAAATGGGCGGCAACAACCCGCTGATTATTGAGGATCCAGAGGATATCGATGCGGCGGTGCACCTGACTATTCAGTCCGCGTTTGTGACGGCGGGACAGCGCTGTACCTGCGCACGTCGCCTGCTGGTAAAAAAAGGCGCGCAGGGTGACGCATTTCTCGCCCGGCTGGTGGCCGTCAGCCAGCGTATCCAGCCAGGTCGCTGGGACGATGAGCCACAGCCGTTTATCGGCGGTCTGATCACCGAACAGGCGGCGCGTCATGTGTTTGATGCCTGGCAACAGCTTGAATCTCTCGGCGGACAGACGCTGCTGGCGCCGCGTTTGTTACAGGCCAGTACCTCACTGCTGTCACCTGGCATTATTGAGCTGACGGGCGTGGCAAATCTGCCCGATGAAGAGGTCTTCGGTCCGCTGCTTGGCGTCTGGCGCTATGAGCGTTTCGACGAGGCGATCGCGATGGCCAATAACACCCGCTTTGGTTTGTCCTGTGGACTGGTTTCGCCCGATCGTGCGCAGTTCGACCAGTTACTGTTGGAAGCACGCGCGGGGATCGTCAACTGGAACAAGCCGCTCACCGGCGCTGCCAGTACCGCGCCGTTTGGTGGCGTAGGCGCTTCCGGAAACCATCGCGCCAGCGCGTGGTATGCCGCCGATTATTGCGCCTGGCCGATGGCCAGTCTGGAATCCCCGGCGCTAACGTTGCCAGCCACGCTGAGCCCCGGCCTCGATTTTTCGCGTGAGGAGCCCGTATGAAAGCACGTGAGGTCAATTTCGATGGGCTGGTAGGGCTGACGCATCATTATGCCGGGCTGTCGTTCGGCAACGAGGCGTCCACCCGGCATCGTCATCAGGTTTCAAATCCCCGTCTGGCGGCGAAACAGGGACTGCTTAAAATGAAGGCGCTGGCGGATGCGGGATATCCGCAGGCGGTGATCCCGCCGCACGAGCGACCTTTTATTCCTGCATTACGCCAGTTGGGATTTAGCGGTAGCGATGAGCAGGTGATTGAGAAAGTGGCGCGTCAGGCGCCGCACTGGCTCTCCAGCGTCAGCTCCGCATCGCCGATGTGGGTAGCCAACGCGGCGACGGTGGCGCCGTCGGCGGATACGCTGGATGGCAAAGTGCACCTGACGGTCGCGAACCTCAATAATAAATTCCACCGTTCACTCGAGGCGCCCACCACGGAGGCGTTGCTGCGGGCGATCTTCCGCGATGAACGTTATTTCGCCGTGCATTCCGCGCTGCCGCAGGTGGCGATGCTCGGCGATGAAGGGGCGGCTAACCATAATCGCCTCGGCGGGGAGTATGGCGAGCCGGGAACGCAGCTGTTTGTCTACGGGCGTGAAGAGGGCAGCAATACGCGACCTTCACGCTATCCGGCGCGTCAAACCCGTGAAGCCAGCGAGGCGGTAGCTCGCCTGAATCAGGTGAATCCACAGCAGTGTATTTTTGCTCAGCAGCATCCGGAGGTCATCGACCTTGGTGTGTTTCATAACGATGTAATTGCGGTCGCGAACCGGGAGGTGCTGTTCTGTCATGAACAGTCCTTTGCGAGACAAAATGAGGTTATGAATCAACTGCGCGCCCGGGTGCCCGGCTTTACCCCTGTTGTGGTGCCAGCAGCTGACGTGTCGGTGCCGGATGCGGTCGCGACGTATCTGTTTAACAGTCAATTGTTGAGCCGCGATGACGGTTCGATGATGCTGGTCCTGCCACAGGAGTGCCGCGAACACGCGGGCGTATGGCGCTATCTGACGAACCTGCTGGAAGCCGATAACCCGATCCGCGACATGCGGGTGTTTGACCTGCGTGAGAGCATGTCAAACGGCGGTGGGCCAGCCTGCCTGCGGCTGCGAGTGGTGTTGACCGCAGAAGAATACCAGGCGGTCAATCCGGCGGTAATAATGAATGACGTTCTGTTTACGACGCTCAACGACTGGGTGGATCGCTACTATCGCGACCGCCTGACCGCCGCGGATCTCGCCGACCCGCAACTGCTGCGTGAAGGGCGCGAAGCGCTGGATTCACTGACTCAACTGTTGCAGCTTGGTTCTGTCTATCCGTTCCAGCAATCGGGAGGCGGGCATGGATGATTTCCTCGCCGCCACGCTGGCGGGAACGATGCCGGAGGTTCGGGAAGGCGAAGGCGCGGGATTTCGCTGGCATTGGGTTGACGCCGGTATTCTCGAACTCATCCCCGTCACGGTGACCGACCGTGCGCTGGTGATCTCCGCCGGTATTCATGGCAACGAAACCGCGCCGGTGGAGATGCTCAATACGTTGCTGTTGGCGTTGTCTAAGGGGGAGATAACGCTACGCTGGCGGCTGTTGGTGATCCTCGGCAACCCACAGGCGCTGGCTGCCGGGAAGCGCTACTGCCACAGCGATATGAACCGGATGTTTGGCGGGCGCTGGCAACAGTGTGCCGAAAGCGGTGAGACGCAGCGCGCACGTCAACTGGAACAGTGTCTGGAAAATTTTTATGCGACGGGCACGGAGTCGGTGCGCTGGCATCTCGATTTACATACCGCCATCCGTGGTTCTTACCATTTGCGCTTCGGCGTGTTGCCACAGCGTCCCATCCCCTGGGATGAGACGTTTCTTGGCTGGCTGGGTGCCGCAGGACTGGAAGCGCTGGTGTTTCATCAAACGCCGGGAGGCACGTTTACCCACTTTAGTGCTCAACACTTCGGTGCGCTCGCCTGTACCCTGGAGCTTGGCAAAGCCTTGCCATTCGGTCACAACGATCTCCGCCAGTTTGCGCCGACGTCTGCCGCGCTGACCTGTTTACTGTCGGGGCAAATTGACCAGGCAGACGGCACTCCGCCAGTCCGCTATCGGGTGGCGTCGCAGATCACCCGACGCAGCGACGCATTTGTACTGCACATGGACAGCCAGACGCTCAACTTCACTCCCTTTACCGCCGGAACGCTGCTGGCGGAAGAGGGTGACGAGTGTTTTGTCGTCACTCATGACGTGGAATACGTTCTTTTTCCCAACCCTGGCGTGGCGCCGGGATTACGTGCGGGCCTGATGCTGGAGAAATTGCGCTAACCTGTTTCCCGCAGGCGAGGGCCTGTGGGTTTTAATTTATCGTGCGCCAGGAAATTAATCCGGACTATTCCTGGAGAGCTGCTTTATTTATCATCAGCGCTCAGGTATAGTTCTTCATATTCCCTGCAAAATCATGCTGTTGTCATTTTTTCTTTCAACTCTTCGCAATAATTTCTTTTTTTCTCCACAATTGGCGAAAAAATGTTTTTTACACTTTCATTGTTTTACTGATGCTCTGACTAATTGACGATTAAGCCGTTAAAGTTAATCTCGTCAACACGGCACTGTACTTCTTCATAAGTGACAAGAAAGCCGTAAAATAACTGAAAGGAAGGATAAAGATTATGCGTAAATTAACTGCACTGTTTGTGGCTTCAACTCTGGCACTGGGCGCTGCGAACCTGGCTCACGCAGCGGATACCACCACCGCGGCACCGGCAGACGCCAAACCGATGATGCAGCATAAAGGTAAATTCGGCCCACATCATGACATGATGTTTAAAGACCTGAATCTGACCGATGCTCAGAAACAACAGATTCGCGACATCATGAAAGATAAGCGTGACCAGATGAAGCGTCCGCCGGTTGAAGAACGCCGCGCAATGCACGACATCATTGCCAGCGATACCTTCGATAAAGCGAAAGCAGAAGCGCAGATTACGAAGATGGAAGAACAGCGCAAAGCGAACATGCTGGCACACATGGAAACGCAGAATAAGATCTACAACATTCTGACCCCGGAACAGAAAAAACAGTTTAATGCCAATTTTGAGAAGCGTCTGACAGAACGTCCGGCGCGTGACGGTAAAATGCCTGTACCTGCTGAGTAATCGCTGAGCAGACTTATTCGAAGACCGCCGGTCTTGTCCATCCTCTCCACTGAGGCGATGGACAGGATCGGCGGTTTTTTCTTTTTCATACCCTATGGAAAATCATCATGGCTGCCGATAACGACGTTGTGCTTTATTATTCCGCATGATGTTTATCAGGAGCGATGATGGAATACTTTGATATCCGCAAGATGCCGGTCAGTCTCTGGCGCAACGGTGCTGGTGAAACGCGTGAAATTTGCTGTTTTCCTCCGGCGACCCGCGATTTTCACTGGCGTGCCAGCATTGCTTCTATCGCCGGTAATGGCGAGTTTTCGCTCTTTCCTGGTATCGAGCGGGTGATTACCCTGCTGGAAGGCAGCGAAGTGACGCTGGAAAGTCAGGGCGCCTTCAGCCATACCCTTAAGCAGCACCAGCCGTTTACCTTTGCCGGCGAGCGTGTGGTGAAGGCCAGACTGACGGAAGGGCAGATGTCGATGGATTTTAATATCATGACCCGGCGTGACTCCTGCCAGGCGAAAGTGCGGGTGGCCGATCGAACCTTTACCACGTTTGGCTCACGCGGCGGTGTGGTGTTTGTTATTAGCGGAGCCTGGCAACTGGGCGATAAGCTCCTGACTGCCGATCAGGGCGCCTGCTGGCACGACGGAAAACATACGCTACGGCTGTTGAAAGCAGAAGGGAAACTGTTATTCAGCGAGATCACCTGGCTGCAGGGGTATTCCCCGGATTCAGTTCAATAATTTCACAGGTTCCGGCAACGAGCGGCTTACAGAGAATCTTGTAACCGTCATGATCAAAACCGGCTGGCGTCTGGACCAGCGTCGCCGCATCCTCCAGCGTATCGACCGCTCCCAGCCACAGCCAGTTGTTAATGACGTGATACTGGGTCATTTGCGCACGACTCTCTTTGAGCGCAATGGCGTTTTTCCACGGCCAGCAGATAACGCGCAGTTTTTCCAGCGATGCCTGCAAACGGGCGTCGTGCTCCTGTGGCGATTCTTTATTACAGCAGACGCCAGCGCAGCGTTTTAGCGCAGCGCGAAAGCAGGCTCGGCCACGGCTCAGGGGTTCAAGACCCAGTCGCCCGTAACACAATTTTTGTTCGTCAGCGAGTGACTGTAAGGCGGCAAGCGCGGCGCGGCGGTTGGCAAAAAGACCGAACAGATCCGGAGCGTGGGAGAAATCAACGTCACGCGAATAGACGACATCCACTTTTCCATCCCGGAGCGTTAATGCGCAGAGTTGGCGGTTGCGGCGCAGGCGTTTATTAAATAGCGGCTGTTGCTCTTTAATCAGCCGTGCCTCGAGTAATAGCGCGCCGATTTCACCGGCGGTACCGATCCAGGAGATACGCCTGGACTGGCGCAGCATGGCGGCTTCTTCTGGCGTGCGTAAATGCGACAGTACCCGACTGCGGATATTGACACTTTTACCAATGTAAAGTGGCAGGGTGTCGCTTTCGCTGTGAAACAGGTAAACACCAGGCACGCTCGGGAGCGACTCCAGGAAAGGGCGCAGATGTTCAGGATATTCGTAAACTGCTGCTGCTTCAAACTCAAGACGAGGAACTGATTGACGCCGTGCCACGGTAAACTCCGGATGCTGGTTATGCATCCAGTATAACAGTAGTATTACGATTAAAAAAGAGAGGGCGTGGGCGACTGCGGCGCGAAAGCCGGATGGCGTTGCCATCCGGCCGGTTCATGCTTACTGTTTCCAGAAGTCATCAAACACGGTAATCGGCGGACGGCGTTTATGCTCTGTCTTCAGATACCAGCCTTCAATGATTTTCGCGATAGCGGCATCCACCGCTTTTCCTTCCAGATAGTCATCAATATTCTCATAGGTCACGCCCAGCGCGGCTTCATCCGGCAGAGAAGGGCGATCGTCTTCGAGATCGGCGGTGGGCGCTTTCTTATAAAGGTGCTCCGGGCAACCTAATGCCGCCAGTAGTTGTTTCCCCTGGCGCTTGTTGAGGCGAAACAGCGGGTTAATATCCGTACCGCCGTCTCCGTATTTGGTGAAGAAACCGGTAATGGCTTCCGCCGCATGATCGGTACCCACCACCACGCCGCTGGTCATACCCGCGATACTGTACTGTGCTTTCATGCGCTCACGGGCTTTTTCATTGCCACGAACGAAATCGCTCAGTTCAATACCGGCTTCACGCAAAGCCTGTTCGCTCGCCAGTACCGCACCTTTGATATTGACGGTCAGCACGCGGTCCGGCTGGATAAAGTCGATGGCGTCCTGACAATCCTGCTCATCAGCCTGAACGCCATAAGGCAGGCGAACGGCGATAAACTGCAGTGCGTCGTTACCGGTCTCAGCACGCAACTCGCTAATGGCGGTCTGGCAAAGTTTGCCTGCCAGCGTCGAGTCTTGTCCTCCGCTGATACCCAGCACCAGACTTTTCAGGAAGGGATAACGTTGCAGATATGCCTTCAGGAAATCCACGCTGCGGCGAATTTCCTCTTCTGGATTAATGTGCGGTTTTGCACCAAGCGCTTTGATGATCTCGTGTTGCAGAGTCATTTACCCCCTCCCCAATGTATAAAGAATAAAATCAGACTGTGTTAAAGCTAACCCTTTGCTGTGAAAACGACAAGTGAACGCAGGCTGAGTGGCGCTTAAAACGACATCCTGCCGTCTGAACGGAATCTGGCAAAATATTCGCGTGCTAAGCGTTAGCTTGAAAAATGTCAAAATGTATTCCAGGCTTATATAACACGCTGATAAACAAGAGGACGGAAAATGAACAGGACTATTGCAGGAATTTTCAGTGCAGCAGCTGTATTAACGATGCTGGCAGGGTGTACGGCGTACGACCGTACCAAAGACCAATTTGTCCAGCCTGTGGTCAAAGATGTGAAAAAAGGCATGAGCCGCGCGCAGGTTGCACAGATTGCCGGGAAACCGTCGTCTGAGGTGAGCATGATCCATGCTCGTGGTACCTGCCAGACCTACATCCTGGGTCAACGTGATGGTAAAGCAGAGACCTATTTCGTGGCGCTGGATGATACCGGTCATGTGATCAACTCAGGCTACCAGAGCTGCGCTGAATACGATACCGACCCGCAGGCAGTGAAGTCACAATAACTGTCTACTGCCTGTACAAGTCAACGAACCGGCCCCTGGCCGGTTTTTTTGTAACGAAGATGATCTTATTTATTGATGCGAATTATTTACCCGAAGTGTGAAGGGGGTCATAACGCCAGGTCAATGAGAGACAATTTAGTTGGTCAAGGAAATACCATCAGCAGGTGCGATGCCGTATACTCATTTCAGACACAGAAATAAGTTTTCGGTTACGCAGGTTATCCAGAGCATAGAAGCAGGTAGAGACTTGCGGCGTGGCTGGTTGACAGATAATCGCACATGAGGAAGGTCTGAATGGAAAAGAAACACATTTATCTGTTTTGCTCTGCGGGTATGTCTACCTCTTTGTTAGTGTCAAAGATGCGCGCGCAGGCGGAAAAGTATGAAGTCCCGGTTATTATTGAAGCATTCCCGGAAACCCTTGCCGGAGAAAAAGGACCCAATGCTGACGTTGTATTATTAGGTCCACAAATTGGTTATATGTTGCCCGAAATTCAGCGTTTGTTACCGAACAAACCTGTAGAAGTGATTGACTCGCTGCTGTATGGCAAAGTCGATGGTTTAGGCGTGCTTAAGGCTGCAGTTGCAGCAATTAAAAAAGCCGCTGCAAATTAATATTTTAAATTTTCCCGTCAAAGAGTTATTTCATTTACATATACCGCAATAATTAATTGCGGTTTTTAAGGGTATTTTTCTATGAGTAACGTCATTGCTTCACTTGAAAAGGTACTCCTTCCTTTTGCTGTCAAAATAGGAAAGCAGCCACACGTTAATGCAATCAAAAACGGTTTTATTCGTTTAATGCCATTAACCCTCGCGGGGGCTATGTTTGTATTAATCAATAACGTTTTCCTGAGCTTTGGGGAGGGGTCGTTTTTTTATTCCCTCGGTATTCGGCTGGATGCGTCAACCATTGAAAATCTCAATAGTCTGAAGGGCATCGGCGGAAACGTCTATAACGGTACGCTGGGTATTATGTCACTGATGGCGCCATTCTTTATCGGTATGGCGCTGGCGGAAGAGCGTAAAGTCGACGCCCTGGCGGCCGGCCTGTTATCGGTCGCGGCCTTTATGACCGTCACGCCTTATAGCGTGGGTGAAGCCTATGCGGTTGGGGCGAACTGGCTGGGCGGCGCGAATATCATTTCCGGTATTATTATCGGTCTGGTGGTCGCCGAAATGTTTACCTTTATTGTCCATCGCAACTGGGTCATTAAATTACCCGATAGCGTACCGGCATCTGTCTCTCGTTCATTCTCAGCATTGATTCCAGGCTTTATTATCCTCTCTATTATGGGGATCATCGCCTGGGCGCTGACGACCTGGGGAACTAACTTCCACCAGATTATTATGGACACCATCTCGACACCGCTGGCTTCGCTGGGCAGTGTGGTAGGCTGGGCGTATGTACTCTTTGTTCCGCTGCTGTGGTTCTTCGGTATCCACGGTTCCCTGGCGCTGACGGCGCTCGACAGCGGTATCATGACCCCATGGGCGCTGGAAAACATCGCTATCTATCAGCAGTACGGTTCAGTGGATGCCGCGCTGGCTGCCGGTAAGACGTTCCACGTCTGGGCGAAGCCGATGCTCGACTCCTTTATCTTCCTCGGCGGTAGTGGTGCAACGCTGGGTCTGATCCTGGCTATCTTTATCGCCTCTCGCCGCGCGGATTACCGTCAGGTGGCGAAACTGGCTCTGCCATCAGGTATCTTCCAGATTAACGAACCGATTCTGTTTGGTCTGCCGATCATCATGAATCCGGTGATGTTCATCCCGTTCATTCTGGTTCAGCCGATTCTGGCCGCGATCACGCTGATAGCGTATTACCTGGGGATCATCCCACCAATTACGAACATCGCACCGTGGACCATGCCAACCGGGCTGGGGGCGTTCTTTAACACCAACGGGAGCGTTGCGGCTCTGCTGGTCGCCTTGTTCAACTTAGGGATTGCGACGCTGATTTACCTGCCGTTCGTGGTGGTTGCGAACAAAGCGCAAAACGCAATCGACAAAGAAGAGAGCGAAGAAGATATCGCTAACGCACTGAAATTCTAAGTTTAACCCGGCATGTGGCAACGCATGCCGGGCCGTCAAAGAGGAATGATTTATGATGGATCTCGAGAATATTACTGATACCCAAACCGAAGCCGAAGAGCTCGAAGAAGTGGTGATGGGGCTTATCATCAACTCCGGACAGGCGCGCAGCCTGGCCTACGCGGCCTTAAAACAGGCGAAGCAGGGCGACTTCGACGCCGCGAAAACGATGATGGAGCAGTCGCGCATGGCGTTGAACGAAGCCCATCTGGTGCAGACGAAACTGATTGAAGGCGATCAGGGCGAAGGTAAAATGAAAGTCAGTCTGGTTCTGGTTCACGCACAGGATCACCTGATGACGTCAATGCTGGCACGCGAACTGGTGGCAGAGTTGATTGAGCTTCACGAGAAGCTGAAATAGTAAGGAGTTGATGATGCAACATCAGACGACCGCACCGGAAATCACCATTGCCCGTGAACAACAGTTGTTTAACGGTAAAAATTTCCATGTCTTTATCTACAACAAGACAGAGAGCGCCTGTGGTCTGCATCAGCACGATTACTATGAGTTTACGCTGGTGCTCACGGGGCGCTATTACCAGGAGATCAACGGTAAACGCGTGCTGCTGGAACGGGGTGACTTTGTGTTTGTCCCGCTCGGTTCGCACCATCAGAGCTTCTACGAGTTCGGCTCGACGCGCATTCTCAACGTTGGCATCAGTAAACGTTTTTTTGAACAGCACTACAGCCCGCTCATGCCGTTCTGTTTCGTGGCATCGCAGGTCTATCGCACCAACAGCGCATTTTTAACCTATGTCGAAACGGTTATTGCCTCGCTCAACTTTCGTGATACCGGGCTGGAAGAGTTTGTCGAAGTGGTCACCTTCTACATTATCAACCGCCTGCGCCATTATCGTGAAGAACAGGTTCTGGATGATATTCCGCAGTGGCTGAAAGCCACCGTGGAAACCATGCATGATAAAGCGCAGTTTGGTGAAAACGCGCTGGAAAATATGGTTTCCCTGTCGGCAAAATCTCAGGAATACCTGACGCGAGCGACCCAGCGTTATTACAGCAAAACGCCGATGCAATTAATTAATGAAATTCGCATTAACTTTGCCAAGAAACAGCTGGAGATGACTAACTACTCCGTTACAGATATTGCGTATGAAGCGGGATACAGTAGTCCAAGTCTGTTTATTAAGACGTTTAAAAAAATGACGTCATTTACGCCTAATAGCTACAGAAAAAAACTCACGCAATATAATCAGTAATTATTTTACTCAACAACCAGGTTTACGCTTGCCCATTAGTGACGCGGGACGTCTGCGTCATATCTGACAGAAGGGCAGAGCATCATTCACGCCAGTGTTAAGCACTGAAGGGAGAAACGATGAGCCAGAAATTAAAAGTCGTCACCATTGGTGGTGGCAGCAGCTATACCCCGGAATTGCTGGAAGGATTTATTAAACGCTACCACGAGCTGCCGGTTTCCGAATTGTGGCTGGTTGACGTCGAAGGCGGTGAAGAGAAACTGGATATTATTTATCAACTTTGCCAGCGTATGATCGAAAAAGCAGGCGTGCCGATGCAGGTGTTTAAAACTCTGGATCGCCGCGAAGCACTGAAAGATGCCGATTTCGTAACCACGCAGTTGCGCGTAGGACAGTTGAAAGCGCGTGAACTGGATGAGCGTATTCCGTTGAGTCACGGCTACCTGGGCCAGGAAACCAACGGTGCCGGTGGTCTGTTCAAAGGGCTGCGCACGATCCCGGTGATTTTCGACATTATTAACGATGTGGAAGAACTGTGCCCGAATGCCTGGGTGATCAACTTTACTAACCCGGCAGGTATGGTGACCGAAGCGGTCTATCGTCATACGAACTTCAAACGCTTTATTGGCGTGTGCAACATTCCGGTCGGGATGAAGATGTTCATCCACGATGTGCTGGCACTGAAAGAGAGTGATGACCTGTCGATCGACCTGTTTGGTCTCAACCACATGGTGTTCATTAAAGACGTGATCGTCAACGGGCAGTCACGCTTTGCCGAACTGCTGGATGGCGTAGCCTCGGGCCAGCTTAAAGCCTCCACGGTGAAAAACATTTTCGATCTGCCGTTCAGCGAAGGGCTGATTCGCTCTCTGAATCTGCTGCCATGCTCGTATTTGTTGTACTACTTCAAGCAAAAAGAGATGCTGGCGATCGAGATAGGCGAATACTACAAGGGGGGCGCGCGGGCTCAGGTGGTACAGAAGGTCGAGAAACAGCTGTTCGATCTGTATAAGAACCCGGAGCTGAACGTCAAGCCGAAGGAGCTGGAGCAGCGCGGTGGCGCGTACTACTCTGACGCCGCCTGCGAAGTCATTAATGCCATTTTTAATGACAAGCAAACCGAGCATTACGTCAACATTCCGCATCACGGCCACGTCGATAACATTCCGGCCGACTGGGCGGTAGAGATGACCTGTACGCTGGGTCGCAATGGGGCAACGCCGACGCCGCGTATCACCCATTTTGACGAGAAAGTGTTGGGATTGATCTATACCATCAAAGGCTTTGAAGTCGCTGCCAGTAACGCGGCGCTGAGTGGTGAGTTTAACGATGTGTTGCTGGCGCTGAACCTGAGCCCGCTGGTGCACTCAGACCACGACGCAGAAGGGCTGGCGCGTGAACTGATTCTGGCGCACGAAAAGTGGCTGCCAAACTTTGCCGGGTGCATTGCGAAGCTTAAAGACGCACAACACTAAAGAGGTCGGCTATGGAACGCTTATTGATTGTAAACGCGGATGATTTTGGTCTGAGCAAAGGGCAAAACTACGGCATCGTGGAGGCCTGTCGCCACGGCGTGGTGACCTCGACCACGGCGTTGGTGAACGGTGATGCCATTGAGCATGCGGTCGCCTTAAGCCGCGATCTGCCGACGCTGGCGGTAGGGATGCACTTTGTTCTGACGCTGGGAAAACCGCTGACCGAGATGCCGGGATTAACCCGTGAAGGGTGTCTGGGAAAATGGATCTGGCAGATGGCAGAGGAAGATACGCTGCCGTTGGATGCAATCGCCCGTGAGCTTGCCAGTCAGTACCAGCGTTTCATCGACCTGTTCGGACGGGAGCCGACGCACCTGGATAGCCATCACCATGTGCATATGTTCCCGCAGATCTTCCCCCTTGTCGCGCGATTTGCCGCAGAGCGTAATCTTGCGCTGCGCATTGATCGTCAGCCGGTGTTCCAGGCAGGCGATCTTCCGGCGACGCTGCGTAGCTCGCAAGGGTTCAGCAGTGAGTTTTACGGGGAAGCGATTTCGGAAGCGTTGTTTCTGCAGGCTCTCGATGCTTCAGCAAAACGTGGAGAATCCTCACTGGAAGTGATGTGTCACCCGGCGTTTATCGACAATATCATCCGTCAGAGCGCCTATTGTTACCCCCGCTTGACTGAACTGGACGTGCTGACGTCGGCCTCGCTCAAGTATGCGATTGCAGAACGTGGCTACCGTCTGGGCAGTTTTCTTGATGTCTGACTCCTGAGTTTGCGGCGCGTGGTGCGCCGCTTTTTTTGCCCGCGATTTGCCTCAGGCTGGTACGGCCGGGATTTTAGCCGTGCGCGACCAGACACGGTGAGCTGCCATCAATGTAAACAGCTCATCCATAAAACGGCTATCCGCATCAGCGCCTTCAACAACGCCTTCCTCTCCCTGACTGTCGATATGCAGTCGCGCTTTAAAGCGTCGTGCTTCACCGGCGAGTGCAATAGGTTTGAGATGCTTATAGGCTTCCAGCAGGTAGTACTGCGCGTCGCCGTTGTCCTCAATATCGGCGATGTCACCGCACGGCACAATGACTGCATCCACGGTGAGAGACGGTGCTCCGGCAAAAGTGGCGGCGATGGTCAGCGTTGAACCATCATCTGCGACCACCTCGCCCATGCGGGAGTAAAGCAGTTTCGCGTGGACGCCTTTCGCCTTAAGCGCCTGGAGTATTGAAAGCAGATCGGCGGATTTCACTTTTCCGTTGAGCAAAATCCCGACGACGCGGCCTTTGATATCGCCGTCCGGCACGGCATACAGACTGAGTGAAGGATCTTTCTTCAGTCCGTTCACCTCTGGCGGCGGTGCAATTTGTGTCTGTTCATCGCTTAACGCGATCCCCAGATTCTTCCCGACCGCCTGCGCGAGGTTAATGTCGATGTGCGCCAGTTGGTCGACCACCCGTTCACGGATCCAGCTACGAACAACCTTACTCAGTTCAAAGCTGAAGGCATCGATGATATGCAACTGTTCCACGGGCGTCTGGCTTGACCAGAACAGACGCGGATGGGCGTAATATTCGCCAAACGAGGGGCTACGTTCACGGATTTTGTTACCTTCGATGCGTTCCTGATATGACTCAAAGCCGCCGCGTTTCGGTCCCGGCGGCGTTTCACGCGGCCAGTTGTCATTGATGGAGTTGGGTTCATAGTTGGCCGGGTTGGTATCAATATCCTGGCGGTGCATGCCGTCACGCTGGAAGTTGTGATACGGGCAGGTCGGGCGGTTGATTGGGATTTCGTGGAAGTTAGGTCCGCCAAGACGGCTAATCTGCGTATCGGTATAGGAGAACAAACGCCCCTGCAACAGCGGATCGTTCGTGAAATCAATGCCGGGAACGATATGGCCGGGATGAAAGGCGACCTGTTCGTTTTCGGCGAAGAAATTATCGGGGTTGCGGTTGAGTACCATTTTACCGACGCGCTGCACCGGAACCAGCGCTTCGGGGATCAGTTTGGTCGGATCCAGTAAGTCAAAGTCGAATTTCAACTCGTCCTCTTCCGGGATCAATTGCAGTCCCAGTTCATATTCCGGGAAATCACCGGCTTCAATGGCTTCCCACAGTTCCCGGCGATGGAAGTCCGGGTCGCGACCGGTCAGCTTCTGCGCTTCATCCCATACCAGTGAGGCTTTACCTGCCAGAGGTTTCCAGTGGAAACGAACGAAGGTGGCCTTACCCTCGGCGTTGATCAGCCGAAAAGTGTGAATGCCAAAGCCTTCCATGGTGCGATAACTGCGCGGAATGCCGCGATCGGACATCGCCCACATGACGTTATGCAGGGTTTCTGGCTGTAACGACACGTAATCCCAGAAGGTGTCATGCGCACTTTGTCCCTGCGGTATCGCCCAGTGCGGCTCCGGTTTTACCGCATGGACAAAGTCAGGAAATTTATGCGCGTCCTGAATAAAAAAGACAGGGGTATTATTGCCAACCAGATCAAAAATGCCTTCTTCGGTATAAAACTTGGTGGCAAAACCACGGATATCACGCACCGTATCCGCCGAGCCTGCGCCGCCCTAAACAGTGGAAAAACGTACGAAGACCGGGGTGATTTTATCCGGGTCAGAGAGAAAGTCGGCTTTGGTGATGTCGCTCAGATTTTTGTAGGGCTGGAAATAGCCGTGAGCTGCCGAGCCGCGTGCATGGACGATCCTCTCGGGAATGCGCTCGTGGTCAAAATGGGTGATTTTTTCGCGCAGGATGAAATCTTCAAGCAGCGTAGGACCACGACTGCCTGCACGCAATGAATTCTGGTCATCAGCAATGCGTACGCCCTGGTTAGTAGTGAGGGCAAAATTCTCGCTGCCCTTGCGTACCGTTTCCAGATCGCTCAGCTTTTTATTGCCGGTATCCGGGGCTTTCAGACTGCCGGGCGCGGTAGGTTGCGCGCCTGGAGGCGTCGGTTCAGGAACAGGGCGATACGACTCATTATCAGGAGCCAGAGAGTCCAGACCCGGTTTTGCTTCGCGCGGATCGTGCACCGGTGATTGATGTGGATGGGGATTTTTCTCATTATGCGACATTGAACTCGTCTCCATTTTTCATTGCTGAAAGGGTCGATGTTTTTTTGTCAAAAACCCTCTAACTATAGTCCACTCGTGTGATCCCGCCGGGCAGAACGCGGATGACAGCGTTGGTTGACAGGGGAAAGCGCACGCCAGGAGCAGGACGGGCGGGGGTAAAATCGGCTAAGATAGTTCTTTTCTGATTTTTGAATTTGTCTTAGTGAAGCAATTAATGATGAAACCTCTTCGCCAACAAAATCGCCCGGTTATTAGTTATGTTCCGCGTGTTGAACCTGCACCGCCCGAACATGCAATAAAAATGGACGCGTTTCGTGACGTGTGGATCTTGCGCGGGAAGTATGTCGCGTTTGTCTTAATGGGGGAGTCGTTCCAGCGATCGCCGGCGTTCAGCGAGGCGGATTCTGCCCAGCGCTGGGCAAATCAGATTCGTCAGGAAAACGAAATAGCGGATTAATTCCGGCATAAAAAAACCGCCTCGAAGGGCGGTTTTCTGTTTTGGGGACGTTTAGTGATGCGCCAGTTCGGCGTCGTCTTCACTGTCCAGAATGGTTTTATCGGTTTGCTTCAGCCACTGGCTGGTCAGCGTACCGGCGGTCATTGACCCGCTGACGTTCAGCGCGGTACGGCCCATGTCAATCAGCGGCTCAACGGAGATGAGCAGCGCCACCAGCGTGACAGGCAGCCCCATCGCAGGCAGTACGATCAGCGCGGCGAACGTGGCACCGCCACCGACACCGGCTACCCCGGCAGAGCTGACGGTCACAATGCCGACCAGCGTCGCAATCCAGAGAGGATCCAGCGGGTTAATACCGACCGTCGGCGCCACCATAACGGCCAGCATGGCCGGATACAAACCAGCACAGCCATTCTGGCCAATCGTCGCACCAAAGGAGGCGGCGAAGCTCGCGATAGATTCCGGCACGCCCAGACGACGGGTTTGCGCTTCCACGTTCAGCGGGATAGAGGCGGCGCTGGAACGGCTGGTAAACGCGAAGGTCAGAACCGGCCACACTTTGCGGAAGTACTTGAGCGGGCTCACGCCGTTAACACCCAGCAGTACGCCGTGGACAACGAACATAATGCCGAGACCGAGATACGAGGCAATGACGAAGCTACCCAGCTTAATGATGTCCTGCAGGTTAGAACCTGCTACCACTTTGGTCATCAGCGCCAGAACGCCGTAAGGCGTTAACTGCATGACTAGGCGGACCAGTTTCATCACCCAGCTTTGCAGGGTGTCGATTGCGGTCAGCACGCGCTCGCCTTTTGGCGCGTCATCTTTGAGCAGTTTCAGCGCGGCGACGCCGAGGAAGGCGGCAAAAATGACCACGCTAATAATGGACGTCGGGTTCGCGCCGGTCAGATCGGCAAACGGGTTTTTCGGTACAAAGGAGAGCACCAACTGCGGGACACTGAGATCGGCCACTTTACCGACATAGTTGGTTTCAATGGCATTCAGTCGCGCCGTTTCGGCACCGCCCTGAACCAGACCTTCAGCGGTCAGGCCAAACAGATTGGTCACCAGCACACCGACCAGTGCGGCAATCAATGTGGTAAACAGCAGGGTCCCGATGGTCAGGAAGCTGATTTTCCCCAACTGTGAGGCGTTATGCAGACGGGCGACCGCGCTCAGAATCGAGGCAAATACCAGCGGCATGACGATCATTTGCAGCAGTTGCACATAGCCGTTACCAACAATGTTGAACCACTGGACGGAATCTTTCAGCACCTGGCTGTCAGAGCCATAGATGGTGTGCAGCGCAAGGCCAAAGACCACACCCATGACCAGACCGACCAGCACTTTCTTTGCCAGACTCCACTGTTTATGACGGGCTTGCGCCAGCACAAACAGCAGAATGACGAACACCACAATGTTCGCGATTAATGGAAAATTCATCCCCGTTCTCCTGATTTTATTATTCGTCCCGCTGTGTCACAGCGATCCTGTTGCCGCAAGGTTAGCAGAACTGTGACCTGGCTCTTATATTCAAATGGAATTGTTTATGCCAAAAATGATAATTTCGCTGCTTTACTGGTCGATTTGATGCTTTATAAAGCGATTGAACTGCCATTGCAGTGTATTAATCATATCGGATGACCAGCGAACTGCACTGTTCTGGGGCAAGGTCTGGGGCATCCATACCGCCCAGGCAAACAGCGCCATGCAGAGAAATCGCTCCAGTTGATTACCTTTCTGCGGGACCAGAATCGGCAGGCGAAAGCGCCAGCGACAGGGCCAGAGCAGGGGGACGCCCGCTGGGGTTAGCATATCGGCGGCGATATGGCTCAGATAGCCTATCACCATACCCTGCAAGGCATCGGCGGGGATAACCCAGCTCTCCGGCACTTTCAGGTAGAAGGTCGCCAGTAGCGCAAAGACGGCCAGCAGACTGTGAGTGAATCCGCGATGGCCGAACGCACGGGCGATCGGTTTCGAAATCCATTTTAGTCGCTGACCGAGAAATGACTTTGGGTGATCAATGTCCGGTAACAGACAGGTCAGAATAGCGGAAGGAACAATATGCCACCAGTCACCCTGTGCGAGCACGGGCGTGAGTTCCGCGTTTTTAGCAAACACCGCGCAGGCAATGGAAAAGAGGAGGTGACCTTCCGCCGTCATGATAAAACCTGATAAACTGTGAATTCGTACAGTATAGGATTTTTATACAGTGGGCGGAAGTGGTGACGTTGTAACTCTTTGTCAATAATGCGCGTTTAACGCGCTAACCAACCGCCATCGACGGCCAGCGTATAACCGTTGATGTAATCTGCTGCCTTCGAGGCGAGGAAAACGACCGGACCCTGCAGATCGTCTGGCGTTCCCCAGCGGCCCGCCGGGATACGATCGACAATCTCTTTATTGCGTTCAGCATCTTCCCGCAGTTGTTGGGTGTTGTTGGTTGCCATGTAACCGGGGGCGATAGCGTTGACGTTAATCTGATGCTGCGCCCACTCATTCGCTAACAGTCGGGTAATGCCCAGAACACCGCTCTTTGAGGCCGTATAGGACGGGACGCGAATACCGCCCTGAAACGACAGCATTGACGCGATGTTGATGATTTTTCCGCCCTGGCCCTGGGCGATGAACTGGCGTGCAACGGCCTGGGAGAGAAAGAAGAGCGACTTGAGATTCAGGTTCATCACGTCGTCCCAGTCCTTTTCAGTAAAACTGAGTGCGTCTTCGCGACGAATGGTCCCGGCGTTATTCACCAGAATGTCGATGCGACCGAATTTCTCTACCGCCTGGGCGATAACGTCCGCGATGACTTCCTGTTGGCTTAGATCGGCCTGTATGGCGAAAAAGCGGCGACCCAGCGCTTCAACTTTGGCGGCGGTGTCATGAGGGACTTTGCGGTTCACGCCGATGATATCGCAACCGGCTTGCGCCAGCGCAACCGTCATCCCTTGCCCGAGCCCGGTATCACAACCGGTGACAATGGCGACTTTACCTGTGAGACGAAATGCATCCAGAATCATAATGACCTCGGCTATCCGTTTTTATCTGTTATGTGCCTGAAAGAAGGATAGGAGAGGAACCGAAAGAATACAATAAAAATGAAACGTCGTTTTAATTTTGACTGTTGGCAAGACGGGCAATGTGGCCATTGCCCGATCCCGGTTAGCCAAGTAAATCGGCGATGGTCAGTTCCGTGAGTGTGTTGAGCCTGACGTCAGCGAGGATATAGCGCGGATCGTGTCGCACCTCTTTGTCCGGTACGACGATGGAGCGCATCCGCGCGGCTTTCGATGCCACCATACCGTTGACGGAATCTTCCAGCGCTACACAACATAACGGGTCGACGCCCAGTTTCGCCGCGCAGTCGATGTAAACCTGGGGATGTGGCTTGCTGTAGGGTAGTTTCTCCGCTGAAGCGATAGCGTCAAAGCTCTCCCGCAGGTCGAACATCGCCAGTACTTTTTCCAGCATATGCAGAGGGGATGCTGACGCCAGTCCGACTTTCAAACCTTGCGCTTTACACAACGCGACCGCTTCTTTGACGCCCGGTAATAGCGGACGCGTCTCTTCAACCAGCGTGATGGCACGGGTAATGACGCGATCGGTGACCTCCTGGCGGCTCGGCCCGTTCCACGGCTGCTGAGCAAACCAGAGATCGACAACCATATCGATGCGCAGTCCCAGCGTATCCGGGAGTTCGTGACGACGAGTGATATCGACGCCGATGCTGGACAGCACGTCCAGTTCAGCCCGATCCCACAGCGGCTCGGAATCAATCAGCAATCCATCCATATCGAATATGGCCGCAAGAATTTGACGCGGGGTTGACATTACAACCTCTCCTGTTGAGCATTAAATGTAGGGTATTCAGCGTTAGCCGCTATCATAACGTTTTTAAAGATCGGGCGAAAAGGGTTATCAGCAGGTAGACTTAAGCCAAAATGACGCGTCTTCATCAAGGGGAACTCATGACGTATCAACAAGCTGGACGCATTGCAGTGTTAAAAAGGATCTTAGGATGGGTGATATTTATCCCGGCGCTTCTCTCCACGCTGATTTCAGCCCTGAAATTTATGTACGCGCACAGCGAAAAGCAGGAAGGGATTAACGCGGTGATGCTCGATTTTGCCCACGTCATGATCGACATGATGCGAGTGAATACCCCGTTTCTGAACCTCTTCTGGTACAACTCGCCGACGCCGGATTTCCAGAATAGCCTGAACATTCTGTTCTGGCTGATTTTTGCGCTGATTTTTATCGGGCTGGCGATGCAGGATTCCGGCGCGCGCATGAGCCGCCAGGCGCGGTTTTTACGTGAAGGCGTTGAAGACCAGTTGATTCTGGAGAAAGCCAAGGGCAGCGAAGGGTTGTCACGCGAGCAGATCGAGTCACGGATCGTGGTGCCGCATCACACGATTTTTCTGCAGTTTTTCCCGCTCTACATCCTGCCGGTGATTATCATCATTGCCGGCTATGTGTTTTTTTCCCTGCTGGGATTTGTCTGAACTAAAAGGCCGCCATCCGGCGGTCTTTGAGAGTGATGACAAACCTCGTTCCGTTACCGGACAAGCCGAGAGCGCCTGATTATAAACGAGGAAAATCAATTCATTGATTTTCGGCTGATAACCACAAAGAAGGAAAAACCACGTTTTATCCTTCTTTGTTAGCGGCCTGAAAGGCCGCCATCCGGCGGCCAATTGATGTCAACCATGATTACGCCGCGAGTAGTCTGTCCATTGCCTTCTGCGCAATCACCAGGTGCTGGCCGCCAAACAGTCTTGCCCGGTTGAGCAAGGTATACAGTTGATATACCGGTTGCCGGTCGAGAAAATCTAACGGCAGCGGCGACACTGACTGATAACCATCATAAATTTGCGGCGGCTGTTCAGTATGCAGCGGCAACATTGCCAGGTCACACTCTCTGTCTCCCCAGTAACAGGCTGGGTCAAACAGATACGGACCGTCTGGCCCGAGCGCGCAGTTCCCGGACCACAGATCGCCATGTAATAAAGAAGGTTGTGGCTGGTGGGAGGCGAGACGCTGTTGCACGTGCTCGACGATGGCGTCGATATTACCAAAGGCAATCCCTTTTTCCGCCGCCAGTTCGAGTTGCCAGCCAATGCGCTGTTCGGCGAAGAAGGTAGACCAGCGGCGCTGCCAGGCATTGGGTTGCGGCGTGGTCGAGAGCGCGTTATCGAAGTCCAGCCCAAACTGCGGCTGATCGCTCCATTCATGCAGGTGGGCAAGCTGCTGCCCCAGAATAAATGCACTGTGCGCATCCAGGGGGCGGGGAGGGAGATAATCCATCACCAGAAAGCTGTAATCACGATCCGCACCCACCGCCCACACTTTGGGGACCGTCACCGTATGGCTGCGTGATAACAGTTCTAATTGGTCGGCTTCAGCCGTGAAGCCTGGAAGCAGTTCTCGCTCATCACATTTAACGAAGAAATCGCGTCCCGCATAGCGTAAATGCCACGCGGCATGAATTTCTCCGCCAGGCAGTTCGTTACGCAGTTCGATTTCGCCTTCACCGAGTTGCTCGCTTAAAAGACGACTGATAGCCTGCCACATGATGTCTCTCCCCATGTTGTCTGCCAGATCATAAGGTTAGCGCAAAGATGCGGTAAAAAAACACGAACTAACGCACACCGTGGACGTGTTTTCATGGTAATGGCATTTATTGTCCGCTGAGATCCCACTCGTCCCAGGTCACCACGCTGACCTCCGGCATTTTATCTAACGCACTTTCAGCCAGTCCCGCGGCCAGAGCTTTGACCTCGTCCGGACTCTGGGCGCTAATCAACCCAAAGGTATTGGTTCCCAGTTCATGCACATTACCGTCATCATCCGTAAGGGTGAGTAGAAAACCGGCACGGGTAAGATGATTATTCAGTTCATTTATTTCCGTTAAGGAGTCCTCGTGGAACGTGATAGTAACAACATATCGGGTGATTTCCCCACTGGCCATTTGACACCCCTTTGTAATCTCATGAGTTTGTAGCATAGACGGTGAACGCGTAAGCCGACAGGTTTACGCAAAATTCCCCCTCGAAGAGAGGGGGGTTCATTATGGCTGGCTAAGGTAAGCGTAGATTTTTTGTGTATCGTCATGGGAGCACAGGCGTGTTCCCTGGTTGAGGGTCGCGGCGCTACCGGCCGCCACGCCGAAGCGCACCATATCGTCAAGCGAGGCGCCTTCAGCCAGTTTGAGGGTCATTGCTCCCACCATACTGTCGCCCGCGCCCACGGTGCTCTGGCTTTTGACCGGCGGCGGCACAACCTGTACACAGGTTTTACTGTCCACGCCCAGTGCGCCCTGAGGACCGAGCGAGACGACGACGCGCTGTGCCTTGCCGCTGCGGACAATTTCCTGTGCCGCGTTGCGCACGTCATCAGGTTGCGTCAGTTCGCGATTAACCAGGGCACTGAGTTCTTTCTGATTGGGTTTAACCAGTTCGATATTGCCAATCGCTAACGCGGCCGTCAGCGCCTCGCCGGAGCTGTCAATGATGCAACGGATCCCCTGTTTCTGCGCGGCGGTAATTAACTGGCTGAGTTTTTCAACGTTAACGCCTGGCGGCAGACTACCGCTGATCACCAGAATGGCACCGGACTCGATCTCCAGAACCTGCTCTTCTATCTGGCGAAACTCATCGTCATTCAGAGCCGCGCCGGGCATCACAAAGCGATACTGTTCTCCGCTGGATTCGACATGAACGTGCAGGTTCTGACGCGTCCAGTCTTTTGCATCAATGGTTGCGACCGGAACGTTTTCGTCAGCGAGCAGGGTCACCAGGTGTTCACCGGTTGCCCCCCCGACGGGGAAAATAGCGGTTGCCGTTCCGCCCAGATGGGCGATGGCGCGAGCGACATTTATGCCACCGCCGCCAGGCTCAAATACCGGGGCAGTACAGCGGAGTTTCCCTTCGGGATAGATTTGCGGAGTGATCGTTGCGCTATCGAGAGAGGGCGCAAGCGTCAACGTATAGATACGTACCATCGTTACCTCCTGTTAGGCTATGTTCAGTCTGGCACCGAATAGCCCTAAAGTGAAGTCATTAACAATATGATTAATTAAAGTTTATTTATTTAATTTACCGTAAGGATATATAAATATTTAATTGTTTTGAGAGCTCTCTTATTCAAAAAATGAAATAAGAATTCATTGCTATGTTATTCGAGCCTTTTTATAATTTGTTACCTTTCCTGGGGCGTTTGTCATTGATCCCTCTGAAAGTTTCCGGGACCGTAATGGTCTCTTTTTTTGTTGTACGGACTCTTTATAAATGAAGCTTTTAAAGACAGTTCCCGCTGCCGTTCTGCTGGCGGGGGGCATGTTTGCGTCGATGTATGCAACTGCCGATGATTCCGTTTTTACTGTCATGGATGACCCCTCAAGTGCGAAGAAACCCTTCGAAGGCAATCTTAATGCCGGTTATCTTGCGCAGTCAGGCAACACGAAAAGTTCTTCTTTGACCGCGGACACGACCATGACCTGGTACGGCCAAACAACGGCCTGGTCACTGTGGGGGAACGCGAGCAACACTTCTTCCAATGATGAACGCTCTTCAGAGAAATATGCGGTTGGCGGTCGTAGTCGTTACAACGTGACCGATTATGACTATCTTTTTGGCCAGGCGAGTTGGCTGACGGACCGTTATAACGGCTACCGTGAGCGCGACGTGTTCACTGCCGGTTATGGTCGCCAGTTCCTTAACGGTCCCGTACACAGTTTCCGTTTTGAATTCGGTCCGGGCGTACGGTACGACGAACATACGGATGGCACGACGGAAACGCAGCCGCTGGGCTATGCCTCTGGCGCGTATGCCTGGCAGATTTCAGACAACACCAAATTTACGCAAGGCGTGTCGGTGTTCGGTGCTGAAGATACGACGCTGAACTCCGAGACGGCGCTGAATGTGGCAATCAATGAGCACTTTGGTTTGAAGGTGGCGTACAACGTGACGTGGAACTCCGAACCGCCGGAAACGGCACCGGAGCATACGGACAGACGTACTACCGTCTCTCTGGGCTACCGGATGTAAACTGAGGCCAGACTGTTCGCCAGTCTGGCTTTTTTATTACGGTGTCTGACGTCGATTTACCCGTCAGCGCTTTTGTCCAGAATGTGCACGCTGCCTGAATCACGACGGCGCAGCGTTTCACGGCTATCCCCAAATCATTGCCGCCCAGCGTAGCAATAACATTGCGCCACAGATGACGATCAGGACGACCACCATTTTCCAGTGTTTTTTGGCGAAGCGATTTGATGGCATCATTTATATCCTGTCGATTTCAGACGGTTAATCCTAGTGTAACAAAACTGTCAGCCAGTCAGTGAATGGATATTCATTCTGTCTCCAGGACAATCCTTCAGGGCAGGTGAGAGGAGGAGGCGAAAAACGCTTGCTGACGTCATGATCCGGCCCAATATAAAACAGAAGGGTGCATTCTCCCTTTTTTTAGTGTTACCATCGTTCGACCACATTGCCGCGCTTGCGTAGCGAAAGCGGATGTGTACCAGATTGTGCGCCAATTTAGCAATTGTTGGTTAGATGGCTGCACAACTAACTGTAAACAAATAAATTTTCTCTTTGTATGTGATCTTGCGTATGGGTCACCACTGCAAATAAGGACATAACATGCCTGTTATTACTCTTCCTGATGGCAGTCAACGCCATTACGACCACGCTGTAAGCCCTATGGATGTTGCGCTGGACATTGGTCCAGGTCTGGCGAAAGCCACCCTTGCTGGCCGTGTTAATGGCGAGCTGGTTGATGCTTCTGACCTGATCGAAAATGATGCGACGCTCTCTATCATCACCGCAAAAGATGAAGAAGGGCTGGAGATTATTCGTCACTCCTGCGCGCACCTGTTAGGTCATGCGATCAAACAACTTTGGCCGAATACCAAAATGGCTATCGGTCCGGTTGTCGACAACGGCTTCTACTATGACGTAGACCTTGACCGTACGTTGACCCAGGAAGATATCGATGCGCTCGAGAAGCGGATGCACGAGCTCGCTGAGAAAAATTACGACGTCATTAAGAAGAAAGTCAGCTGGCACGAAGCGCGTGAAACCTTCGTGAAGCGTGGCGAGATCTATAAAGTCTCCATTCTTGATGAAAACATTGCCCATGATGACAAACCTGGTTTGTATCATCATGAAGAATATGTCGACATGTGCCGCGGTCCGCACGTGCCGAATATGCGCTTCTGCCATCACTTTAAACTGATGAAAACCGCAGGCGCGTACTGGCGTGGCGACAGCGACAATAAGATGTTGCAGCGTATCTACGGAACGGCCTGGGCAGATAAAAAGGCCCTCAGCGCTTATCTGCAACGTCTGGAAGAAGCGGCAAAACGTGACCACCGTAAAATTGGTAAGCAGCTTGACCTGTATCACATGCAGGAAGAAGCGCCGGGTATGGTGTTCTGGCATAACGACGGCTGGACTATTTTCCGCGAACTGGAAGTCTTTGTGCGTTCCAAGCTCAAAGAGTATCAGTATCAGGAAGTGAAAGGGCCGTTCATGATGGACCGCGTGCTGTGGGAAAAAACCGGGCACTGGGACAACTACAAAGATGCGATGTTCACCACCTCTTCAGAGAACCGTGAATACTGCATCAAGCCGATGAACTGTCCGGGTCACGTACAGATCTTTAATCAGGGCCTGAAATCCTACCGCGACCTGCCGCTGCGTATGGCAGAGTTTGGTAGCTGCCACCGTAACGAGCCGTCAGGCGCGTTGCATGGTCTGATGCGTGTACGCGGCTTCACCCAGGATGATGCGCATATCTTCTGTACTGAAGAGCAAATCCGCGATGAAGTTAACGCCTGCATCCGTATGGTCTACGATATGTACAGCACATTTGGCTTCGAGAAAATCGTTGTCAAACTCTCCACTCGTCCCGAAAAACGTATCGGTAGCGACGAAATGTGGGATCGTGCTGAGGCGGACCTGGCCGTTGCGCTGGAAGAAAACAATATCCCATTTGAATATCAATTGGGTGAAGGCGCCTTCTACGGTCCGAAAATTGAATTTACCCTGTATGACTGCCTCGATCGCGCATGGCAGTGCGGTACAGTACAGCTGGACTTCTCCCTGCCGTCTCGTCTGAGCGCCTCCTATGTGGGCGAAAACAATGAGCGTCAGGTACCGGTAATGATTCACCGCGCAATTCTTGGGTCTATGGAACGTTTTATCGGTATCCTGACTGAAGAGTTCGCTGGCTTCTTCCCGACCTGGCTTGCGCCGGTTCAGGTAGTGGTGATGAACATTACTGATTCACAGTCTGAATACGTTAACGAATTGACGCAGAAACTTCAAAATGCGGGCATTCGTGTAAAAGCAGACTTGAGAAATGAGAAGATAGGCTTTAAAATCCGCGAGCACACTTTACGTCGTGTCCCTTATATGTTGGTCTGTGGTGATAAAGAAGTGGAAGCAGGCAAAGTTGCCGTTCGCACTCGCCGCGGGAAAGACCTGGGCAGCCTTGACGTAAGTGAAGTGATTGAGAAGCTGCAACAAGAGATTCGCAGCCGCAGTCTTCAACAACTGGAGGAATAAGGTATTAAAGGCGGAAAACGAGTTCAAACGGCACGTCCGAATCGTATCAATGGCGAGATTCGCGCCCAGGAAGTTCGCTTAACAGGTCTGGAAGGCGAGCAGCTGGGTATTGTGAGTCTGAGAGAAGCAATCGAAAAAGCTGAAGAGGCTGGAGTAGATTTAGTTGAAATCAGCCCTAACGCCGAACCGCCAGTTTGTCGTATCATGGACTACGGCAAGTTCCTTTATGAAAAGAGTAAGTCTTCTAAGGAACAGAAGAAAAAGCAAAAAGTTATCCAGGTTAAGGAAATTAAATTCCGTCCTGGTACCGACGATGGCGATTATCAGGTAAAACTCCGCAGCCTGATTCGCTTTCTGGAAGATGGCGATAAGGCCAAGATCACACTGCGTTTCCGCGGTCGTGAGATGGCCCACCAACAGATTGGTATGGAAGTGCTGACGCGCGTTCGTGACGATCTGAGTGAACTGGCAGTTGTCGAATCCTTCCCAACGAAGATCGAAGGCCGCCAGATGATCATGGTGCTCGCTCCCAAGAAGAAACAGTAGGCCTTCAAGTAGTATTTCCTGTGAAGCCTTTGGGCTTCACAGGTTTTGCTCGCCTGGGTTTCATTTATTAACAATGCGAAGTGGAAGTTATTAAAATGCCAAAAATTAAGACCGTACGCGGTGCTGCTAAGCGCTTCAAAAAAACCGGTGGTGGTGGATTTAAGCGTAAGCACGCAAACCTGCGTCATATTCTGACCAAAAAATCAACTAAGCGTAAACGTCACCTGCGTCCAAAAGGCCTTGTTTCTAAAGGCGATCTGGGTCTGGTTATCGCGTGCCTGCCGTACGCATAAGCCGTTAACGTTTTTTTAAATTTTTAATGCCCAACCGATTTCACTGTGGTGAAAGGGGGGCAAATCAGAATAGATACAGGAGAGCACTATGGCTCGCGTAAAACGTGGTGTAATTGCACGCGCACGTCACAAGAAAATTTTGAAACAAGCCAAAGGTTACTACGGTGCGCGTTCTCGCGTATACCGCGTTGCCTTCCAGGCCGTCATCAAAGCAGGTCAGTATGCTTACCGTGACCGTCGTCAACGTAAGCGTCAGTTCCGTCAACTGTGGATTGCGCGTATCAACGCAGCAGCACGTCAGAACGGTATTTCTTACAGCAAATTCATCAACGGCCTGAAAAAAGCCTCTGTTGAAATCGACCGTAAGATCCTGGCTGACATCGCCGTATTCGACAAAGTAGCGTTCACCGCTCTGGTCGAAAAAGCGAAAGCAGCTCTGGCATAAGCCAGTGAAAAGAGGGAGCCTGGCTCCCTCTCTTTTATTTGTTGTTCCGTCAATAAGTTGACAATTGATCCGTAACCCTTTTCAATAAAGGTTCTCCGGTTTTTACCACACAAGGTAACGCAAGCATGAATGCTGCTATTTTCCGCTTCTTTTTTTACTTTAGCACCTGACTTCGGGAGGCTAGCGCGTGAAAGAAGAAACGAAAAACAGCGCAAAAAAGCCTCCTGATGGAGGCTTTTTTTGTGCCCGAAATCGAGAGATTACGTTCAACGAACCGGTGTCTTCACCGACACAATGAGGAAAACCATGTCACATCTCGCAGAACTGGTAGCCAGTGCGAAGGCGGCCATTAACCAGGCGTCAGATGTTGCCGCGTTAGACAATGTGCGCGTCGAATATTTGGGCAAAAAAGGGCACCTGACCCTTCAGATGACGACGCTGCGCGAGCTGCCAGCTGAAGAACGTCCTGCCGCCGGTGCGGTGATTAACGAAGCGAAAGAGCAGGTACAGCAGGCACTCAACGCCCGTAAGGCAGATCTGGAAAACGCCGCGCTGAATGCGCGTCTGGCAGCGGAAACCATCGACGTTTCTTTGCCGGGGCGTCGCATTGAAAATGGCGGTCTGCATCCGGTCACCCGTACCATCGATCGCATTGAAAGCTTCTTTGGCGAGCTTGGCTTTACCGTGGCGACTGGTCCGGAAATCGAAGATGACTACCACAACTTCGATGCGCTGAATATTCCTGGTCACCACCCGGCTCGTGCTGACCACGACACTTTCTGGTTTGATGCCACGCGCCTGCTGCGTACCCAGACATCCGGCGTACAGATCCGTACCATGAAAGATCAGCAGCCGCCGATTCGCATTATCGCGCCGGGTCGCGTGTATCGTAACGACTACGATCAGACGCACACCCCGATGTTCCATCAGATGGAAGGCCTGATTGTGGATACCAACATCAGCTTTACCAATCTGAAAGGGACGCTGCATGACTTCCTGCGTAACTTCTTTGAAGAAGATTTGCAGATTCGTTTCCGTCCTTCCTATTTCCCGTTTACTGAGCCGTCTGCCGAAGTGGACGTGATGGGTAAAAACGGTAAATGGCTGGAAGTGCTGGGCTGCGGCATGGTGCATCCGAACGTTCTGCGTAACGTTGGTATCGACCCGGAAATCTACTCAGGTTTCGCATTTGGGATGGGGATGGAGCGTCTGACCATGTTGCGTTACGGTGTGACTGACCTGCGTGCGTTCTTCGAAAACGATCTGCGTTTCCTCAAACAGTTTAAATAAAGGCAGGATAAAACAATGAAATTCAGTGAACTGTGGTTACGCGAGTGGGTTAACCCGGCTATCGATAGCGACGCGCTGTCGAATCAAATCACCATGGCAGGCCTGGAAGTTGACGGTGTTGAAGCGGTCGCCGGTGCATTTAATGGCGTCGTCGTGGGTGAAGTGGTTGAATGCGGTCAGCATCCGAACGCTGACAAACTGCGCGTCACGAAAGTGAACGTGGGCGGCGAACGTCTGCTCGACATCGTCTGCGGCGCACCAAACTGCCGTCAGGGCCTGAAGGTGGCCGTCGCTACCATCGGTGCCGTTCTGCCGGGCGATTTCAAAATTAAAGCCGCTAAGCTGCGTGGCGAGCCGTCTGAAGGCATGCTGTGCTCCTTCTCCGAGCTGGGGATTTCAGACGATCACAGCGGCATTATTGAACTGCCGGCCGATGCGCCGATCGGTACCGACATCCGCGAATACCTGAAGCTTGATGACAACACCATTGAGATCAGCGTGACCCCTAACCGTGCTGACTGCTTAGGCATCATCGGTGTCGCCCGTGACGTGGCTGTGCTGAACAAAGCGCCGCTGGTTGAGCCGGAAATCACGCCGGTAGCAGCAACCATCACTGATGTCCTGCCGATTACCGTAGACGCCACCGACGCCTGCCCGCGCTATCTGGGTCGCGTCGTCAAAGGCATCAATGTGAAAGCGCCAACCCCGCTGTGGATGAAAGAAAAACTGCGCCGTTGCGGTATCCGCTCCATTGATGCCGTGGTTGACGTGACCAACTATGTATTGCTTGAGCTGGGTCAGCCGATGCACGCCTTTGATAAAGACCGCATTGAAGGCGGGATTGTCGTGCGCATGGCGAAAGAGGGCGAAACGCTGGTACTGCTTGATGGCACAGAAGCAAAGCTTAACGCTGATACGTTGGTGATTGCCGATCATCATAAAGCGCTGGCGATGGGCGGTATCTTCGGTGGTGAGCATTCTGGCGTGAATGATGAAACGCAAAATGTGCTGCTGGAATGCGCTTTCTTCAGCCCACTGTCAATTACCGGTCGCGCACGTCGTCATGGTCTGCATACCGATGCGTCTCACCGTTATGAGCGCGGTGTGGATCCGGCTCTGCAGTACAAAGCGATGGAACGTGCTACCCGTTTGCTGATTGACATCTGCGGCGGCGAAGCTGGTCCGATCATTGATGTGACGGATGAAACCACGCTGCCGAAGCGCGCGACCATTACGCTGCGTCGCAGCAAGCTGGATCGTCTGATTGGCCATCACATTGCCGATGCACAGGTCAGCGATATCCTGCGCCGTTTGGGCTGTGAAGTGACCGAAGGCCAGGAGCAGTGGCAGGCCGTTGCGCCAAGCTGGCGCTTCGACATGGAAATTGAAGAAGACCTGGTTGAAGAAGTCGCCCGCGTGTATGGCTACGACAACATCCCTGATGAACCGATCCAGGCGGGTTTGATTATGGGGACGCACCGTGAAGCGGATTTGTCGCTGAAGCGTGTGAAAACGCTGTTGAATGACAAAGGCTACCAGGAAGTCATTACTTACAGCTTTGTCGACCCGAAAGTGCAGCAGTTGCTCCATCCGGGTGAAGAGGCGCTGCTGCTGCCAAGCCCGATCTCCAGTGAAATGTCGGCAATGCGTCTGTCGTTGTGGACGGGGTTACTGGCAACGGTGGTCTATAACCAGAATCGTCAACAGAACCGCGTACGTATTTTTGAAAGTGGGCTGCGTTTTGTGCCGGATACCCAGGCCAATCTGGGCATTCGTCAGGATCTGATGCTGGCGGGGGTTATTTGCGGTAACCGCTATGATGAGCACTGGGATCTGGCAAAAGAGACCGTTGATTTCTATGATTTGAAGGGCGATCTGGAAGCGGTGTTGGATCTGACCGGTAAACTCGGTGACATTCAGTTCAGAGCAGAAGCCAATCCGGCACTGCATCCGGGACAGTCAGCCGCGATTTATCTGAAAGGTGAACGCATTGGTTTCATTGGTGTTGTTCATCCTGAGCTGGAACGTAAGCTGGATCTCAATGGCCGTACTCTGGTGTTCGAACTGGAGTGGAACAAGCTCGCAGACCGCGTGGTGCCTCAGGCGCGCGAGATTTCACGCTTCCCGGCGAACCGTCGCGACATCGCTGTGGTTGTCGCCGAAAACGTTCCCGCTGCTGATATTTTATCCGAGTGTAAGAAAGTTGGCGTAAATCAGGTAGTTGGCGTAAACTTATTTGACGTGTACCGTGGTAAGGGTGTTGCGGAGGGGTATAAGAGCCTCGCCATTAGCCTAATCCTTCAGGATACCAGCCGTACACTCGAAGAAGAGGAGATTGCCGCTACCGTCGCCAAATGTGTAGAGGCATTAAAAGAGCGATTCCAGGCATCATTGAGGGATTGAACCTATGGCGCTTACAAAAGCTGAAATGTCAGAATATCTGTTTGATAAGCTTGGGCTTAGCAAGCGGGATGCCAAAGAACTGGTCGAACTGTTTTTCGAAGAGATCCGTCGTGCTCTGGAAAACGGTGAGCAGGTAAAACTCTCTGGTTTTGGTAACTTCGATCTGCGTGATAAGAATCAACGTCCGGGACGTAACCCGAAAACGGGCGAAGATATTCCCATTACAGCACGGCGCGTGGTGACCTTCAGACCCGGACAGAAGTTAAAGAGCCGAGTCGAAAACGCTTCGCCCAAAGATGAGTAATCAGATCTAACCAAAAAGGCCGCTTTTGCGGCCTTTTTTCTTTTCTGCGGGGGTATCGCACCGTAGAATCAATGACATCCTTTTCAGTTGAACGGAAATCATGCTGACTTTTGCCCGTCAACAACAGCGACAACATGTGCGCTGGATCCTGAGTCTGTCGGTACTGATGTTACTGACACTGTGGTTGAGCCTGTGCGCCGGAGAGCAGTGGATATCGCCCGCTGACTGGCTGACGCCGCGTGGTGAACTCTTTGTCTGGCAAATTCGCCTTCCGCGCGCGCTGGCGGTTCTGCTGGTGGGCGCGGCGCTGGCTTTGTCCGGCGCAGTGATGCAGGCGCTGTTTGAAAACCCGCTTGCGGAGCCGGGGTTGCTCGGCGTCTCCAACGGTGCGGGCGTGGGGCTGATCGCCGCCGTGCTGCTGGGGAAGGGCATACTGCCGCACTGGGCGCTTGGACTGTGCGCGATTGCCGGTGCGCTGGTCATCACGTTGATCCTCCTGCGTTTTGCCCGTCGTCATCTTTCGACCAGCCGCCTGCTGCTTGCTGGCGTGGCGCTGGGGATTATCTGTAGTGCGCTGATGACCTGGGCCATCTATTTTTCTACCTCATTCGATCTGCGTCAGTTGATGTACTGGATGATGGGGGGATTTGGCGGCGTTAACTGGGAGCAGTCATGGTTGATGCTGGCCCTGATTCCGGTGCTGGTGTGGATCTGCTGCCAGTCGCAGGCGATGAACATGCTGGCGTTGGGGGAAACCTCTGCCCGACAACTGGGACTCCCCCTGTGGTTCTGGCGAAATCTGTTGGTGGTTGCCACCGGATGGATGGTCGGTGTCAGCGTGGCGCTGGCCGGGGCCATTGGTTTTATTGGCCTGGTCATCCCCCATATTTTACGCCTGTGCGGCTTAACGGACCATCGCGTGCTGTTACCTGCCTGTGCGCTGGCGGGGGCCATTGCGCTACTGCTGGCCGATGTGGTCGCTCGCCTGGCGCTGGCCTCCGCCGAATTGCCAATTGGCGTGGTCACCGCGACGCTCGGCGCACCGGTTTTTATCTGGCTGTTACTCAAAGCCGGACGTTAGGTACGACAAGACAGTCTATGATTAGAAGCTGGTATTTGAATCACTCACGATCCTGGAGAGGCTATGCAAGACTCGATTCTGAACACGGTAGTGACAACGATTGATGGCGAAGTGACCACGCTTGAGAAATACACAGGTAATGTTCTGCTGATTGTTAACGTAGCTTCAAAATGCGGACTTACCCCACAGTATGAGCAACTGGAAAATATTCAGAAAGCGTGGGCCGACCGTGGCTTTATTGTGCTGGGCTTTCCCTGCAATCAGTTCCTTGGGCAGGAACCTGGCAGTGATGACGAGATCAAAACCTGGTGCGCGACGACCTGGGGCGTGACCTTCCCGATGTTCAGCAAGATTGAGGTAAACGGGGAGGGGCGTCATCCGCTGTACCAGAAGCTGATTGAGGCGGCACCGACGGCTGTAGCCCCTGAAGAGAGTGGTTTCTATGAGCGAATGGCCAGCAAAGGGCGTGCGCCGCTCTATCCTGACGATATCCTGTGGAACTTTGAGAAGTTCCTCGTAGGCCGTGATGGCAAAGTGATACAGCGTTTCTCTCCGGATATGACGCCGGAAGATCCGATTGTGATGGAAAGCATCAAACTCGCGTTGGCTAAATAATGTCTTCAGTGATGCAGTTACAGGATGTGGCGGAATCGACCCGGTTAGGGCCTCTGTCCGGTGAGATTCGGGCAGGGGAGATCCTGCATCTTGTGGGGCCGAACGGCGCCGGGAAGAGCACGCTGCTGGCGCGGATGGCAGGGTTAACCAGTGGGACAGGAACGATCGCTCTGGCGGGGACTGAGCTGGCGTTGTGGCCCGCCGCTAAACTTGCCCGCCATCGTGCTTATCTGGCGCAGCAGCAAAATCCGCCTTTCGCGATGCCGGTATGGCACTTCCTGACGCTACATCAGCCAGACAAAACGCGCACAGACCAGTTGATGGCGGTGGCCGAGTCGCTGGGGCTGGCGGACAAACTTGAACGCAATGCGAAGGAGCTCTCAGGTGGGGAATGGCAGCGCGTCCGTCTCGCCGCGGTGATCCTGCAAATCGCGCCAGAGACCAACCCACAGGGGCAGCTATTGCTCCTCGATGAGCCCATGAACAGCCTTGATGTCGCGCAGCAAAATGCGCTGGATCGCATTCTGCACCGCCTGTGCCAGCAGGGGATTGCCATCGTGATGAGCAGTCACGACCTGAATCATACCTTGCGCCACGCGCACCGGGCGTGGTTGCTCAAACAGGGGAAACTGCTCGCCAGCGGTCCACGTGATGAAGTGCTGACGCCAGCGCATTTAGCGCAGGCGTATGGTCTGCACTTCCGGCGTCTTGACATCGAAGGTCACAGAATGATTATATCAACCACTTAAACGAAATGGTTTCTTGAAAACCCGCGTAAATACCCGCTATAAGGGGTGAAGAATAAAAATACAGAGGATTCGCCTGAATGCGTTTCTGGTTTCTTTTTTGCACAGCACTGTTGTTGGCCGGATGTAGTAGCCACCGAGCGCCGCCGCCCAATGCCCGGCTCTCTGATTCCATTACCGTGATTGCCGGCTTAAATGATCAACTCCAGACCTGGCGCGGGACGCCCTATCGTTACGGCGGCATGAGTCGCGGTGGTGTGGATTGTTCCGGTTTTGTGCTGATGACCATGCGCGATCAGTTCTCTTTGCAGCTGCCGCGCGAAACCCGTCAACAGGCAAAACTGGGGACGGAAATCGATAAGGACGACTTGTTGCCTGGCGATCTGGTGTTTTTCAAAACCGGGTCGGGAGAGAGCGGTTTACATGTGGGTATTTATGATACTAACGGTCAGTTTATTCATGCATCAACCAGTCGTGGTGTGATGCGTTCGTCGCTGGATAATGTCTACTGGCGGAAAAACTTTTGGCAGGCGAGACGCATTTAGTCGTAGGGCGTTATTTCGATTGAGGATGTCCCTCGCTTTTATTGCCGAAAAAGAACAATGCTGGATAAGCGTTTATAATCAGGATAAGCTGAATACTAAGGAACCGGGGCTCCGGGTGAAAAGGACAACATGAACATTTTCCTTCTGGCATTAAAAAAGATGGATGACGACATCCTGTGTAATAGGTTGCCGAATCACTCCCTGTATGTGGGACTGCCGTGATGAATGTTTCACTGGATAATGTGTATCATTCTGAACTCTATTTTCAGCCCGCCAGGAATGTACAACGAAAACTTATCGGTTTAAGCGTTACCGCGAACTTTGTCAGTGAAGACGGTGACGTTCGTATCCCAACTGAACTGGTGCTTCCGCGACTTTCTCCCGAAGAACAGTGCCAGTTATTTATCGAAAAGCTGGCGCTGATCGAAACGTGCCAACATTTTTTTATTCAACATAAACTTGTCGCCTGGATTTATATAACCCCGGCAGTTGTACCGTTATTATTAACCAATAGTGAGTGCGTTTCTGCCGTTAAACGGTTTTCGTTTCTCGAACTCATGATTAATGAGAATTTTCCCGAACTGTCTGAAGGCAAAGAGAATAAAACGTTGCATGCGCTGGCTGAACGTTTTCCTCTGGTACTGGCCAATTTCGGTGCAGGGGAAAGTGCCAACAAAGCCATATTCGATGGATTATTTAAACGAATTATCCTGGACCGGAATTTTGTCCATCGTCGGGCCACTCGTCTTTCCTTCGAACCGTTCATGCGCGCCATCCTTACGCAAGTGTCGCCTTATTGCGAATCGCTGATGATCGCCGGTATCGACAGCGAAGCGATGTTGACCCGCGTGACGCCATTCGGTTTTAGCGGTATGCAGGGCGGGCTGTGGCCTGCCGTCTCGGCCAGTCAGGTCACCCAATTACTCCACGGATAACCTTTCTGTTTGCTGGTGTTTATGACGGAATTAACCGTCTACACTACAGGCAGGAGGCCCTATGACCCTGTCTTTCACAGCCCGCTGGCGCGATGAACTGCCAGCAACATTTACCGCACTGTCGCCAACACCGCTGAATCACTCGCGACTGATTTGGCACAACGATGCGCTTGCCGAACAACTGGGCATCCCCGATTCCCTTTTTCATCCTGACAGCCCGGCGGGTGTCTGGGGCGGCGAGGCGCTGTTGCCGGGGATGTCTCCGCTGGCGCAGGTCTATAGCGGTCATCAGTTCGGCGTCTGGGCGGGTCAACTGGGTGACGGGCGCGGCATTCTGCTCGGTGAGCAGTTGCTTGCCGATGGCAGCACAATGGACTGGCACCTGAAAGGCGCGGGTTTGACGCCGTATTCGCGCATGGGTGATGGTCGTGCGGTATTGCGCTCCACGATCCGAGAAAGCCTTGCCAGTGAAGCGATGCACTACCTGGGGATACCGACGACCCGGGCGCTGACGATTGTCACCAGTGAAACACCGGTTTACCGCGAAACGGTGGAGGCGGGGGCGATGCTGATGCGACTGGCGCAAAGCCACTTGCGCTTCGGTCATTTTGAGCATTTCTATTACCGTCGCGAGCCGGAAAAAGTTCAGCAACTGGCGGATTTCGCCATTCGTCATTACTGGCCGCATCTCCTGCAAGACGCCGATAAGTACATTCTCTGGTTTCGCGACGTGGTCGCGCGGACCGCGTCACTGATCGCCGACTGGCAAACCGTGGGTTTCGCGCACGGGGTGATGAACACCGATAACATGTCGATCATCGGGCTGACGATGGACTACGGTCCGTTTGGGTTCCTGGACGACTATGAACCGGGCTTCATTTGCAACCATTCTGACCACCAGGGGCGCTACAGCTTTGACAATCAACCGGCGGTAGGTTTGTGGAATCTTCAGCGCCTTGCGCAAAGTCTGTCGCCCTTCATCACCGTTGAGGCGCTCAATGATGCCCTCGACGGGTACCAGGTGGCGCTACTGACGCGCTACGGTCAGCGGATGCGGCAGAAACTGGGGTTCATGACCGAACAAAAAGATGACAACGATCTGTTGAACGAATTGTTCAGCCTGATGGCCCGCGAGCACAGTGACTATACCCGTACTTTCCGCATGCTAAGCATGACAGAGCAGCAGAATGCCTCCTCTCCACTGCGCGACGAATTTATCGATCGCGACGCCTTTGATGACTGGTTCACACGTTACAGAACGCGTTTGCAGCGCGATGCAGTCGATGATGCTGCGCGTCAGTCGCTAATGCTGAGCGCCAATCCTGCGGTGGTGCTGCGTAACTGGCTGGCGCAGCGGGCGATTGCGGCGGCGGAGAAAGGCGATATGAGTGAACTGCATCGCTTACATGCCATATTGCGCGAGCCTTTCCGCGATCGCGATGATGACTACAGCCAGCGTCCGCCGGACTGGGGCAAACGCCTGGAAGTCAGCTGTTCAAGCTGAAGCGCTATTTGGTCAGCAAGAGTTTACCTGCCTGCGTTTGACGCAGCAGGTATTCCTGACCGTTGTGATCGATAATCACTTTACCTTCATCACCTAACAGTTTCTGACTGCTGATCTTGCGGATGGGCGCAGGTGGGAGAGCCGCGTTTTCTCGTTCCTTAAGGCGGGGTGACTCAATGTTATCCATACGGGTATCACGATTTATTAATAATAATTAATGTAACAATGATTTTTATTATCAATAAAGTGCACGATAACAACAAGTATTAAATGTGGTAGTTTGCGAAAAGGGAGGGGAGAATATGCCCACCCTGTACGGATGGGCGGACGATCAGAAGCGGCTGTCCACCGCCGAGGCCAGTTTGCTCAGCAGCAGTTCAGTGTCTTCCCAGTTAAGGCAAGGATCGGTTATCGACTGACCATAAACCAGCGGCTGCCCGCTGATAATTTTCTGCGTACCTTCACGCAGGAAGCTTTCCGCCATAATGCCGGCGATGGCTGTCGATCCGTTACGGATTTGCTGGCAAATATCATCACAGACATCCAGTTGACGGCGATGCTGCTTCTGGCAGTTGCCGTGGCTGAAATCGACGACCAGATGTTCTGGTAAATCAAATTCATGCAGCGTATCGCAGGCTGCAGCAATATCTTCAGCATGGTAGTTCGGCTTTTTGCCACCGCGCATAATGATATGGCCATAAGGGTTGCCGCTGGTCTGATAAATGGTCATCTGACCGGTTTTATCGGGGGAGAGGAACATATGGCTGGCGCGGGAAGCGCGGATCGCGTCAACGGCGATACGGGTATTTCCGTCGGTCCCGTTTTTAAAGCCGACCGGGCAGGAGAGCGCCGAGGCCATTTCGCGGTGGATCTGGCTTTCGGTGGTCCGCGCGCCAATGGCGCCCCAACTGATCAAGTCGGCAATAAATTGACCGGTCACCATATCGAGAAATTCCGTCGCGGTTGGTATGCCCAGTTCATTGACCTGCAACAGCAGTTTACGCGCCAGTTCAATGCCGTGATTCACGCGATAGCTGCCGTTGAGATCCGGGTCGGAAATGAGTCCCTTCCAGCCGACAACGGTACGTGGTTTTTCAAAATAGGTGCGCATGACGATTTCCAGGCGCGCCTGATGCTGCGTGCGCAGCGCCTGTAAACGCGTGGCATACTCCAGTGCGGCATCGAGATCGTGAATGGAGCACGGACCTACAATAACCAGCAAGCGGCGGTCTTCACCATTCAATATTCTTTCTATCCGGCGTCGGGAGTCGGTGACGTGGCTGGCGACGGCGGGCGACACAGGATGCCGTTGCGCAAGTTCAGCGGGCGTGACCAGACTGTCTATACGCGCGGTACGCAGTTCATCGGTTCTGTTCATGACAATTCTCAGAAATTTGTGGCTTCTACGGCAGAGGTACCGGGAAGTGATGGGCACAACCTTAAACCAATCCCTGCTGATTTCAAGTGCGAGGTGCGTCACACCTCGCGGCAGAACGGTATGATAACAAAAAAACAGAACTCGTGAACTAGTTTATTAGTACATGCGTCGACTTAATCCCATGATATCGAGGATTTTGGTGGCAATCTCTTCAACTGAATAGTTAGTACTGTTCAACCACGGGATCTGGTTCTTACGGTAGAGCGCCTCGACTTCGGCCACTTCCATACGGCACTGACGCAGGGAGGCATAGCGACTGTTTTCCCGGCGTTCTTCGCGGATGGCGGCCAGACGTTCAGGGTCAATTGTCAGACCAAACAGCTTATGTTGCAGGGGTTTTAACGATGCAGGCAGAACCAGATTGTCCATGTCGTCGGCAATAAAAGGATAGTTTGCCGCGCGGATGCCAAACTGCATTGCCAGGTAGAGGCTGGTGGGCGTTTTGCCGCAGCGCGAGACGCCTAACAAAATCACCTGCGCCTGGTCCAGGTTGCGCAACGAAATGCCGTCATCGTGGGCAAGGGTATAATCAATGGCGGCGATTCGCGCATCGTATTTGTTCAGGTTACCCGGATTCAGCCCGTGCGTCCGGTGAGCAATCGGCGTGGGGTAGAGTTTCATCTCGTGCTGTAGCGGGGTGATCAGCGCCTGCACGATATCCTGACAGAAGCCTTCGCTTTGCAGAATGATGGAACGGATCTCCGGTAATACAATCGAATAGAACACCAAAGGGCGCACGCCGGTTTGTTGATAAATGGCGTCGATTTGGTCTTTAACGGCGCGGGCGCGGTTCTCATTTTCAACAAACGGCAGCGTAATACTGCTGATAGTGACGGGGAACTGTGACATCACCGCATGGCCCAACACTTCAGCGGTAATTGCCGTTCCATCGGAAATATAAAACACGTGACGATCTACAGCATTATCCATTTTCACACCCTGAAAGTCAGTCATAATTCTCTGAAAGCATAAATTAAAATTACTCTGAAGCGTAGAAAATAACGCTTATTTTGAAAATGAAATGGTATTTTTATATTTTATGAAAAGTGCATTTCATTTTATGGAACAGATGTTTATACCGACACATTTTGTGGGGATCGCCCGCCATTCGCGGGTTTGCGCAAATGGGTAAACTGTCCGAAAAAATAAAAAATATATTTGCTTGAACGATTCACCGTTTTTTTAAGCGGGTTAAATATGCAAAGATAAATACGTAATTAAGCGTTTCCTAAACTCGTTCATTTATCACAAAAGGATTGTTCGATGTCCAACAATGGCTCGTCACCGCTGGTGCTTTGGTATAACCAACTCGGCATGAATGATGTAGACAGAGTTGGGGGCAAAAATGCCTCCCTGGGTGAAATGATTACTAACCTTTCCGGTATGGGTGTATCGGTACCGAATGGTTTTGCCACAACCGCCGATGCGTTTAACCAGTTTCTGGACCAGAGCGGTGTAAACCAGCGCATCTATGAACTGCTGGATCAAACGGATATTGACGATGTTAACGCGTTAGCGAAGGCCGGCGCGCAGATCCGCCAGTGGATTATCGACACTCCTTTCCAGCCTGAGCTGGAAAATGCTATCCGCGATGCCTACGCGCAACTCTCCGCGGACGATCAACATGCTTCTTTCGCCGTGCGTTCATCTGCCACTGCGGAAGATATGCCGGATGCCTCTTTTGCCGGGCAGCAGGAAACCTTCCTCAACGTCCAGGGCTTTGACGCCGTACTGGTCGCCGTGAAGCACGTGTTTGCCTCGCTGTTTAACGACCGCGCAATATCCTATCGCGTTCACCAGGGCTATGACCACCGTGGTGTGGCGCTCTCTGCGGGTGTCCAGCGGATGGTGCGTTCCGATCTGGCGTCGTCCGGCGTGATGTTCTCCATCGATACTGAATCTGGCTTTGACCAGGTGGTGTTTATCACCTCCGCGTGGGGGCTGGGCGAGATGGTAGTACAGGGCGCGGTAAACCCGGATGAGTTCTATGTCCATAAACCGACGCTGGCGGCCAATCGCCCGTCTATTGTGCGCCGCACGATGGGCTCGAAAAAAATCCGCATGGTCTATGCGCCGACCCAGGAACATGGCAAACAGGTCACCATTGAAGATGTGCCGCAGGAAAGCCGTGACATTTTCTCCTTGACCAACGACGAAGTGCAGGAACTGGCGAAGCAGGCGGTACAGATTGAAAAACACTACGGTCGTCCGATGGACATCGAGTGGGCGAAAGATGGTCATACCGGCAAACTGTTCATCGTCCAGGCTCGTCCGGAAACCGTGCGTTCTCGCGGCCAGGTGATGGAGCGTTACACGCTGCACGCGCAGGGCAAAATCATTGCGGAAGGCCGTGCTATCGGTCACCGCATCGGGGCAGGCCCGGTAAAAGTCATTCACGACATCAGCGAGATGAACCGCATTGAGCCTGGCGACGTGCTGGTCACCGACATGACCGACCCGGACTGGGAACCGATCATGAAAAAAGCGGCGGCGATTGTCACTAACCGTGGCGGTCGTACCTGTCACGCGGCCATTATCGCGCGTGAACTGGGGATCCCGGCGGTGGTAGGCTGCGGCGATGCCACTGAGCGCATGAAGGATGACGAGAAGGTCACCGTTTCTTGCGCAGAAGGCGATACAGGCTACGTGTACGCCGACATGCTCGACTTCAGCGTTAAGAGCTCCAGCGTCGATACGATGCCGGATCTGCCGCTGAAGGTGATGATGAATGTCGGTAACCCGGATCGGGCGTTTGACTTCGCCTGTCTGCCAAACGAAGGCGTTGGCCTGGCGCGTCTGGAATTTATCATCAACCGTATGATTGGCGTCCACCCGCGTGCGCTGCTGGAGTTTGACGATCAAGATGCCAAACTGCAAAACGAAATCCGCGAGATGATGAAAGGCTTTGATTCTCCGCGTGAATTTTACGTGGGTCGCCTGACAGAAGGGATCGCCACCCTCGGCGCGGCGTTCTGGCCGAAACGCGTGATTGTGCGTTTGTCCGACTTTAAGTCGAATGAGTACGCAAACCTGGTGGGTGGTGAACGCTACGAGCCAGAGGAAGAGAACCCGATGCTGGGCTTCCGTGGCGCGGGTCGCTATGTGTCGGACAGCTTCCGTGATTGCTTTGCGCTGGAATGCGACGCGGTGAAACGCGTGCGTAATGAGATGGGACTGACTAACGTCGAAATCATGATCCCGTTCGTCCGTACCGTTGAGCAGGCAAAAGCGGTCGTGGAAGAGCTGGCGCGTCAGGGGCTGAAACGCGGCGAAAATGGTCTGAAGATCATCATGATGTGTGAGATTCCGTCCAACGCCCTGCTGGCTGAACAGTTCCTGCAATACTTTGACGGCTTCTCGATCGGTTCTAACGACATGACACAGTTGGCGCTGGGTCTGGATCGTGACTCTGGTGTGGTATCAGAGCTGTTTGATGAGCGTAACGACGCGGTGAAAGCGCTGCTGTCGATGGCGATTCGCGCCGCGAAGAAACAGGGTAAATACGTCGGGATTTGCGGTCAGGGTCCGTCTGACCATGAAGACTTTGCCGCCTGGCTGATGGAAGAGGGGATCGACAGCCTGTCGCTGAACCCGGATACCGTTGTCCAGACCTGGCTGAGCCTGGCGGAATTGAAGAAGTAAGGTACTGCCGGATGGCGATGCGCCGCCATCCGGCAATTTATGCCTCACGGCATTCCGACGCTAATCGTTGAATAATATCCTGGCGTAACAGGAACTTTTGGATCTTCCCGGATGCCGTTCTGGGTAACTTTTCGACCACCACAATGTGCTCTGGATACTTATATTTCGCTACCCGTTTACGGCTAAAGAAGGCAACCACTTCTTCCAGCGACAGTGAATGATGCGGCGCTTTCAGCACGATGTAGGCACAGGAACGCTCGCCTAAACGTTCGTCCGGCATAGCAACCACACAGGCATCGTGAATGCGGGGGTGCTGCAACAGAATATCTTCCACTTCGCGACTGCTGATGTTTTCTCCGCCCCGAACGATAATATCTTTCTTGCGCCCGGTTATCTGAATGTAGCCCGCCTCGTCCATCCGACAGAGATCGCCACTGTAGTACCAGCCCTCGCTATCCAGCGCCCGAGCGGTTAGCTCAGGCTCGTCAAGATAGCCCATAAAGACGTTCGGTCCGCGCGATGCCTCTTCCCCTTCAACGCCCGGAGGCACGGGATTACGCGCCTCATCAACAATTCTGATCTCCACGCCTGCCGCCGCGTAGCCATCGGTATTCATCATACGGGAAGGGGGATCGTCGAGATTCACTACCGCATGCGGCGAGCTTTCCGTCGAACCATAAACGCTGAGCAGTTTAATGCCGCGCTGCTGGCAGTCGCGAGCAATGCGCTGCGGAATGGTCGTTCCTCCGCACAAAAAGAAACGCAGCGAAGAGAGGTCGGCAGGCTGCCGTTCCACGGTACAGAGCAGGTCGTACACAAACGGCGTCGCCCCTAAGACGCAGGTACAGCGCTGTTGCTCCAGAAGCGCAAGGCAGGCCGTTGGGGTAAAAATATCCAGTAGCACGCTGCGCGCGCCGATCAGAAACGGTGCCGTCACGCCGTGTAAAAAACCGGTGGCGTGTCCCAGCGGCGCTGGCATCAGAAAGACGTCCAGCCAGGTCAGATTCAGACGCGCGCAGTAGGCCCGCTCGCTGGCGAGAATATTGTTGTGGCTGAGCATGACGCCTTTTGGCAGTCCCTCGGTGCCAGAGGTAAACAGCACGGCGGCCAGCTCGTCGCCGTGAACCTGAATGTGACGGGCAAGTGGCGCGTTGTCCGCAACGATCTGGCTGAGGGCGAGCGAGGTTGTCGCCGGTGCCAGTTTATCGACGCCGATAACGTGTTGCAGATGTGGCAACTGGTTTTGCAGGGGCAAGATCAAATCGACCGGGCGCGTCTGTTTAAACACGGTTGGGGCGAAAAACAGTTTTGCCTGGCACTTGTTCAGCACCCACACCAGCTCGGCTTCGCGCCAGGCGGGCAGCAGGGGAACGGATACGGCGCCGGTTTTCAGACAGGCGAGATAGATAACGGTAAATTCGCACCAGCCGGGAAGCTGAAAAGCGACGCGGTCGCCGGGCTGAATGCCGTTCGCCAACATCCAGCTCGCCAGACAGCTTGCCGCGTGGTCGAGGGCGGCGTAAGTGAATTCCGTACCGTGGTTATCCACGACGGCGATTTTGTCTGGCACGCTGCGTGCGGTATGTTGCCAGTAGTCTCCCAGCGAGGCATCGCCCCAAAAGCCAAGCTTGCGGTATGCGTCCCGCCGCCCGGCGTCAAACGTTAATGTGACACTCATCGGAGGTTCCCGGTCTATCAAGGGGGTAGTAGGGGATTGCAGGCCGGATAAGACGCCTGGCGTCACTCTCCGGCATTTGTGCCCATCCGTCGTTTCAGCCGTAGCGGAAATCCACGCCAAACGTGCCTGCGGGGTACTCCCATTTTTCGAGGATCGTCTCACCACACAGCACCCGGCAGGTTCCACACTCCAGACAGCCCGCGGAATCAAAGTGAATCGTACCTGCCTCATCCTGCTTATAGAGTCCGGCAGGGCAGGCATTCAGCAATTTTTGAAACTCTTTGCTGTCCGGGTTCGCCGCCAGAATGATGTGCGGATGGCCCTCATCAACATGGAATTTATTGACGCCCAGTTTGACGTCGACGTTAACGCGATTTTCCTGGCTCATAGCGCCGTGACTCCCTTAATGCCATCTTTGAGCAGATTCATCAGCCCGATCTGTTTTGCATGTGACAGGATCATTTTGCGCATCGGCTGATTCGGGCTGCCATCAATGGTGAATATGTCATTCATGATGTCCGCCACCATTCGCGGGTACTGGGTGAACAGGCGCGGATTCTCCATCAGCGCCGGGATCTTACGGAAATGCTGCATATCACGCATAACGCACCCTTTCTCCAGCTCGTGTTTGTATTGCGCAAGCGTGCGAGCAGAGAAGTCCTTGCGCTCTTTGGCCCCAATCGCGGCGTGTGCCGCCGCTTCGGCAGAGGCGATGGCTAAATCCATTCCGCGTACCGTAAAACCGAGGTTCAGACAAAAGCCCGCAGCGTCACCGACAATCATCACACCGTCGCCTACCAGCTCCGGCACCATCGCCAGTCCGCCTTCTGGCACCATATGTGCCGAGTACTCCAGCAATTTGCCGCCCTGAATCAACGGACGAACGGCAGGGTGCTGTTTAAAATCTTCCAGCATCTGCGGTACGCTTTTCTGCGCATGGGGCATGTCGCCCAGCCCGCATACCAGCCCGAGGGAGACGGAATCGCGATTGGTATAAAGGAACCCGCCGCCCATCAGGCCGTTTGACGGTGATCCTGCGAATAACCACGCCGCGCCTTCATTTCCGGACAGATTAAAACGGTCGTTGATTTGCTCCGGGGAGAGGCCAATCAACTCTTTCACACCGACGGCGTAATGGTGCGCCGATGAGGCCGGAACCATACCCAGCGAACGGCCCAACATTGAATTGACGCCATCAGCGAGGATCACCACGTTGGCTTCGAGAATATCGTCGCCAGCCTGTACGCCTGTGACCTGGTTGCCTTCACGAATCAGCGCATCCACGCGCACGCCAGGGATAAATTGTGCGCCAGCCGCTTCGGCTTGCTCCATCAGCCACGGGTCGAGACGGTTGCGCAACACGCTGTACGATGCCTGAGTCGGTACATCCGGCTGTTCGCGATGGTAATCCAGCGTGATCGCGCTTTCTTCCGTCATAAACGAGATTTTCTCGCGGGTGACTTTGCGTTCAACGGGCGCCTTCTCGCCAAATCCGGGCATAATCCGCTCAATCACATGGGCGTAGAGACGCCCCCCGGTCATATTTTTACTGCCCGCGCTGTTACCGCGCTCGATGACCAGAACATCGAGTCCGGCTTTTGCCATGATGTACGCCGCCACCGTGCCCGCTACGCCAGCACCGACGACGATGGCATCAAATTTTTCATCCGACATGCTTAAAGCTCCCTTCCCGCCGTTTGCACAGCGGGAGATGTGGGTCAAGGTGAGAATTAGCGCAACTGCGCGATCAGGGCAGGGACCACTTTGTAGATATCGCCCACCAGTCCGTAATCGGCATAGTTAAAGATTGGCGCGTTTTTATCTTTGTTCACGGCGACAATCACTTTCGCGCCATTGCCGCCCACCATATGCTGGATCTGTCCGGAAATACCCAGCGTCAGATACAGTTCGGACTTCAGCAGCACGCCGGAAACGCCGATGTAACGCTCGCGCTCCATCCAGTTTTCCCCTTCGGCGATAGGGCGTGAACAGCCCACTTCCGCGCCGAGTACGGTGGCCAGTTCGCGCACCATGTTCAGGTCGTCTTGTGCCGCCAGGCCGCGACCGACGCCTACCACGCGTTTTGCTTTGCTTAAATCAACGCTGCTGAGCGATTTGGCGCGACGTTCCTGACACAAGATCTCCTGGCGCGGGGCCACCCACTCGGCGGTAACCACCGGGCAGTCATGCGTGGGATCCGCCTCAATCGGCTCCAGTACACCAGGGGCGAGAGTGATAATGGCCAGCGGGCTGTTCAGTTTTTCTTTGCCAAACGCCAGGCCGCCATACATACGATGCTCGGCAAACAGCGCGTTCTCTTCAACGCTCACTGCCGTTGCATCGTTAACCATGGCCGCATCCAGCTGAATACTCAGACGCGCGCCCAGCGCTTTGCCGCGCTTGGTTGCTGCCATCAGCAGCAGACCGTCGCCTTTTTCCCGGATTTGCGCGGCCAGCGTTTCGGCGTAATTTTCGATTCGCTGTAGGTCGGAGGGTTTATCCAGTACGATGATGCCGTCAGCACCGAGCGGCTTAACCTGCGCCGCCTGCTCAGAACCCTGAACAATGGCATAGACCTGTTGACCCCACTGACGTGCGCCAGCCATCAGCTCTGCGTAGCGTTCAACGTTATCGCTAAATACCCAGACGTGGGTTAATTGACTCATGATTGTGTTCTCCGTTGGGCTCAGTTCAGGGCTTTTTTCAGGTGTTCAGCCAGTTCGGCGATGGCTTCCGGCGAATCGTTATCCAGAATGATGTGCTTACGCGCCGTTTGTGGTGGTACAGTAATGGCAACCAGTTCTGCTCGCAGCTCGCCCTGACTCCAGCCGATGTCGCTTGCCTGCCATGTGTGTACGGGCTTTTTCCCGGCGCCAAGAATGGCTTTCATTGAGGGGATGCGTGGCACGTTAATATCCGATGTCACGCAGATAACGGCCGGAAGTGTCAGTTCTATCACCTCAACGTCCTCTTCCAGCGTACGTTCTACAAGCAGCTTATCGCCCTGACGCTGGAGGCTGCTGACGGCGTTAAGGGTTGGCAGTTGCAGGATCTCACCGACCAGTAGACCAACCTGTTGTGCATAAAGGTCCCCAGACCCTTCACCAAACAGGAGCAGATCGAATCCGATTTTTTCCACTGTGGCGGCAATGGCCTGCGCCGTGTCTTTTGGCAGCGCGTGTTCCAGCTGTGCATCCTGCATCAGATACAGTGCATGTGGCCCGCGGGAGAGCACATCCTTACGCACTTTAGAGTTTTGCAATAATAAGCCGCCCACCGTCAGTGCCACGATCTCATCCTCTGCCTCGGTGGCCAACTGCGTTGCGGCCTCAATGGCGTTGAGATCGAACTGACTGATTTTGGCGTCCGCATTGTCAAAGCTCAGCGCTTGCTCGGGCGTAACAACAATGTCCTGTTCTTCAGGCACCAGCTTAAAGCAGGTTATTATTTTCATGGCATCTCCTGTGAGTCGCATACCGACAGTGACAATCAGGCCACCCCGGCGGAAAGTGAAAATTGACTGGAAATAGTGTGCGACAGACGGCGGCTTTTTATCGACGGAGCAATCTGTTTTCGTTACCAGGTATCTTGCAAAAAAAGTGGGATCGCTCGTACAAAAGAAATGAGTAGAAAATCATTTGAGAAAATTAAACGTATTATCTTGCAGGTGAGGGAAATAATCTTGTTTTGCCCTTACTAAATACAGTTGTATAACCGCCATACTCGCTTTATTTTATCCTCATTATATTGTTCAGGATAAATTTCTGCTTGTGGAGGTTGTCATGTATCAACGCTGCTTTGATAATGCCATAGAAAGCCTTTTTGACCAGGGCAAAACCCCGCGATTTTCCCGATTTGTCATTAGTGATGATCCCCGTTGGGAGTCCGGTCATCATGTTCATGACAATGAGACCGAGCTCATTTATGTCAAAAAAGGCATCGTCAGATTAACGATCGACTCTTCCCTTTATGTGGCTCACGAAGATGATATTGTCGTGGTGGAGCGGGGGCGGTTACATGCCGTGACATCGGATGTGAACGCGCCAGCCACCACCTACACCTGTGCGCTGTATGGCTTTCGCTTTCAGGGCTGGGAGGAAAACCAACTGCTACAATCGCATTCCTGTCCGGTGGTTGCCGTCGGCCAGGGAAAAGAAGTGATCAAAAGTATTTTTAATGAGCTCGGGGTGATGCTGCCGCAAAGTAAAAATGGCCTGACGTCGTCCGTCTGCGATGCTTTTGCCTATGCGTTGACAGTGCTCTTCTTTGAGAACTTTAAAAATGCGTATCGTTCGGAACAAGGACATATTAAAAAAGATGTTCTGATTAAAGATATTCTGGTCTATCTCAATAATAATTATCGGGAGAAAATTACGCTTGAGCAGTTATCAAAAAAATTTCGTGCCAGCGTCAGCTATATTTGTCACGAATTCACCCGCGAGTACCATATTTCACCGATTAATTATGTGATTCAGCGGCGGATGACCGAAGCGAAATTTGCCTTAACCAATACTGATTATTCACAGGCCGAAATTTCCTGGCGCGTCGGGTATGAAAATGTCGACCACTTCGCGAAGCTGTTTTTGCGCCACGTCGGCTGTTCGCCAGGCGATTATCGTAAACAGTTTAAAAACAGCCTGACAGAGCAGGCCTGCCTGTTGTCCGACGTCTGAGTATATGTGTCATCATCGGTAAGCGTTTGAATGGCCGGATACGATGCAAGTACCGTATCCGGCCTGTCGATTACTTGTTCTGATAATCCTTCAGGATCTGCCGACCTGCGACATAAATCATGATCTCATCCGTCCCGCCGCCAATCCGTTCACAACGGACATCGCGCCAGAATCGGGAGACACGCGCTTCGTCGGTATAACCCAGCCCGCCCATAATCTGAATTGCATCGTCAATCACTTCCATCGCGGTGCGGGCGCAATACAGTTTCGCCAGCGCGGCGCTGGTACGCAGTGACTGCTCCTGATCGGCCTGCCATGCCACCTTCAGCACCATATTGCGCATGTTGTCGACTTTGATTGCCATCAGCGCCAGCTTTTCCTGGATCATCTGGTTGTGTCCAATCGGTTTGCCAAACGCAATGCGCTGGTTGGCATAACGTGCGGCATCCTCAAAGGCGCATTCGGCGAAGCCGGTACTGCGCGCAGCGTTGATCAGACGTTCCATCTCAAAGTTATACATCACGTTGAGAAAGCCCATGCCTTCTTCGCCCACCATGTCGCTTTCATCCACCTCAACGTTGTCGAGATAGACTTCGCAGGTGCTGAGCATATGCCAGCCGATTTTGTGCAGCGGATTGATTTTGATCCCAGGCTTGTTGGACTCCACCCACCAGAGGGTAAAGGCTTTCTTCGGATCTTTTGGCTCGGGATCGCGCGCCAGCACCAGCATGTATGGGTACTCTTTGGCGCCGGTAATAAACGTCTTCTGGCCGTTCAGGTATACCTTTCCGTCTTTGCGCGTGTAGCTGGTGGTGGCGCTGTTGTTGTCAGAACCCGCACCTGGCTCGGTTAACGCCAGGGCATAGGCCGGATCGCCGGTCTCTAGCGTGCTTTCCGCCGTTTTCCGCAGTTGTTCTGGCGAGCCGAAACGGCGCATGCTGTGAATACACTGCCCGTTGGTGATCAGAAAGGCCGGGGCGCCGCATTTTGACACTTCCATCAGGGCCAGCATTTGGGTGACATAGTCTGCCGGAATACCGCCGAACTCTTCCGGTACGCCCAGCATGGAAATCCCGTTATCCGCCAGCGCACGCATAAACTCTCTGGGGTAGGTCGCCGTCTGGTCGCAGGTGCGGAAATACTCTTCCGGAAAATTGCTGGTGATCAGTTCCCGGATACTGGCAAGCAGCAGCTCTTGCTCTTCGGTTAAAGAAAAGTCCATCATCATACTCCTTTTAATTCGCCGCTTCCGGCAGTTCAAAACCCATGGTGGCGTCGATAAATAATCTTTCATCCATCAGTTTCAGGTCTGGTGAAATAACCGGTGCGAAATCCATTTTCGCCAGAATATCGCGCTCCAGATCCACTCCAGGGGCAATTTCAATAAGATGCAGACCGTCCTCTTTTAGCGTAAATACCGCGCGTTCGGTGATGTAGCGCACGTCCAGACCGCGCTCGAGGGCGATTTTTCCGCTAAAGGTGATTTCCGGCAGTTCGCTGATGAATTTATTCACCCGGCCTTCCTGGACGATGGTTAATTTACCGTCGGCCACTTCTGTTTTCAGACTGCCAGCGGTTAGCGTGCCGCAGAAAACAATTTTCTTTGAGGTCGCGCTGATATCGATAAAGCCGCCAGTTCCCATGATTTTGCCGTTAAATTTGTGCACCCCGACGTTGCCGTGGCGGTCAACTTCCGCAAAGCTCAGATAGCAGACGTCCAGCCCACCGCCATGGTAGAAGTCAAACTGTGAGGTCATATCAAGAATGGCGCGAGTGTTGACGTTTGCGCCAAAAGCGACACCCTGGGAGGTGATCCCACCCACGGGGCCGGTTTCAACGGTCAGTACAAAGTCATCTGCACAGCCTTCCTCACGGGCCACCAGTCCAATGCCATCCGCGATGCCGACGCCAACGTTACCGACCGCACCTTTACGCATTTCAAACAAGGCGCGACGGGCAACCAGTTTGCGTTGGTTGAGGGGCAGGGAGAGCTGGGTGCTGTCGTCGAGGGTGAAATCGCCCGAGATAAACCGGTTCACCGGCGCGCCGCCGTACAGTTGCGTCTGGTCTGGGTCGACCACCACGATATCCACCAGATAGCCGGGGATACGTACGGATTTAGGATGCAGCGTGGCTTTCTTGACCATTTTCTGCACCTGCATCATCACGATGCCACCGTGGTTGTGCACCGCCTGAGCCAGCACCAGCGCGTCGAGGTACATCACCTCATCTTCAAACGAGGCATAGCCTTCGCTGTCGCAGGTGGTGGCGCGGATAAACGCGACGGTAGGCGCAATCGCTTTGTAGTAGAGATATTCTTTGTTATCAATCTCCACCAGCTTGATAAGGTCTTCTTTGGTGACCTCATTGAGCTTGCCCCCCTGTTGGCGCGGGTCGACGAAGGTGCCAATCCCGATATCGCTGAGGATCCCCGGCTGGTGGGCGGCAGACGCACGCAGAGCCTGAGTCAGCACCCCTTGTGGATAGTTATAGGCGACAATCTTATTTTGTTCCGCTAAATCCGAAATACGCGGCGACTGCCCCCAGTGCCCACACAGAGCCCATTTCACCAGGCCTTCCTGAGCCAGCGGGCTGATTCCGCGATCGGCGCGATCGCCCAGACCCGTCGGACTGATAATCGATAAATTCCGTGGCGTTTGCGTTTGCTTATATTTATCGGCTAAAGCGGTAATTAAGGTGGTGGCTTCCAGAATACCGCCGCCTGCGCCTAATATACACAGTACATCTTCATCTTTAATATAATTTACTGCGTCCTGGGCCGAGAGCACAGGCACGCGACCATTAACGCGTGGTGGTCTTTCAGGTTTCATATAAACTCCTGGATACCCGGCAGAAGCCCTACGCCGCTGTGTTCAGGCGCAGGCCTCCGCTGAATATTCATGTGGAATATTCACTGTGGAATAAAATATATATTTAATGGCGGGAGAGAATCTGTCCCGCCTTTATTTCGTTAATTACGCCTGATGTAATATCGTTAATACCGTACGCAGATCGCTAACGGATATTTGTCCCGGTGCCGAAGCCTTTTTAACCGCGCCAAAGGTCGCCGCGGAGCCGAAGACTTCACCGGCCAGCCGTGAAATCACACCGGTTTTGGACATCGACATGGTGATCACCGGACGGTCAGCGTACTGTTCCTGCATTTTCAGCGTAGCGGAAAGCAGCGTCAGAACATCTCTGTGGTTCTGCGGCATCAGGGCGATCTTCGGAATATCGGCACCCAGTTCCTGCATTTTGCGCAGCCGTGCAACGATCTCTTCTTCTGCTGGCGTCTTGTGGAAATCATGGTTGGACATGATCACGCTGACGTTTTTGCTGTGCGCGTAGTCTACCGTCGCCTTGACCAGCTCATCACCGGTAAACAGTTCGAGATCGATCATATCCACCAGGCCGCTATCGACCGCCGCGCGATTCAGCGCGAGATAGGCGTCGGTTGAAATGGCCTGTTCACCCCCTTCCTTCGCACTACGGAACGTAAACAGCAGGGGAGTCTGGGGCAGTTCAGTGCGGATTGCGCGGACAGCCTCCAGGACGGCATCGGCAGAGGCGACATCGGCGAAATGGTCAACGCGCCATTCCAGAATGTCGAAATCCGCGTCGCGATAGGCCTGCGCTTCTGTGCGGACGCTGGCGATATCTTTGCCCATCAGCGAGACGATTATTTTTGGAGCCCCTTCGCCAATCACGAGGTTTTTTACGGTTACGGTTTTCATTTAATACCTTTTATCAGTCTTAGTTCCTGGCCGTCAGGCCGCAAACCCCATCACCTGTTTTACGTATTCCAGCGGAAAATCTTTGCCGGTCCACAGTTTGAACTGTTCAGCGCCTTGCCACAACAACATGCCGTAACCATCGATTGTTTTGCAACCGGCCTGTTGCGCTTGTTGCAATAACTTCGTCATATGCGGGTTGTAAACGCATTCGGTAACCAGCAGTTCCGGACGTAGCAGGCTCACGTCACTGACAATCGATTCATTTTCCAGCGGCTTCATGCCGACTTTAGTGCCATTGGTCAGGATATCCGCTGTCGCCAGCGCGTCAGCGAAGGCCTGCTGGTCAGCAAGGTCTGTCACCGTCACCACGCAGTCGGTGTTTTCATTCACCCGCTTAGCGAAGTCCAGCGCTTTCTGGAAAAATTCATCATTGCGGTTAAAGAGTTTAATCGCTTTGATCCCCTCAATGGCTGCCTGCGCACCAATGGCCGTGGAGGCGCCACCCGCACCCAGTAATACCATGGTTTTACCCTTGATATCGAAACCACTCTCTTTAATTGCGCGAATGTGACCGGTGCCGTCGGTATTGTAACCACGCAGGTAGCCGTCATCATTGACGATGGTATTAATCGCGCCAACCAGTTTCGCCGCCGGGGTCAGTTCATCAACAAATTCACAGGCCAGCTGTTTATTGGGCATCGATACGCCGGTCCCGCGCATTTTTAACGCTTTCAGCCCCTCGATAGCGCCAGCGAAGGTGCTGTTGTCGACCTCAAAGGCCATATAGGTAAACGGCAATCCGGCTTTCTCCAGCGCCTTATTTTGCATTTCAGGCGACAAACTGTGTCTGATGGGATAAGCCATTAAGCCGATCAGTTCATATTTCGCGGTTACATCCATAACATGACTCCTTAAATTGTCGCTTAACTTTTTGTTGAGAAATAACGTTCGCCCAGACGGATATCGTTTTGTGGAATATTAAAGACCCGGTAATAGCGAACAAAAACGATAATGCCGGTGATAAAGGCCAGCAGGGCAAAAGCGAAATCCAGTAAAATGATGTATTGCAGGCCGATGGTGGAGAGGTAACCGGTAATCAGCGGAATAACAAAATTCGCGAGGCCGCCCATCATCATATAAACGCTGGTGACTTTGGCTTTGCTCTTCGGAAAGAATTCCGACATCACCGACACGCCCAGTTGTAAAATCCCGCCCGCGGCAGAGAAGCCAATCACAAACGCGCCCGCGTTACACACCAGCGGTGACGGCCAGAGATAAATGACGGCCGCGGTAACGGTGGCCAGTCCGGCATTAAAGACGTTAGCCCAGATGGGGCGAACCATTTTTTTCAGCAGTGCGGCAAAGATAAAGACGCAGACCAGCGAACCCAGGCTGTAATACGTGATGGTTTTCAGCGCATCCGCTTCTTCCATTCCGGCGAAGGCCATGGCGTATTTCGGCATCCAGACCACGATAACGTAAAAGGTGGAAAACGCTGCCACGCCAAACATGACGGAAGCCACTCCTTCAAGCCAGACCAGCGGTTTGCTGTTCATCTGCGGTAACTCTTTAGCGACGCTGGCATCCACCAACTGGCCGGGGAACTGACTGCGCAGTAACATCAGGGTGATCAGTACAAACAGAATGCCAGGAATGATCACTCCATAGCCGTACCAGATGTTGTTGAGCAGCATATAGCCGACCAGCATCGGATAGAGCATCTGTCCGAAGGAGACCATTGCTTTGACGAGGATCACCGCGGAACCTGACGCTTTCGGGAAACATTCCATCAGTGCCGGGTAGCCTCCGGTATCAAGCGCAGAGTTGGCCACGCCAACGCAGACGGCGAGGACAAAGGCCACCATCAGGTTAGGACTGGCAGGGATGCCGAAGAAAAAGAGAATATATAACGCGGCACCCAACAAAATGATCGCCCGACGACCGAATTTATCCGACAGGACGCCAAAAAACAGAATACTCACCAGACGACCAAGTCCGATGCCGGAAATTAAATAGGCGATCCCTGCGCTGTCAGTAGAAAACTTCGCGGCGAGTGAGGTCATATTTTGCGCCAGCGTAATGACGCTAATACCGTGGAGAAAATAGCTGAGATAAATACAGATGACCGCCAGGAAAAATGGCGTGCTGAAAGCCTTATTCTGTGACATTTTTTCAAAGCTCCTTGCCGGTTAATTTAATTCTGCTTTCGCCAGCGTTTTTATATCCGGCGATTTTTTATTAATATACGATGGTGAAACGACATGAACTACATAACATGACGTTTTCGTAACCAGGTATATTGCAGACGAAAGTGTGAAAACCCACGTATCCTGCGACGTTTTATTGTTAATAACGGTGTTATACAAACTATATTGCAGTCAGTGATAAGAATATTGCATTCGGCGGATTCAGCCTTATTCCGCCACCGGTGACATCATCAATTGACGTTTCGTTTCGAGACGGCTGCGATAGCCAATAAATAGCGCCAACAAGAACCCCATGGCGGCAATACCGGTATCGAACCACATAATATCGGCGATGCTCCTTTGTGAGAGATGGGCCGTGACCAGCGGGATCGTAAAGGTAGCAATGCTGCCCGCACTGTAATAAATGCCGGTGGCTTTCCCTTTGGCATGCGGAAAGCGGGCGGCCATCAGGGTCAGACCGATTTGCACTACGCCCCCGGCTGATGAAAAGCCGATCACAAAGGCAAAGACGATCACGACATACATCGTGGGATGCAGGCACACCGTCAATAGCGCGACAAACGAAACAAAAGTGTACAGCATCAGCAAGGTGGTTGAACGCACCGTTTTGCGCACCAGCGGGGCGGTAATCAAAACGCAAAGCAGCGAACCGCAGGTGTAGATACTCAGCAGTTTGATCGACAGGGTATACGACATCCCGGCGACAAACTGACCATACTGCGCCAGCCACTGGCTGATGAGATAAAACGTCGCCATCGAGATGTAGCCGTACAGCGTATAGCTGGCAAGGTCGATAAATGCGCAGCGATGTCTTTCAGCCGGGCGCTGGTGCGGTTCGTGTGTCGGTGTGACCGGCGCGAGGCGGCGTCCAGGATGCGGTGGAAAGGCGCAGCGCAGTAAAAACAGACCGTTAACCAGCATGATGGCGGCGGCAACGATAAATGACCAGCCAAACCACAGTTCTGCCCAGACGAGCAGACTGATGATGATGGGCAGTAAAAACTGTCCGCCGGAGACAAACGCCTTAATCAGAATGTTGGCGGTGCTCGGCGAAGAGGGAAAGGCCTCCATCAGGCTGGGATAGGTCCCGGCGTCCAGGAAACTGTTCGCCATGCCCGCGAGGACGCCGAACACATAAGCGATGATGATATTATGGGTCGTCAGAATACCGAAAAAGAACGTCACATAACAAAGCATCCCCAGAATGATGAAGGGGCGGCGGCCAAACCGATCGGATAATAATCCGGCGCAAAACAGCACGCTTAAGCGCCCGATGCCTAATGAGGAGATCACGACTGACACCCCAGCGGCATTGGTCTGCCACTGTTGTTCGAGCGATGCCATGTTGAGACTCATCAGGATGACTCCCATACCGTGCACCAGGTAATTGAGATATAGCCCCATCGCAGTGGGGAAATAGTGATTTTTCATGATGCCTGCTCAGCGAAATGGCTAATGATTTTCCCTGGTACGGGGTAAATACCCGTGCCTTAAAAGTACAATGGGTCTCTATATTTGAAGTTTCTTAGTATGAATCGCCAGTGGCAGGAAATATGTGGTCTAACACAATCGTTCCAGGTCGTGGGCATAGAGTTCGGCAGCAACGGATTGATAAATCTTCCAGTCAAGAAAACTGCCATCACGATAGACCGACTGAAAATCGGTTAAATCAGAAAAGAAACGCATGGTATTATTACCAATGCGATTGTTTATCTTCTCTATAATAGCATTAATACGTAATTTTCTTTTTCTACGCATTTCCAGCAGCGTTTCAACAATGGCGGGAGGGAGTTCACATTCGCCATTTTCCCACCGCTGCCAGTCGGCGGCATTATAATCTGGCGCAATCCACGATACGCACTCATCAATGGTCATTGCAAAAACATGACGTAATGCCTGTAGCTCATAAGCGTTCATCATTGAATGACCTCATATTAAAAAACAGTAAAGCATAAATAACATTATCAGGCTGATTTCGGCGTGAAGAGAGTCGCAGTATCTTGTGCAATATTATTTGTTATCGGCATGTGAAAAGGGGAATTCCCCTGAAAAAAAGAGGGATAAAGGCAGAGGGAAGGATTATTTTGCGGTGAGACAGCCGCCATGTCAGGATAAAAAAAAGCCCATCGTGGGAGATGGGCAAAGACTACACACAGCAATTCGTTGTTTCACTCAGGGGATTTCCATACTTATAAATCAATGTCTTGATCTATAACCGTGAGCTAATAATAGGGTATGGGGTGTTTTAGCGTCGATCAGATTCGTCTCAATAGTTTAAAGACTGTAAAGAATTTGCGATACAAATCAGGGACAACGAAGCGGGAACAGGAAAGACAGAGGCATCGCGCTACACTATTGATTAGCTGTGCTAAACATTCAGGCGACCGCAGTCGCCTGCTATCGTGCTATTTTTTAAGGTTTTCGATTTCACCCAGTTCTTCGAGGATCTCTTCAGGTTCGCTGGTCGGCACAGGCGCTTCGTTAACCCAGGCCGAGAACAGTCGCCATGAAACGGCCAGCAGTACCGGACCGATAAACAGCCCAATCATGCCAAACGCAATCAGGCCGCCAATGACGCCGGAGAGGATCAGGATCAGCGGCAAGTCCGCGCCCATACGAATCAGCATCGGGCGAATGACGTTATCCAGTGTGCCCACCACGCAACTCCAGGCCAGCAGCACGCTGCCCCAGGTCGTATCGCCGCTCCAGTAAAGCCAGATAATGGCCGGAATCAATACCGGTAACGGCCCCAGTTGAACCAGACAGGAGAGGATCATCACCACGGAGAGCAGTGTGGCATAGGGTACGCCGGACACGGCCAGACCGATGCCGCCCAGCACCGCCTGCACCAGGGCAGTGACAACCACGCCCAGCGCCACCGCGCGGATCGCCTGGGCGGCCAGCAGCATCGCTGCGTCTCCGCGTTTTGCCGCCAGACGGTAGGCAAAATGACGAATACCCAACGCCACCGTCTCTCCACGCCAGTACAGCAGGGCGCTGAATAACAGCATCAGGCTGCAGTGCATCATAAAACGACCGATGTGAGCGGCCTGACCGACAAACCAGGTTGTTGTGGTACCGATGTACGGGCGAACCTTCGCCATAATCGCCGTACCGCCCATATCCAGCAGGTTATGCCAGCCGGCATACAGTTTGGCGCCAACCAGCGGAATGCTGTTCAACCAGGCCAGGTCCGGCAACGTCATATCCCCGCTCGTGACGGCGTGGATCAGCGGTCCACTGCCGTCAACGATACTGTTGACCAGCAGGGCAATCGGGATCACAAACAGCAGTACTAATAAAAGTGTCATCACCAGAACCGCCAGCGAACGGCGGCCCCAGAGTAATTTTTGCAGGCGCAGTAGAACGGGCCAGGTCGCAATGACGATCGTCCCGGCCCAGGCAAAGCCCAGAATAAAAGGTTGAACAATCCAGAGACACGCCACAATCATGATGGCTAAAAACAGCACCGACAGCAGCACTTGTGCGATATCCCTGGGCTGACGAATATTGACCATAAACTCTTTTCACCTATGTAGTGCGTCAGATCGTTGACGCGACGCGACCGCTCGAAACACGTCTCATAATGATGAGCAATTTCAGCGGTTTTTGACAGGCGGATTCTGCCAGTATTTCTGTTGGGTGTATTAGAAAAAAATGTGATACAACAATAAGCAAACGATTAACTCCCACAACACACAGACCGCAGGAAAGGGTCACGATAATGATTCCACAAATTTCTCAGGCACCCGGCGTCGTTCAGCTGGTGCTCAATTTTTTGCAAGAGCTGGAGCAACAAGGATTTACCGGCGATACGGCAACCAGTTATGCCGATCGTCTGACAATGTCGACAGATAATAGTATCTATCAACTTCTCCCCGATGCCGTGGTTTTCCCTCGTTCAACGGCTGATGTGGCGCTCATTGCCCGCCTGGCGGCGCTGCCGCGCTTTGCCTCGCTGATTTTCACGCCGCGCGGCGGCGGTACCGGCACGAACGGACAGGCGCTCAATCAGGGCATCATTGTCGATATGTCCCGCTATATGAGCCGCATCATCGAAATCAACCCGGAAGAGGGCTGGGTGCGGGTGGAAGCGGGGGTGATCAAGGATCAACTGAACCAGTATCTGAAGCCGTATGGCTATTTCTTTGCCCCGGAACTGTCCACCAGTAACCGGGCAACGCTGGGCGGGATGATTAATACCGACGCCTCCGGACAGGGTTCTCTGGTCTACGGGAAGACATCCGATCACGTGCTGGGGGTGCGGGCCGTGCTGCTGGGCGGCGATATTCTCGACACGCAGCCGCTGCCGGTCGCACTGGCGGAAACGCTCGGTCAGAGCAACACCACGATTGGTCGTATCTATCGCACTGTGTTTGAACGCTGCCGCGATAACCGTCAGTTAATTATTGATAAATTTCCCAAACTGAACCGCTTCCTGACGGGCTACGATTTGCGTCACGTGTTTAACGATGACATGAGCGAATTCGATCTGACCCGAATTCTCACCGGCTCGGAAGGGACGCTGGCGTTCATTACGGAAGCGCGACTGAACATTACGCCGCTGCCGAAAGTGCGTCGACTGGTGAACGTGAAATACGACTCTTTTGACTCCGCGCTGCGCAATGCGCCGTTTATGGTGGACGCGCGCGCGCTGTCGGTGGAGACGGTTGATTCAAAAGTGCTGAACCTGGCGCGTGAAGACATCGTCTGGCATTCAGTGAGCGAATTGATTACCGATGTCCCGGACAAAGAAATGCTCGGCCTGAACATTGTCGAATTCGCCGGGGATGATGAAACGGTTATCGACGCGCAGGTGGCTTCCCTGTGCGAGCGGCTTGATGAACTGATTGCCCGTGAAGAGGCGGGCGTGATTGGCTGGCAGCTATGCACTGAACTGGCGGGCGTTGAGCGTATCTATGCCATGCGTAAAAAAGCGGTGGGCCTGCTGGGTAATGCGAAAGGGGCGGCAAAACCGATTCCCTTTGCCGAGGACACCTGCGTACCGCCGGAACATCTTGCTGATTACATCGCGGAGTTCCGCGCGCTGCTTGATGGTCACGGTCTGAGCTACGGCATGTTCGGTCACGTTGACGCCGGGGTGCTGCATGTGCGTCCTGCGCTGGATATGTGCGATCCACAGCAGGAGGTGCTGATGAAGCAAATCTCCGATGAAGTGGTGGCGCTGACGGCAAAATATGGCGGTCTGCTGTGGGGGGAACACGGCAAAGGTTTCCGCGCTGAGTACAGCCCGGCGTTTTTCGGTGATGAACTTTTCGCGGAACTGCGGAAGATTAAAGCGGCGTTCGATCCGCAAAACCGGCTGAATCCGGGGAAAATATGTCCGCCTGAAGGCATCGACGCACCGATGATGAAAGTCGACGCGGTTAAACGCGGCACCTGGGACCGGCAAATTCCGCTGGCCGTGCGCCAGACCTGGCGCGGTGCGCTGGAATGTAACGGCAACGGTTTGTGCTTTAATTTCGATGCAAAGAGCCCGATGTGCCCATCGATGAAAATCAGCCTCAATCGTATCCACTCACCCAAAGGGCGTGCGACGCTGGTGCGCGAATGGTTACGTTTGTTGGCGGATCGCGGTGTCGATCCGGTGCGACTGGAAAATGCGCTGGCAAGTAAACGACCCAGCCTGCGTTCTCTGATCGCGCGTACTCGTAACACCTGGCACGCCAACAAGGGCGAGTATGATTTCTCGCATGAAGTAAAAGAGGCGATGTCCGGCTGTCTGGCCTGTAAGGCGTGCTCGACGCAGTGTCCGATCAAAATCGATGTGCCGGAATTCCGTTCGCGTTTCCTGCAACTTTACCATACCCGCTACCTGCGTCCGCTGCGTGACCATCTGGTGGCGACGGTTGAAACCTATGCGCCGTTGATGGCCCGGGCGCCGAAAACCTTTAACTTCTTTATTAATCAGCCGCTGGTGCGCAAGCTGTCCGCAAAGCATATTGGCATGGTCGATCTGCCATTGCTCTCGACGCCGTCGCTGCAACAACAGATGGTCGGGCATCGATCGGCGAATATGACGCTGGAACAGCTTGAAGCGCTGTCGGCTGCGCAGAAAGCCAATACGGTGCTGGTGGTGCAGGACCCGTTCACCAGCTATTACGATGCGCAGGTGGTGGCTGATTTCGTCCGTTTGATTGAGAAGCTGGGGATGCAGCCGGTTCTGTTGCCGTTCTCGCCAAACGGTAAAGCGCAGCACATTAAAGGATTCCTGACCCGCTTTGCGAAGACCGCCAAAAAGACCTCTGAGTTTTTGAACCGCGTGGCAAAACTGGGGATGCCGATGGTCGGTGTTGATCCGGCGCTGGTGCTCTGTTATCGCGATGAGTACAAGCTGGCGTTAGGCGACGCGCGCGGCGATTTCCACGTCCAGCTCGCCAATGAGTGGCTGGCAACCGCGCTGGCTTCGCAGGAACCGCGCGAGGTTAGCGGCGAATCCTGGTATTTCTTTGGCCATTGTACCGAAGTGACCGCGCTGCCCGGCGCGCCCGCGCAATGGGCGTCGATCTTTGCCCGCGTTGGCGCGAAGCTGGAAAACGTGAGCGTGGGCTGTTGCGGCATGGCCGGTACTTACGGTCATGAGGCGAAGAACCATGCGAGTTCGCTGGGCATTTATGAACTGTCATGGCATCAGGCGATGGAACGGCTACCGCGTAGCCGTTGCCTTGCAACGGGATATTCCTGTCGCAGCCAGGTGAAACGGGTTGAAGGCACGGGCGTGCGTCATCCTGTACAGGCATTACTGGAGATTATTGGATGATCTGGAAACGTGAAGTGACCCTCGACGCCCTCAATGCGATGGGTGAAGGCAATATGGTCGGCCTGCTGGATATTCGCTTTGAGCATATCGGCGACGATACGCTTGAAGCGTCAATGCCCGTCGACGGACGCACGAAGCAGCCGTTCGGTCTGCTGCACGGCGGCGCTTCTGTCGTGCTGGCAGAAAGCATCGGCTCGGTTGCCGGTTATCTGTGCACCCAGGGCGAGCAGAAAGTGGTGGGGCTGGAAGTTAACGCTAACCATGTTCGCTCTGCGCGGGAAGGGCGCGTGAAGGGGATCTGTAAGGCGATTCATACCGGCGCCCGTCATCAGGTCTGGCAGATTGACATCTATGATGAGCAGCAGCGACTGTGCTGTACTTCGCGGCTGACCACGGCAGTTGTGTGACGTTGTCACCAAAAAAGTGTGATCAGTATTGCTTTTGGTCATAATCTGCACAGCGAAAGGTGATATACTGTGCAGGTTTTGACCATAAGCGAGGATGATATGACTAGCCAACTAGACCCGGCCCAACTGGCAATTGAGTTTTTACGTCGTGATAAAACAGAGCTTTCTCCAGCCCAGTATCTCAAAAGACTGAAACAACTTGAGCTGGAATTTGCCGATTTACTGACGCTCTCTTCCACTGAATTAAAAGAAGAGATCTACTTTGCCTGGCGCCTTGGCGTTCATTGATTCAGCGATCGTTAACGTAAAAAGAACCCGACATGCGCGTCGGGTTTTTTTGTTCCTCACTGGCGGTATTACCACGCCATCTCGCCCGAATTCACTTTCGCGCTCAATTCCAGCGAACTTTCCTCTGCCAGTCCCGGCCACGCCGCTTTCATCGTTTTAATGACCCAGGGCGAACCTTGCTTCGCCGCCAGCGCCTGTTCGAACGATTGCAGATAATCCTGCGTGAAGCGGATGGCCCGATCGCCTTCAGGGCGCTCACCAAGGTAATGACCCGGAATAACCTGTGCAGGCTTTAGACTATCCATTTCAGTCAGAACATGACGCCATGATGCGCGTTGCGCTGGTGTCTGGGTGTCAGCGGTCCAGACGTGAATGCCTGACGCCACGCCCGTGCCGCCGAGAATGGTCCGGTTCGCTGGCACCCAAACATAGGCCGCGTAATCACTGGGATGACGCAGTTCCAGCGTTTCACCATCGATGCGAAAACGCGTTTCTGTGGTTGCCTGCGGGACGGTCAGCGCCGTTGGCGCACCCTCTTTCATCTGGGGTCCCCAGTACTGCAACTTAGCCTCTTTGGTGGCTTGAATATGCTCAACGACCCGCGGCGTGGCCAGTACCTTCGCGTCAGGAAAGGCTTTCACAATCGGCTGCAGGCCGAAATAGAAATCCGGATCGCCGGAGGTAATCACGATGGCTTTCAGCGTCTTGCCACGGGATTTAATCATCTCCACCAGCTTTTCACCGTCTTTAGTGCTGAACTGCGCATCAAACAATATCGCTTCCGTCGGACCGGATACTAACGTTGAGGAGACAGGGAAAATGGCGTTCTCCTGCGGGTTATAGACGTCAAGTTGCAGCGGCGCGGCAAACAGGGGGGAGGCGACAGCAGGCAACAGCAGGGCCAGCAGTTTACTTTTCATGAGGAATAGCCTTATGCAGATGAAATGGTCTTGTGTGTGGTCTGTATTTTAAGGGAATTGAGATCTGTTAGAATTCCCGTATCAGAACATGCTGAGTTTCATAAAACGATCGGATGGGTGGCGATGGACAGAGTGATGGCGGCGACGGTATTCAATCATATCTGCGATTTAGGCAGTCTGAGTGCGGCGGCGCGGGCACTGGGTCTCTCCAGGCCGATGGTGAGCCGCTATCTTGATGAGATGGAGAAATGGGCCGGGGCGCGGCTGATTCATCGCACCTCGCGCAGGCTGACAATTACCCCCGCCGGGGAGGAGGCGCTGGTGAAGACGCGAACGCTGGCGCAGCTCTCACAAGCGATTGGCGCGGCGTCGGCGGCAGACATTCCCAGCGGAACGCTACGCGTCGCCTGCGCGCACTTTACGGCAATGCATATTCTCGCCCCGATGCTGCCGGGATTTTTAGCGCGTTATCCCGAACTGCGCATTGAAGTTGAGATAAACAATCAGCCAGTCAGTCTGGTCGGTGAACGTATTGATGTCGCCATTCGCATTACCGATAACCCGGAGCCTGGCGCGATTGCCCGCCGGCTTGGCGATTGCGAATCGGTTCTCTGCGCATCAGAGGCGTATTTGCGTCAGCACGGCACCCCACAGACGCTGGAGGATCTCACTCAGCATAACTGTCTGTATTACAGTGGGTTTGCAGGAAAATCGTGGCACTTTCTCAACGAGCAGGGCGAGGCGGTCTCGGTGGCGATCAAGGGGAATTTGAGTGCCGGGATCTCGTCTTTACTTTGTGAATCCGCGCTGGCAGGCATGGGGATAGCGCTGGTGCCGGAAAAGGAAGCGCGTGACGGACTGGCTCAGGGACGACTGGTTCGCCTGCTACCAACCTTGCAACCCCGACGCCTTGCCGTGTACGGCCTGTATCTTTCCCGTGAACATCAGCCCGCCGGGCTTCGGTTGTTTCTGGAGGCGATCCAGACCGCCATGCCGTAAAATCCATGAATTGATCTGACGTATAAAACAGCAGATAGCAATTTGTGTTAAAAATGACCTTTGCCGATATGAGACTATTCTTATCGCCCCTTCAAGAGCTAAGCCATCATGAGTGCCGGAGATAAGCGCCGGATGGGGCCGGAACCCTTAGGGCTGTTACTGACAACCTTAAGGGTTTTGTTTTTCTGTGCTTTCACGCTTCTCACGTCATTCCTATCCCTGAAATAGTCATTTTCTATACATCTTTACTGTTTTGACCAGTCAGGTCGATGACAGACGATAAAGTCATTATTAATCAGTATCTTGAACAAATTCATCCATTCCTTTTAACCCACGTAGCAGGGTCTATGCTTAATAAAAGCGGTCAAAACAGGTGAAACACCGTAATGCCCCTGCTGTTGAGGGGTTGAAGTGAGAATCGTTATCACTAACATGGTGTTATAGCCTGATGGCTCACTATGCGAGGTAACCCTATGGAATTGCATTCAGGAACATTTAATCCGGACGATTTTGCCTGGCGCGGATTGACGCTAACCCCGGCGGCAGCGGCCCATATTCGCGAACTGGTCGCAAAGCAGCCGGGCATGCTGGGCGTGCGCCTGGGCGTTAAACAGACGGGATGCGCGGGTTTTGGCTATGTGCTGGATACCGTCAGCGATCCGGAAAAAGACGATCTGCTGTTTGAGGTTGAAGGCGCGAAGCTCTATGTCCCGTTACAGGCGATGCCGTTTATCGACGGCACGGAAGTGGATTACGTCCGTGAAGGATTAAACCAGTTATTCAAATTTCATAACCCGAAAGCCCAGAACGAATGCGGTTGTGGCGAAAGCTTTGGGGTATAGGCGGTACTATGTCTCGTAATACTGAAGCAACTGACGATGTCAAAACCTGGACCGGCGGCCCCCTGAATTATAAAGAGGGTTTCTTTACCCAACTGCAAACAGACGAGCTGGCGAAAGGGATCAACGAAGAAGTGGTGCGCGCCATTTCGGCCAAACGTAATGAACCGGAGTGGATGCTGGAGTTTCGCCTGAATGCGTACAGAGCGTGGGTCGACATGCCGGAGCCGCACTGGCTGAAGGCGCACTACGAGAAACTGAATTATCAGGATTACAGCTACTATTCCGCGCCGTCGTGCGGGAATTGCGATGAGACCTGCGCCTCTGAGCCGGGGGCGGTCCAGCAAACCGGGGCAAACGCCTTTCTCAGCAAAGAAGTTGAGGCCGCGTTTGAACAACTTGGCGTACCGGTACGCGAAGGCCGTGAAGTCGCGGTGGATGCCATTTTTGACTCCGTCTCTGTTGCCACCACTTATCGTGAAAAACTGGCGGAGCAGGGGATCATTTTCTGCTCCTTTGGTGAGGCGATACACGATCATCCCGAACTGGTGAAACAGTATCTTGGCACCGTCGTGCCCGGCAACGATAACTTCTTCGCCGCGTTGAATGCCGCAGTCGCCTCTGATGGCACTTTTATCTATGTGCCGAAAGGCGTGCGCTGCCCGATGGAGCTTTCAACCTATTTTCGCATTAACGCCGAAAAGACCGGGCAGTTTGAACGCACGATCCTGGTAGCGGATGAAGGCAGCTATGTAAGCTATATCGAAGGCTGTTCTGCACCAGTGCGCGACAGCTATCAGCTGCACGCGGCGGTCGTGGAAGTCATCATCCATAAAGACGCCGAGGTGAAATACTCCACCGTCCAGAACTGGTTCCCTGGCGATAACAACACCGGCGGCATTCTGAACTTCGTCACCAAACGCGCGTTGTGTGAGGGCGAGAACAGCAAAATGTCCTGGACCCAGTCGGAAACGGGGTCAGCCATCACCTGGAAATACCCCAGCTGTATTCTGCGCGGCGACAACTCGATCGGCGAATTTTATTCGGTGGCGTTAACCAGCGGTCATCAGCAGGCGGACACCGGTACCAAGATGATCCACATCGGCAAGAACACCCGCTCGACCATTATTTCGAAGGGGATTTCCGCCGGACACAGCCAGAACAGCTACCGCGGACTGGTCAAAATTATGCCGACCGCCACCAATGCCCGTAACTTTACCCAGTGCGACTCGATGCTGATTGGCGCCGACTGCGGAGCGCATACCTTCCCGTATGTTGAATGCCGCAACAACAGCGCGCAGCTGGAGCACGAAGCGACCACCTCACGGATTGGTGAAGATCAGCTGTTCTATTGTCTGCAGCGCGGTATCAGCGAAGAAGATGCGATCTCAATGATCGTCAACGGGTTCTGTAAAGACGTGTTCTCCGAGTTGCCGCTGGAGTTTGCCGTCGAAGCACAAAAACTTTTAGCCATTAGCCTTGAACACAGCGTCGGTTAAGGAAGAAACATGTTAACGATTAAAGATTTACAGGTCAGTGTGGAAGAAAAAGCCATCCTGCGTGGGTTGAACCTTGAGGTTCGTCCGGGGGAAGTGCATGCCATTATGGGACCGAACGGCTCCGGGAAAAGTACGCTTTCTGCGACGCTGGCAGGGCGTGAAGATTACGAGGTCACCGGCGGGTCGGTGATGTTTAAAGGGAAAGACCTGTTGGACCTGGCGCCGGAAGAAAGAGCAGGCGAAGGTATCTTTATGGCCTTCCAGTATCCGGTGGAAATCCCCGGCGTCAGCAATCAGTTTTTCCTGCAAACAGCGCTCAATGCGGTGCGTACGTATCGCGGCCAGGAATCGCTTGATCGTTTCGATTTTCAGGATCTGATGGAAGAGAAAATCGCGCTGCTGAAGATGCCGGAAGATCTGCTAACCCGCTCGGTAAACGTCGGTTTTTCCGGCGGCGAGAAGAAGCGGAATGACATTCTGCAAATGGCGGTGCTTGAGCCGGAACTGTGCATTCTCGATGAATCGGACTCCGGGCTGGATATTGATGCCCTGAAAGTGGTTGCCGATGGGGTCAACTCACTGCGTGACGGTAAGCGCTCGTTCATTATTGTCACCCACTATCAGCGCATCCTTGACTATATCAAGCCGGATTTTGTCCACGTCCTGTATCAGGGACGGATTGTGAAGTCTGGCGATTTCACGCTGGTCAAACAACTGGAGGAGCAGGGATATGGCTGGCTTACCGAACAGCAGTAATGCGCTGCAACAATGGCATCACCTGTTTGAAGCACAGGGTGAGACGCGTTCTGAACAGGCACAACAGCATCTCCAGCAGGTTCTGCGTCTGGGGCTGCCAACGCGCAAACATGAGAACTGGAAATACACACCGCTGGAAGGACTCAGCAACAGCTTGTTCGTCAGTCGTTATGCCGATGTTTCCCCGGCACAGCGCGATGCGTTAGCGCTTAACGTGGAGGCATTGCGACTGGTGTTTGTCGACGGGCAGTTCAACCCGACGCTCAGCGACAGTTGGGAGAACAGCGGTTTTGAGGTGGCGATCAACGACGAGCGCCAGACCCTGCCGGTCGCGGTACAACCGGAAGTGTTTTTGCATCTCACCGAAAGCCTGGCGCGTAGCGTGACCCATATTCGCGTTAAGCGTAACCAGCGCCCGGCAAAACCGCTGCTGTTGATGCACATCACCCAGGGCGTATCCGCAGAAGAGGTGAACACGGCGCACTATCGTCACCATCTTGAGCTGGCGGAAGGGGCGGAGGCGACGATTATCGAGCATTACGTCAGTCTGAATGATGCCCGACATTTCACCGGCGCGCGCCTGACCATGAACGTGGCGGCAAACGCGCACCTGCATCACATAAAGCTGGTATTTGAAAACCCGCTTAGCCATCACTTCGCCCATAACGACATCTTGCTGGCGGCAGACGCGTCGGCGCACAGCCACAGCTTTCTGCTCGGCGATGCGGTGTTGCGTCACAACACCAGCACACAACTGAACGGCGAGAATACGACCCTCAGGATCAACAGCCTGGCGATGCCGGTGAAAAATGAGGTCTGCGATACCCGCACATGGCTTGAGCACAACAAAGGCTATTGCAACAGTCGTCAGTTGCATAAAACCATCGTCAGCGATAAGGGGCGGGCGGTATTTAACGGGCTGATTAACGTTGCCCAACACGCAATCAAAACGGACGGGCAGATGACGAACAATAATCTGCTGCTCGGCAAGCTTGCAGAAGTGGATACCAAACCGCAACTGGAAATTTACGCCGATGACGTGAAGTGTAGTCACGGGGCGACGGTAGGGCGTATTGACGATGAGCAGATGTTCTACCTGCGCTCGCGCGGGATTGCTCAACGGGATGCGCAACAGATGATTCTTTATGCCTTTGCCGCAGAACTGACGGAAGCGCTGAGCGACGAGGCATTGAAACAACAGGTGCTGGCGCGGATCGGCCAACGTCTGCCGGGAGGCGTAGCATGACATTTCCCATCGACACAATACGTGCGGATTTTCCAGTCCTCACGCGCGAAGTGAATGGTCTGCCGCTGGCGTATCTCGACAGCGCCGCCAGCGCGCAAAAACCGGCGCAGGTGATTGACGCGGAAGCTGAGTTTTATCGTCACGGTTATGCGGCGGTGCATCGGGGGATCCACACCCTCAGCGCTCAGGCCACCGAAAAAATGGAGAATGTGCGCAAGCTGGCATCGCTGTTTATTAACGCACGCTCTGCGGAAGAGCTGGTGTTTGTGCGCGGTACAACGGAAGGCATTAACCTGGTCGCCAACAGTTGGGGGCCAGAGAACGTCCACGCGGGCGATAACATCATCATCAGTGAGATGGAGCACCATGCCAACATCGTGCCCTGGCAGATGCTGTGCGCGCGGGTGGGCGCTGAGCTGCGGGTGATCCCGCTGAACGCCGACGGCACATTGCAACAGGAGATCCTACCTACCCTGTTTGATGAGAAAACCCGGCTGCTGGCGATAACGCACGTCTCTAATGTACTGGGTACGGAAAACCCTGTCGCCGAAATGATCGCGCTGGCGCATCAGCATGGCGCAAAGGTGCTGGTGGACGGTGCGCAGGCGGTAATGCACCACCCGGTAGACGTTCAGGCGCTGGACTGCGATTTTTACGTCTTCTCGGGTCACAAGCTGTATGGCCCGACCGGTATTGGTGTGCTCTATGTCAAAGAGGCGCTGTTGCAACAGATGCCGCCCTGGGAAGGGGGCGGGTCGATGATCGCCACCGTCAGCCTGACGCAGGGGACGACCTGGACGAAAGCGCCGTGGCGCTTCGAAGCGGGGACGCCGAATACCGGCGGGATTATCGGCTTTGGCGCCGCGCTGGAGTATGTTTCAGCGCTGGGACTGGAGGCGATTAACGAATACGAACAGAACCTGATGCACTATGCGCTGGAGCAACTGAAGGCGGTGCCGGATCTCACGCTGTACGGCCCCACTGACCGTCTGGGCGTGATTGCCTTTAATCTCGGCAAACATCACGCCTATGACGTCGGCAGTTTTCTCGATAATTACGGGATCGCCGTGCGGACCGGACACCATTGCGCGATGCCGCTGATGGCTTTTTATCAGGTGCCGGCGATGTGCCGGGCGTCGCTGGCAATGTATAACACCCATGAAGAAGTGGATCGCCTGGTGACAGGCTTGCAACGAATTCATCGCTTACTGGGGTAACAGGGAGGCACTATGGCTGCGCTGCCGGATAGAGAAAAATTGTTGCGTAATTTTCAGCGTTGCGCTAATTGGGAAGAGAAGTATCTGTACATCATTGAGCTGGGACAGCGATTGCCGGAAATATCCGCAGCGGACCGTTGTCCTGAAAATACGATTCAGGGATGTCAGAGTCAGGTCTGGATAGTGATGCGCCAGAATGCGCAAGGCGTTATTGAGCTGCAGGGCGACAGTGATGCTGCCATTGTGAAAGGACTGATTGCGGTCGTCTTCATTCTGTATCACCAGATGACGGCTCAGGATATCGTGAATTTTGATGTGCGGCCGTGGTTTGAACAGATGGCGCTCGCGCAGCATCTCACACCGTCTCGGTCGCAGGGTCTGGAAGCGATGATTCGCGCGATCCGTACCAAAGCAGCAACGCTTAGCTAAACTCAATAGACAGCTTTCATCCTGTCAGGTAAGGCAGCCGGCTGTCTTACAGGATTATCAGCATTCTGGCCATGCCAGTGAATACAGGAGGTTGGGTATGAAACGCGCGTCTCTTATTACTCTAATGCTTATCGGCGCTTACAGCGCCATACAGGCTGCCTGGGCGGTGGATTACCCCTTACCGCCAGCAGGCAGTCGTCTTGTTGGGCAGAATCAAACGTATACGGTGCAGGAAGGCGATAAAAACCTGCAGGCCATTGCCCGTCGTTTTGATACTGCCGCGATGCTTATTCTGGAGGCAAATAATACCATTGCGCCTGTGCCAAAGCCGGGCACCCTGGTAACGATCCCGTCACAGCTATTGCTGCCCGATGCGCCCCGAGAAGGCATCATCGTTAATCTGGCTGAACTGCGGCTGTACTACTATCCGCCGGGCGAAAATATCGTCCAGGTCTATCCGATCGGTATTGGTTTACAGGGACTGGAAACGCCGGTGATGGAAACCCGCGTTGGGCAGAAAATCCCGAATCCGACCTGGACGCCAACGGCAGGCATCCGTAAGCGCTCTCTGGAGCGAGGCATTACGTTGCCGCCGGTGGTCCCCGCCGGGCCGAATAACCCGCTGGGGCTCTTTGCACTTCGTCTGGCGCACGGTAATGGCGAGTATCTCATTCATGGCACCAGTCAACCAGACAGCGTGGGTCTGCGCGTCAGTTCCGGCTGTATCCGGATGAATGCCCCGGACATCAAAGCGCTGTTCTCCCAGGTTCGCACGGGAACGCCGGTGAGAGTGATTAATGAACCGGTGAAATATTCTGTGGAGCCGAGCGGACTGCGCTACGTTGAGGTCCACCGACCACTGTCGAAGGAAGAAGAACAAAACGTACAGACGATGCCGTATGTGCTGCCTGCCGGGTTCAGCCAGTTTAAGGCGATGAAAGAGGTGGATGACGGACTGGTGGATAAAGCGTTGTATCGTCGCGCGGGTTATCCGGTGGCGGTCTCTGCCGGGCAAACGCCAACGGTTGAAGCTACACCTGCTGTTCAGTCAGCGCAAAATGGATCAGTACAGGAAGAGACGCAGACGCAGTAGTGAGAGTAGCGGGAAGGAAGAACGCGAGACAAAAAAATGGCGCACAATGTGCGCCATTTCTATTACACAGGTACTATTACTTACGGTATTTAGTAGCCTGGTTGTCCAGACGCTGGTTAGCGCGAGCTGCGTCGTCTTTAGCAGCCTGAACGTCGGAACGCATTGCGTTCACGTCGTTGCTCAGCTGGTCAACTTTAGCGTTCAGAGTCTGAACGTCAGAAGACAGCTGATCGATTTTAGCGTTGCTGGAGCAACCAGCCAGCAGAGTAGAACCCAGGATTACCGCGCCCAGTACCAGTTTAGTACGATTCATTATTAATACCCTCTAGATTGAGTTAATCTCCATGTAGCGTTACAAGTATTACACAAACTTTTTTATGTTGAGAATATTTTTTTGATGAGAAGACGCTTATTTTTGATCGTTCGCTCAAAGAAGCATCGAAATGCGCAAAAACGGCTAAAAAACCGTGTGAAAACAGGCTGCTTCCATCGGATTCGTCTTAGATAATCTGTAATTAGATAGCTCAATCCGATTTGCTTTTTTATTAATAGTGGCTATTGGAAAAATAAAAAAAGCGCCGTGAGGGCGCTTTTTAATCGAATTAATTCACTCGAGAATTATTACAGTACGTGAACAGATGCCGTGTTAGTCGTGCCGCTCGGTACCAGAGCACCAGAAACCATCACCACAACGTCACCTTTCTGAGCCAGACCGCTCTGCTGTGCAACCTCTTTACCCAGACGGTAGAAATCATCAGTAGACGCGATTTCTTTCACCAGATGCGCCACAACGCCTTTGCTCAGCACCAGCTGACGGGCTGTGACTTCGTTGGTGGTCAGCGCCAGAATGGTGGCGTCCGGGAAGTATTTACGCACTGCGCGAGCGGATTTACCGCCCTGAGTGGCCACCACGATCAGCGGTGCTTCCAGTTTTTCCGCGGTTTCCACCGCGCCACGGCAGACGGCTTCAGTGATGCGCAATTTGCGGCTGTCATTGTTGAAGTCCAGACGGCTGGTCATCACACGGTCGGTACGCTCACAGATGGTCGCCATGATGGTGACCGCTTCCAGCGGGTATTTACCTTTTGCGGATTCGCCTGACAGCATCACCGCATCGGTGCCGTCGAGGATGGCGTTCGCCACGTCGCCTGCTTCAGCGCGAGTCGGACGCGGGTTTTTGATCATGGAATCCAGCATCTGGGTCGCAGTGATAACCACTTTACGCGCACGGATACATTTTTCGATCATCATCTTCTGCGCGAAGATCACTTCTTCAACCGGGATTTCAACGCCCAGATCGCCACGGGCAACCATGATACCGTCAGACGCTTCGAGGATTTCGTCGAAGTTGTTCAGGCCTTCCTGGTTTTCAATTTTGGAGATGATCTGGATCTTCTCGCCGCCGTGCGCTTTCAGGTGCTCACGGATTTCAACCACGTCAGAACGCTTACGGATAAAAGAGGCCGCAACAAAGTCAACGCCTTGTTCGCAACCAAAGATCAGGTCCTGTTTGTCTTTTTCTGCCAGCGCCGGCAGGGCGATAGAAACGCCTGGCAGGTTAACGCCTTTGTTTTCGCCGAGGTCGCCGTTGTTCAGCACTTTACAGATGACTTTGTCGCCTTCGATCGCGGTGACTTCCATACCGATCAGACCATCGTCGACCAGTACGGTATTACCCACGGACAGATCGGAGGTGAAACCTTCGTAGGTCACGGCAACGATTTCGTTATTCCCCACCACGGATTTATCGGTGGTGAAGGTAAAGGTCTGGCCCGCTTTCAGGGAAACGTCGTTACCGCCTTCCAGCTTGATGGTACGGATTTCCGGACCTTTCGTGTCGAGCAGGATGGCCGCTTTCTTGCCGGTTTTGCTCATCACGTTGCGCAGGTTCTGGATACGCTGACCGTGTTCTGCATAGTCACCGTGAGAGAAGTTCAGACGCATGACGTTCATGCCCGCGTCCAGCATTTTGGTTAACATCTCTTCAGATTCGGTTTTCGGACCGATGGTGCAAACAATTTTCGTCTTTTTCATGACAGTCTTAGTCTTTAAGTTGAGAAGGATATGGAAAGCCGGCTTCCGGAACGCACTGACTGGAAGCTAAACCTGTATTACGAAAGTTGTGATGCCTCGCACTAAGGATAGGTGACATCGATAGAGCGTGCAGAGGAATGTGTGCTCGTCGTTCAGCCCGACAAAAAGCGACGTTTTGTAGTCTCTGAGTATGACAGGTCAATGTGCTGAAACCATTCAAGTGACAATTGTCACGCATTATACGCTGAAACAGACACAAAAGGAAAATGGAAACGGTGTTTCAGAATACATCCAGGCAGTTACACAACAAATTGTTATTAAACAAGTCGTGTCTGCCAATTGCGCAAACGCAAAAACCAGGCTGTGTTGCGCAACTCGACATATTCCTTCGAGTTATAACAAATGACTTTTAAATCATTTCAAATCTAAATTACCCTGATTACACTCGTTTGGACATCCATACTGCTAAATAGCCGAAAGCGCTGGCAGGATAACAATAAGCAGCCGCGGATACCCAAACGACATGATTGTCCTGAAAAATATTTCGAAAGTGTTCACGCCAGGCCGGCTATCCATTACTGCGGTTGATAATGTCAATTTGACCGTGGAGCAGGGACAGATTTACGGAATTATTGGCTACAGCGGTGCCGGGAAAAGCACCCTGATTCGTCTGCTCAACGGGCTGGAAAAACCAACCGCGGGCAGCGTGACCATCAACGGTCATGATATTACTGCCGCTCGCGGCGAATCGCTGCGCCAGGCGCGCCTGAAAATCAGCATGGTCTTCCAGCATTTTAATCTGCTGTGGTCGCGCACCGTGCGCGACAACATCGCCTTTTCAATGCAAATCGCCGGTGCGCCAAAAGCAAAAATTCAGGCTCGCGTGGCGGAACTGATTGAACTGGTAGGGTTGACGGGGCGCGAAAATGCCTTTCCGTCACAGCTGAGCGGCGGGCAAAAGCAGCGCGTGGGGATTGCACGCGCGCTGGCCAACAGCCCGGATGTATTGCTGTGCGATGAAGCCACGTCGGCGCTGGACCCGCAAACAACCGATCAAATTCTTGATCTGCTACTTGATATCAACCGCCGCTTCCAACTGACGATTGTGTTGATCACCCATGAAATGCACGTGGTGCGCAAAATCTGCGATCGTGTGGCAGTGATGGAGAACGGTCAGGTGGTGGAAGAAGGCGACGTCTTGAGCGTCTTCACGCATCCGCAACAGCCGATTACTCGTCAGTTTGTCCGCCAGGTGGGACAGTATGCTGATGAAGAAGCCTTTAACCCGCAACTGGCGAGCGAACTGGGCGGCACGGTAATTAAATTAACCTTTACCGGGCACAACACGCATCAGCCGATCGTTGGCGAACTGACCCTGCGCTACGGTCTGCCATTCAATATCCTGCACGGCAAAATGACCCAGACGGCGCATGGCGTGTTCGGCCAGCTGTGGCTGCACGTGGTGGCGTCGGAAGAGCAACTCAATAACATTCTGGACGACCTGCAAAAAAGCGGCATTGACGGTGAGGTGATTCAACATGGCTGAGAATCTGTTTCCCCATCTGAAATGGGATCAATTGTTTGCCGCTACTCAGGAGACGCTGTACATGACCGCGCTCTCCGGGATTGCGACCTTTGTTCTCGGTATCGTCCTCGGACTGGCGCTGTTTCTTACCGCACGCGGCGGGCTGTTCCAGAACCGTGCGCTGTACAGCGGCATTTCGCTGGTGGTGAATATTTTCCGCTCGATCCCGTTCATTATTTTGATCGTCTTACTGATCCCGTTTACCAAAGCGATTGTCGGCACCATTCTTGGCGCGAATGCCGCCTTACCGGCGCTGATTGTCGGTGCCGCGCCATTCTACGCGCGCCTGGTTGAGATCGCCCTGCGCGAAGTGGATAAGGGCGTCATTGAAGCCACACGTTCAATGGGCGCTCGTCTCAGCACCTTAATTTTTCGGGTTTTGTTACCTGAATCGTCACCCGCTCTGGTGTCCGGTATCACCGTGACGCTGATTGCGCTGGTCAGTTACAGCGCGATGGCTGGGGTGATCGGGGCAGGTGGTTTAGGGAATCTGGCTTATCTGGAAGGATTCCAGCGCAACCACAACGACGTCACGCTGGTGGCGACAGTGACCATTCTGGTTATCGTCTTCATTATCCAGTTCTGCGGCGATGTGATCACTTCTCTGTTAGATAAACGCTAATAAAATACGGAAACCATTATCATGAAAAAATCACTGACACTTCTCGCCGCAGCCACCTTAAGTGCCCTGAGCTTCGCCTCCTGGGCGGACACGCTGACCGTGGGCGCGTCTAACGTACCGCATGCCGAAATCCTCGAACAGGCCAAACCGATTCTGGCGAAACAGGGGATCGATCTGGAGATTAAACCGTTCCAGGACTACATCCTGCCGAACACCGCGCTGGCGGGCCGTGAGATTGATGCCAACTACTTCCAGCATATTCCCTATCTGAACAGTGTGCTGAAAGACCATGCCGGGGATAAGACCTACGATTTTGTCAGTGCGGGCGCCATCCACATTGAGCCTATCGGCATCTATTCGAAAAAAGTTAAGTCACTGAAGGATCTGCCGGAAGGCGGCAAAATCATCATGCGTGATGCGGTGTCGGAAGAGGGGCGTATTCTGTCTATCTTCGAGAAAGAGGGCGTAATCAAACTGAAGCCGGGCGTGGACAAAGTGACCGCACGCATCAGCGACATCGTGGATAACCCGAAGAAGCTGAAGTTCCTGCCTAACGTGGAAGCCGCGCTGTTGCCGCAAATGTACAACAACGATGAAGGTGATGCGGTGGTGATTAACGCCAACTACGCTATCGACGCTGGTCTGGATCCGGTACACGACCCGATCGCGGTGGAAAGCGGTGAGAACAACCCGTATGCCAACATCATTACTGTACATCGTGGCGACGAGAAGAAAAAGGATATCGTCGCACTGGTTAACGTCCTGCACTCAAAAGAGATTCAGGAGTGGATCCGCGCCAAATACAAAGGCGCGGTCATTCCGGTGAGTAACTGATCCGTTTTTGCCGGGAGACGGCTTCGCCTTACCCGGCCTACGTTGTCCTGTAGGCCGGGTAAAACGCGCGAGCATTGCCATCCGTGCAAGTGTCAGACCCGCTCAATTCTTGCTGGCAGCCCCTGACGGACCGCGGCGCCGGACACCCAGTCCAGCCAGGTGTTACTGATTTTTCGCGTCGGATCGGCAAATCCCAGGTCGTTCAGGTTAATCCCCGATTTCACTTTCGCATCAAACGGCAGCGGTTCACCGTCCAGCGTGTGTTGCGCGCCGCCCATCTCCCGATGCCCATAGCCGTGCTCGATCGCGATGACTCCAGGCATTACGCCGTGCAGCAAACTAATTTTCGCCTCAACCTGTCCACCCGGTGTGGTGATCCGCACCGTGTCGCCATGGGAAAGCCCGAAACGCTGACCGTCCTGCGGGTTCAACGCCACCAGATTGACCGGCTTAACGTGGTGCAAACGTGGGATTACCGCAGACGCACTGGCCATGGTATTGGACTTAAACGAGATAAGTTTGAGCGGCCACTGTGCCAGCGGGAACAGGTCGTCCACCGAACGTCCGTCAGAGAGTCTTGCCGGATACCACGCCGGACAGCCGCTGTAGCGCTCGCCAGTGATAGCATGACGATGAGCGGCAACCTCGGCGTTCCAGATTTGCAGCGGTTTTTCCCACGCGTTGCCGACCCGGTTTTCTGCCCGTCCGCTCTTGTCCGGTGCGAAACGCCCGCCGCGTGAGTAGATAAACGCCACCCGACGCACTTCTTCTGCCTTTAGCGTCTGCTCAATGACGGGCATAATGCGGCGGACGCCTGTGAGTTCAATATCTTCCGTTACCGCTTCGGCGACCGGGGCCTTCCCCATAAACGCGATATTGGCGGCAACGCGCAGATAGTAGTCTTCGGCACGATTGAGCGGATAATGGTTCCCTGCGCTGTCGGATATCGCATTGTCGCCAAACCCCGGCAGATGCAGTTGCTTTGCCACCGCGATGCAGAATGCCTCCATCGAAACCGGCTGACCGTCGGCGGTTGTGGCGGTGGCAGCGGTAACAATCGGCCAGCGAGCGGTGGTGGCTTTACTGGCGACGCCAGCCCACGGCGCGCTGAATCCCCAGCTTTCGAAATTATGCGTGTCCGGTACGATGTAATCCGCAAGGGCTGTTGTTTCGTTCATATACGCGTCGATGGCAATAAACAGCGGCAACCGTGCCGGATCTTTCAGCTTTTCTTCGGCCACCGCGCGCAAACCGGGTATGCCATACAAGAGATTGGTCATGTTGGAGATCCACGCTTTCAGCGGGTACGGATACCCCTCCAGCGCGGAACTCAGCAACTCAGTCAGTTGACCGGCGACAAACGGATACCACGGTGCTTTAGCCGGGAAGGGGGAACGCCCGGCGGCGACCTTGTCACGGTACTCTTCAGAAGATTCATACGCCGTTTTGCTTCGCGCGATGCTCAGCCCTTTAGGCTTCACCTTTCCTTGAAAACTCGCCATGTTGTAGCGTGGGCCGTCCGTTGCGCCGTTGAATTTTCCGCCGCCGACAAAGACGCCGCCTTGCAGACTGAGGTTGCCGATCAGCGCGTTCAGCATCATCACCGCCCACGCATTATAGAAACCATTTCCTGCCATCATGCCGCCGTGGGTGACGACCGCCGCTTTACGTCCGTGACGGGTAAAGGCATCCGCCAGCGCGATGATGTTGTCCTCAGCCACACCGCACTGTTGGCTGTACTGCGTGAGCGTCATTTTTTCCGCCGATTCTTTCAGACACTGGAAGCTGCTCTTCACCGTCACGCTACGTCCGTCGGCGAGCGTGACCTGGCGCGTGGCAAACAGCGTGGCGTGCAGACAATCACTGGCGGGGGCCAGCTCGTTGTGTTCATTAACAACCAGTGGATCATTGGCCGCGGAAGGGTCCAGATGGCGACGCGTTAAGTGCTGTCCCGCCAGTCCGGGAAGATCGTCGGCGATCACCAGATGCGTGGCGTTGGTCCAGCTCTTCTCGTCAGCGTGTTGCATGGCCTTTGCGCCGGGCAGCGCCAGATAATCGGCGTTGTAGCGTTGGTTTTCGATAATCCAGCGGATCATTGCCATCGCCAGCGCAGAGTCGCTGCCGGGGATCACGGGTAACCAGTGACCGTGATCGTCAGCTAACACGGTGGTTAACGGCAGCGCCGGGGCGACGACCACATAGCTGAAATCACCGCGCAGGCGTGCGCTGGAAAGCTGTCTGGCCTGGCGTTTAAACGGGTTGCCCGACTGTGCGGGCGAGGTGCCCATAAACAGCGCGAACTCGACGTTATCCCAGTCGGGCTTTACGTGGGTGTTTTTATCGAGATCGCCCATCAGCGCGCCGGAACCTGCGCGATAGGCCAGTCCACAATAGGAGCCATGCGCGCCAAAGTTCTTGCTACCGAAACTGTTGAGAGCAAAGCGGCGTAGAAATGTATCTCGCCCATCGTCGCTGGTATTGGTGACCAGAAGCTGGTTGGATTTAGGACCAAACCCCGGATGTTGCGGATCAATGGGGGTCGACGGGGCATAAATGGCGCGCAGGCCGTCAACGTGACCCTCGCCAAACAGGTCGCCGCCTTCCACCACTTCATTGATCAATTGTTCAAAGCTGATGCGCTGCCATTTACCTTCGCCGCGTTTACCGACGCGTTTCATCGGCTCAAGAATACGCAACGGGCTGTACAGACCTTCCAGTTGCGTCGCGCCCCTGGCGCAGGCCGTCGAGCGAGCATCAAGACCGTTCTCGCCTGCCAGTTGCGCCATCGCCGTGCTGAATGGCACTGACGCGTCAATATGATGCTCATGAGAAAGCGGATGATACGGGTTGCCGGCAATACGTAGCACCCGGTTGGTTTGTTGATCAACGCGTACCCTGACGCCGCACTGTGTCCAGCAACCGAAACATTGGGTCATGGCGATGGTTTGCTGCGTATTCTGCTGCCAGCGCGGGTGCGCGTTGGCTTCCGGGATCAGCGCGTTACCGATGATGTGGTCGCGGGTGATTTTACCCGAGGTGCCGTTGATCAAGCCGTCAATGGCGCGCTTCGCGACGTCACGATAGCTGAGGGCGAATGTCGCCATACCGCCGACGGCCAGGCCGACTTTGAGCCACTGACGACGGGTTAAATTAGCCATGTTGCAGTCTCCTTGCGAGTCCGTTCACGCTTTCGCGAATAATAATAAGCAGCGCTATCCACAGGCCGAAGGTGCCGAGGATGGCAAGCCAACCGTCGGTTCCGGCGGGCAGGGCGTATGGGTTGAACTGGGCGTTGAATTTCGGCAGCGTCTGCCCCTGAATCAGCAGCGTCCAGCGCATGAGCCAGCATAGCGCCATCGCGCTCAACGCCAGCAGGCTACGCAGAGGCAATGACAGCGGACGACGCAGGGCGATAACGCTAAACAGCAATGAGATCAGCCAGAATGCCAGCCAGCCTGAGGCGTAATGGCGTGCCGATGCGGAGATTGCCAGCCACTGGCGGATGGCCATACCGGAAAGCGTATCGCCGCAGACCCAGAAAATAATGACGGCTGCAAGGGCGAGCAGTGTCAGCAGTTGTCCGAGCGCGAGGCGCTTTTGCGTTGGAAAATCATCGCGCAGCCCGACGATTAACAACGCTAAAAAGGTTTGTAGCGCACTCAGGAACATCACCAGCACAAAGGCATAACTGAACCAGACGGGGCGAGCCTGCACCACAGAGACTTCCCGCCCGGTATAGAGCAACAATCCTATCGCGGTCAGCGCGCTGGCACACGCGAACCATTTTGTGACAGCGTAACTTTTACCAGTGAGTTGCCTGTAAACCTGCGCCAGAAACCAGAGTCCGAGGAACGCGGTAAACAGCGGCAAAAACAGGGCGCCCCACGGCATCCATGACCACGGCGTAGGGTACGCATAGAAATGCCAGACACGGGCTGTCTGGTGGAGATCGGCGGTTAGCGCCAGCGGTGCGGTGATTGCGCAGGTTAGCGTAATCAGCAGCGTCAGGTTTTCCAGGGCGGGATTATCCTTTTTCCGCCAGTGCAGGACGGCACCAGACAGCGCCCCGCAGGCGGCAATACCGATGAAAAAGAAATACTGTACTGCCCAGGGAAGCCAACTCACCGCCTGTGGACGGGTCAGCACCTCTTCAATGATTAAGGGTGACATTATCAGACCTCCTGCCAGAGTGCGGGTTGTGCGCGGCCCATCAACGGGGAGACAAACGCCTCATCCAGTCCCAGATAGAAGACATGGGGCACGGTGTTGTTTTCCGGTTTCAACACCTTGATGGTGTCATGATGGGTGCGGATTAATTGCGAAATACGGCTTTGCGGATCGCGGATATCGCCGATGATGCGCGCGCCGCCAACACAGGACTCCACGCAGGCGGGGAGAAGTCCGGCCTCTAAACGATGGACGCAAAACGTGCATTTATCGGCGGTCTGCGTTTCATGATTGATAAAACGGGCGTCATAAGGACACGCCTGCACACAGTAGGCACAACCGACGCAGCGGGTGTTATCGACCACGACGATACCGTCTTTGCGTTGAAAGGTGGCCTGCACCGGACAAACCGGTACGCAGGGCGGATTGTCGCAGTGGTTGCACAGACGCGGTAACAGCACATTGGTCACCTCATCCGCCACCTGGACCTGATACTGATTCACATGGGTACGGAACTCGCCCTGCGGCGTCTGGTTTTCAATCGCGCAACTGACGGTGCAGGCCTGACAGCCGATGCAGCGGCGCAGATCGACAAGCATCGCGTAACGCTGCTGTGTGGAACCGCCGTGGCGTTCAGGTGAAAAAGAAAATTTCGCCTGCGCCAGTGGAACCAGCGACGCGCCTGCGGTCAGGGCGCCCAGTTGCTGGAGAAACTGCCGTTTACTGCTGTCCATTTTTTCTCCCGTCTCAAGGCAACAACGAAACATTTGTCACGCCGTTGGGTTGCGTGTGATGAATAAAGAATGTCGATGATTTACAGTGTAAAAATCGTGGCGGGGGCAGCTCTATTGTGGTTAACCACATACCCGGCGGGTTGTTGATCTAAAACAACATAATCAACGGGGATAAGGGTGTGAGAGGTAAAAAGGTGATGAGGCTGACGCTGCTGGCGTCGGCCTTAATGTTCAGCGGCGCTTCGCTGGCGGGCGCATGGAATATCGGGATTCTGGCGATGCGGGGTGAGGTCTCCACCCGTAATCACTGGCAGGCGCTGGAAACGCAGCTTAATCAGCAGATTCCCGGAGAACGGTTCCACATTCTGCCGCTGGATCTGCACCAGATGCAGGCGGCGGTCAACAACGCAAGCGTACAATTTGTGGTGACCAACCCGGCACAGTTTGTGCAACTGAACAGCCATTCACCGCTGCGCTGGCTGGCGTCTCTGCGTTCTGCGCGCGGCACGGGGAACGTCATTGGCAGTGCGATCCTTGCCCGGCGCGACAGCGGTATCACCAGCGTGCACGATCTGATCGGTAAAACAGTGGGGGCCATTGATCCTCAGGCGTTCGGCGGCTACCTGCTGGGATACAAAGCGTTGAGCGACGCCGGCCTGCGCCCGGAGCGCGACCTCAACCTGCGTTTTACTGGTTTTCCAGCCGATGCGCTTCTTTATTTACTCCGTGAAAACGCGGTGCAGGCGGTGATTGTTCCGGTCTGCCTGCTGGAAAAAATGGACGAAGAGGGACTGGTTGATAAAACCGATTTTGTCGCGGTGCTCAACCGTCCCGGAAATATTGCCTGTTTAGCCAGTACGCCGCTCTATCCTGACTGGTCGTTTGCCGCGTTGCCTGCGGTCAGTGATGCGCTGGCCGATCGCGTCACCCGCGCGCTGCTGGCTGCACCTGACACCTCCGCGTTCCATTGGGGAGCGCCGGCGTCGACCAGCCAGGTGGAGGCGTTACTGCGCGACGTACAGCAGCATCCACAGCAGCGACGCTTATGGCTGGATGTGAAAAGCTGGCTGATACAACATCAGTGGCTGATGGGCGGGACTGCGCTGATCCTGCTTTTGCTGACCCTGAACTACATCTGGGTGATGCTGCTGGTTCGTCGCCGTGGTAAACAACTTGAACGCAACAGCGTCCAGTTGCGCCAGCAGGAGCAGGCGCTGGAAACGGCCAGGCAGATGAGCGTTCTCGGCGAAATGACCTCCGGATTCGCGCACGAACTGAATCAACCGCTGTCGGCTATTCGCCATTACGCGCAGGGCAGCCTGATTCGCCTGCAGTCTCAGGATCCGGCGCACGCGTTACTGCCTGCGCTCGAGCATATCGATCGGCAGGCGCAGCGCGGGGCCGAGACGCTGCGAAATTTGCGACGCTGGGTGAGTCAGGCTCAGGGAAGCCCGATCCGCACGGAAGAGTGGGAGAACATCAGCATTCGCGAGGCGGTTCAACATGTCTGGCAACTGTTACGCATGGCACAACAGTTTCCGATGTTAATTTTACACAGCAATATCGATCGCGCGTTGACGATGTTGCTGCCGCCGGTTTTGCTGGAGCAGGTGCTGGCTAATCTGATCCTCAACGCGGCGCAGGCGGGTGCCACCGCGTTGTGGATTGACGCCTCAGCGTCGACACAGGGCGTGCACATGACGTTGCAGGATAATGGCGGCGGTATCAACGATGCCTTATTGCAGCAAGCCTTTCAGCCCTTCAAAACCAGTCGGAAAGAGGGGATGGGACTGGGGCTGGTGATTTGTCAGCGGCTGGTACGTTACGGTCAGGGAGAGATTAACCTGCGAAATCAGACCGCGCCTGACGGGCTGCCTGGCGTGGCGGTTGTACTGGATTTTACTCAACAGGAGGACAGAAGCGGCAATGGCGATAATTCATTTACTGGATGATGATGTGGCGGTCACCGATGCCTGCGCCTTTCTTCTGGAGAGCCTGGGCTATCCGGTCACGTGCTGGGAAGAAGGGGCTGTTTTTCTTGCGCAGGCCGATTTGTATCAGACGGGCGTACTGTTGCTGGATATGCGGATGCCGGTCATGGACGGTAAGCATGTCCATGCGGTGTTGCGCCAGCGCGAAAGTACGCTGGCAGTGGTGTTTCTGACCGGACATGGCGACGTGCCGATGGCCGTCGAGCAGATGAAGCAGGGGGCGGTAGACTTTTTGCAAAAACCGGTCAGCGCCAAACCGCTGCAAACGGCGCTGGAGCGTGCGCTGGTGGTATCGGAACAGGCCGTAGCCCGACAACAGATCATCACCTGTTATCGCGCACTTACGGCAAAAGAACGTGAGTTAGCAGGTTTCGTCGTTAATGGACTGATGAACCGCGAGATTGCGCAGGTGATGAACATCGCGGTCCGCACGGTAGAAGTACATCGCGCCAGGGTGATGGAAAAAATGCAGGCGGCAAATCTGGCGGCACTGGTCAACAAATGGCAACAATTGAAAGAAACGCATATCGTTGAATAGTACCGTGAGTTATTTATTTGATTTTCTTTGTTTTTTGTCATCCCCTCCAGTCTGATATATGCTGTTTAACTGGACCAGCAATGAGAGACAATAATGGGAAACCTGACAAAAGACGATGAACTGTACCGTGAGATGTGCAGAGTGGTTGGCAAAGTGGTGCTGGAAATGCGCGATCTGGGACAGGAACCCAAACATATCGTGATTGCCGGGGTACTGAGAACCGCACTGGCGAACCAGCGTATTCAGCGTAGCGACCTCGAAAAACAGGCAATGGAAACGGTAATCAAAGCGCTGGCCAGCTAACCGCATTAGGGGATGAACGCATCCCTTATTTCCTGAAACGCGAATTATTCAGGGACAATATTATCGTTATTGGCTAATTCGTTATATTTGTTAATATATCACGACCGCTTTTTAATTTATAGTTGGGAACAATTTCACATTTATTTGTAATCTTGTGGAACAGTGTTTCACTGTCTTTATGATAATAAATATCACTACGCATTTAATATTTCCCTTCCCATTTTTAATTGATAATGATCAAAGTTATACCTACCAATAACTCCCATTATTTATTTCGCCTAACCCTAAAGGATTAGTTTATTTGCGTTAAGTTGCGTTATTTATGCAATCCGGTTATGGCAGAACTTCAGCTGTGGGAGGCAACATCAGAGGCTCTGTTTCAGCATAATTAGCATCAGCCTGGGACGTGTTGTCGGCACTGCGTTTGCGAAGAGGATGCAAAATAAATGAACCAGGTTGATCGTCCATTATTAGATACTGGCTTAACGCGGCTGGAATTCCTGCGTATATCAGGAAAAGGCCTGGCAGGGTTAACCATCGCGCCCGCGTTACTGTCACTTTTTGGCTGTAAGCAAGAAGATATCGATAGCGGCACCGTGGGGTTGATCTCCACGCCGAAAGGGGTGCTGGTAACCCAACGCGCCCGCTGTACCGGTTGCCATCGCTGTGAAATTTCTTGTACCAATTACAATGATGGTGCCGTCGGCACCTTCTTTTCCCGCATTAAAATTCACCGTCATTATTTCTTTGGCGACAAGGGACCAGGCTCCGGCGGCGGCCTGTATGGCGATCTGAACTACACCCCGGACACCTGTCGTCAGTGCAAAGATCCGCAGTGCATGAAGGTGTGCCCCATTGGGGCGATTACCTGGAGCCAGGAAGACGGTTGCATTGCCGTTGACCACCGACGTTGTATCGGTTGCAGCGCCTGTACTACCGCGTGTCCCTGGATGATGGCCACCGTCAATACCGAAACGAAGAAATCATCAAAATGTGTGTTATGCGGTGAGTGCGCCAGTGCCTGCCCGACCGGGGCATTAAAAATCATCGAGTGGAAAGATATTACTGTTTGAATCTTGCAAAGGAAAACATTATGGCTAACGGTTGGACAGGTAATATTTTACGGGTCAATCTTACAACAGGCGATATTACCCTTGAAGATTCCAGTAAATTTAAAAAATTTGTCGGCGGTATGGGGTTCGGCTACAAAATTATGTACGACGAAGTTCCCGCTGGCACTAAACCCTTTGATGAAGGCAATAAATTAGTTTTTGCGACGGGACCGCTTACCGGATCCGGCGCTCCATGCAGTTCTCGCGTTAATATCACGTCGCTCTCTACATTCACAAAAGGCAATCTGGTTGTCGATGCACATATGGGCGGTTTTTTTGCCGCACAAATGAAATTTGCCGGCTATGACGCCATCATCATTGAAGGCAAGGCGGCATCCCCCGTCTGGCTCAATATTAAAGACGACAAGGTCACGATTGAAAAAGCCGATTTTCTGTGGGGGAAAGGCACCCGTGCAACCACGGAAGAAATTTGCCGGATGACGTCACCAGAAACCTGCGTGGCGGCGATTGGTCAGGCGGGTGAAAACCTCGTGCCGCTCTCTTGTATGCTCAATAGCCGCAACCACAGCGGTGGCGCAGGGACCGGCGCGGTGATGGGATCGAAAAATCTGAAAGCCATCGCCGTGGAAGGGACCAAAGGCGTCAACATTGCCGATCGCAAAGAGATGAAGCGGTTGAATGATTACATGATGACGGAGCTGATTGGCGCGAATAATAACCATGTTGTGCCCAGCACACCGCAGGCATGGGCGGAATATTCCTCGCCCGCGTCACGCTGGACCGCACGCAAAGGGTTGTTCTGGGGCGCGGCGGAAGGTGGGCCGATCGAGACCGGCGAGATCCCGCCGGGTAATCAGAACACCGTCGGCTTCAGGACCTACAAATCGGTCTTCGATTTAGGTCCGGCAGCGGAAAAGTACACGGTGAAAATGAGCGGCTGCCATTCCTGTCCGATTCGCTGCATGACGCAGATGAACATTCCTCGCGTGAAGGACTTTGGCGTGCCGAGCACCGGCGGGAATACCTGCGTGGCGAACTTCGTCCATACCACCATTTTCCCGAACGGTCCGAAGGACTTTGAAGACAAAGGCGATGGCCGGGTCATCGGCAACCTGGTGGGTCTGAATCTGTTTGATGACTACGGCATCTGGTGTAACTACGGCCAGTTGCACCGCGACTTTACGTATTGCTACAGCAAAGGGGTGTTTAAACGCGTGCTGCCGGCGGAAGAATATGCCCAGATCCGCTGGGATCAACTGGAAGCGGGCGATCCGAATTTCATCAAGGATTTCTATTATCGTCTGGCGCATCGCGTGGGTGAACTTAGCCATCTGGCGGATGGGTCGTATGCCATTGCCGAGCGCTGGCAACTGGGTGATGAATACTGGGCGTATGAAAAAAATAAACTGTGGTCACCGTTTGGTTTTCCGGTTCACCACGCCAACGAAGCCTCGGCGCAGGTGGGGGCCATCACCAACTGCATGTTCAACCGCGATTGTATGACCCACACCCACATCAATTTCATCGGCTCGGGTTTGCCTTTAACACTCCAGCGGGAAGTCGCCGCGGAACTGTTTGGTTCACCAGACGCCTACGATGAAACGAAAAATTACACGCCCATCAACGCGGCAAAAATTAAATATGCCAAATGGACGTTGCTGAAAGTGTGCCTGCATAACGCCGTCACGCTGTGTAACTGGGTCTGGCCGATGACCGTGTCGCCGCTGAAAAGTCGCAACTATCGCGGGGATCTCGATCTGGAAGCCAAATTCTTTCAGGCCGTAACCGGTGATGAAACCACTCAGGCCAGTCTCGATTTAGCCGCAGAACGTATCTTCACTCTACATCGCGCCTACACGGTGAAACTGATGCAGACCAACGATATGCGCAATGCGCACGATCTGATCTGCTCGTGGGTGTTTGATAAGGATCCGAAGATTCCGGTCTTTAGCGAAGGCACCGACAAGATGGACCGCGACGATATGCGTGAATCCCTGACGCTGTTTTATAAAGAGATGGGCTGGCACCCTGAATTGGGCTGCCCGACGCGTGAGACGTTGAATCGACTCGGCCTGGAAGATGTCGCCGATGACCTGGCCGCGCAGAATCTGTTGCCGGCGTAAGGAAAAAACATGAGCCAACCAGAGGAAGTGAGCCAACTTATCGCGCCGGATGTCGATCTCGAAAAGCGGCAGTGGTTGCAGGGGCGACATGAGCCGATAGCCTGCGCGGATGAACAGGCGGTAGCAGAAAGCCCTGCTGAGATTATGGCGGATTTTATCCGCCAGCATTCGGCGAACGGCCAGCTTGTCGCGCGCGAGCTGTTCTTGCAGCCGCCGTACTCCGTAGAAGAGGCGGCGCTCACACCGCTACTGGACACGCTCAAAGAGGGGCTCGCCGGCGAGGATATCGCCTGTGTGCAGGGCTCTCAGGATGAATATTACTACTCAACCCAGACCATGACCGCCAACTATGCCGGCATGTGTGTTCAGGTGGTGGAAAAGGATATCTGTCGGGCAATCGCACTGGCGGTGCGCTTTGACTGTCAGACCTATCCGCGTCCGTACAAAATCGCCATGCTGGAACAATCGCCTTACGGTTTCGCGCCTGAGCAGATAGAAGCCGCGCTGGCCGCGATTGAAACGCACCCCGACTATGCCGATATTCGCCCGGTCTCGTCGTCGAACGACGTGCCGTATTTATTCAGCGAACGCTTTATGAGTTACGGCAAAGCATACGGCTTGTGCGAATGGCTGGAAGTTGAGCAGTTTCAGAATCCCTGAATTCATGGAAAGCGTGGACGAGCGCGACCACAGCATTAGAGGATAACAAGATGTCCTTCACTCGACGAAAATTTGTGCTTGGCATGGGAACGGTCATTTTCTTCAGCGGACCCGGCCAGACGCTGCTGGCGAAGACAACAGCCAGCGGCCCCGTTCGTTACGTCATGATCCATGATGAATCGCGATGTAATGGCTGTAACATCTGTACCCGCGCCTGTCGCAAAACGAATCATGTTCCCGCGCAGGGAAGTCGCCTGTCGATTGCGCATATTCCCGTTTCAGATAATGACAACGAGACGCTGTATCACTACTTCCGTCAGTCCTGCCAGCACTGCGATGATGCGCCCTGCATTGAGGTTTGCCCGACCGGTGCGTCGTGGCGCGATGAGAACGGGATCGTTCGTGTCGACAGTTCGCGCTGCATTGGCTGTAGTTACTGCATCGGCGCGTGCCCCTATCAGGTGCGTTACCTGAATCCGCAAACCAAAGTAGCGGACAAATGCGATTTTTGCGCCGAGTCGCGACTGGCAAAAGGCTTTCCGCCCATTTGCGTGACCGCCTGCCCGGAACATGCGCTGCTGTTTGGACGCGAAGACAGCCCGGACATCCAGCGTTGGCTACAGGAAAATAACTATTACCAGTATCAACTTCCGGGCGCGGGCAAACCCCATCTGTATCGTCGGTTCGGTCAACATTTGATTAAAAAGGATAATGTATGAACGCGTCGCAGAATGCTGAACAGTTCCAGGCCCAACTGGCAAATTATGTGCCGGTATTTTCTCCCGAGTATTGGCCCGTCTGGCTGGTGATCGCCGGACTTCTGCTGGTGGCGATGTGGCTGGTGCTGGGGTTACACGCCTGGCTTCGCTTTCGCGCGGCCAACAAGGCAGCCGCCGGGCATGGTGAGAAGGTTTACCTGTATTCTCGCGCGGTACGCTTGTGGCACTGGTCGAATGCCTTGCTGTTTTTACTCCTGCTCGGTAGCGGGCTAATCAACCATTTCTCTCTGGTCAGCGCGGCGGTAATGAAAAGCTTGCTGACGGTGCACGAAGTCTGCGGATTTTTGCTGCTGGCGTGCTGGGTCGGTTTCGTGCTGATCAATGCGTTGGGCGGGAACGGTCATCATTACATTATCCGTCCCCAGGGTTGGGTGGCGCGAGCGATGAAACAGACCCGTTTCTATCTGTTCGGCATTATGCAGGGGGAAGCGCATCCGTTCCCGGCAACACCGCGTTCGAAGTTTAATCCGTTACAGCAGGCGGCCTATGTCGGGGTGATGTACGGATTGTTGCCATTGTTGCTGCTGAGCGGATTGTTGGCGCTCTATCCGCAGGTCGTGGGCGACCTGTTCCCCGGCGTACGCTACTGGTTGTTGCAGGCGCATTTCGCGCTGGCAATCATCAGCCTGTTCTTTATTTTTGGTCACCTCTACCTGTGCACTACGGGCCGCACGCCTGGCGAAACGTTCCGCTGCATGGTCGATGGCTATCACCGGCATTAACGTATGCTGATCACGCGAGAAGATATACGCAACTGGCGGGTTGGCGCGGTGATGTACCGCTGGTTTCTGCGCCGTTTTCCTGAAGGCGGCAACTACGCTGATGTGCATCGGGCGTTGAGTCGCGAAGGTTATCTCGACTGGGCGAACAGCCTGGTGGAATACGCCTGGTCGCGCTGGCTGGATGAAGAAAATTTTGCCCGCCAGGATATCTCCGCCATGTCGCGACTGGCGCGGCCAGATATCTCAATGGGCGATCAGCAGGTGGCGAACGCGGGTGATAACGCGAATCTGGGCTGTGCGGGTGATAACATGAAGATCGCCAGCGCAGGCTATGCGTCACAAATTGCCAGTGCGGGATACTGCGTGCGCATTGGCAGCGTTGGCTACAACAGCCATATCAGCAGTTCCGGGGATCGCGCGCGGCTGGCCGCCGCAGGAAACTCCACGCGAATCAGCAGCGCCGGTAACGGAACGCGGATCGCCAGCAGCGGGATGCGTGTGCGGGTGAGTTCGCTCGGTGAAAGAAATCATGTCGCCAGTAACGGTGACCTGAGCCAGATAGTGAGCTTTGGCGCCAATGCGAAAATCGCTAACAGTGGCGATAATGTGCATATCATCTGTAACGGCGATAACGCGATCGTTGCCAGTAGCGGGGTGGTGGATTCCGTCGTGCTGGGACCGGGCGGCTGCGCGGCGCTGGCGTATCATGACGGCAAACGCATGCGTTTCGCCGTCGCGGTTGAAGGTGAAGCCGGGATCCGCGTCGGTGTGAAATACCGACTCGACGACGCGCACCAGTTTGTTGAGTGCTGATCGTTCAACGAAGCGCAAACCCTCGCCGGGTCGCTTTCTCCAGCCCGTAGCAAAGCAGATAGTAGACCAGGCCCGTAAAGATGAAGATAGCCGCCGGGTAAATCTGTTCCCGGCTGTTAACCTGTCCCGCCACCGTCGTCAGTTCCGGCACGTTGACGATAAACGCCAGCGATGTGTCCTTCAGCAGACCAATGCATATCCCGGTCAGGGAGGGAAGGATATGGCGTAACACCTGCGGTAGCAGAACCCTTCTTAATGCCTGAACAGGGCTAAAACCCTGCGCCATTGCCGCATCATATTGTCCGGCGGGTAGTGCGTTGAGTCCCGCGTACACAGAATGCATCACCGACGCAGCGGTAAACCAGGCCAGCGCCAGCGTCACCGTTGCCGCACCGGGCAGATCGCTGCCGGTAAGCATAGGGAGCAGATACCACATCCAGAAAATAACGAAGATCAGTGGTATCCCGCGTATGAGCTCTGCCCAGATGAACAATCCCTTACGGATGACGCCCGGAAAACGCCAGGCGAGAGCGGCAAGGGCAATACCGGCAGGTAAGGCCAGCACCGCCGCACCCAGCGCCATCATCAGGGTCAACAATACACCGCCAGGTTGACCGTCGGCCAGTCGTCCCCACAGGAGATAATCCAGATTGTCGGTTATCACCGCAATATTAGCGATCATGCTGGGGACTCCTGAACCGGAACCGGCGGAGTTGCGGCTTTTTTTCCAGTCGGGGGGCGGGCCCCAGATGGGTCAACAGCAGACCGAACGTCACGCCGGTGAACAGATAAAGCGCAGTGCCCACGGCAAAGGCCTCCAGCGCATGGGCGTTGTAGCTTTCAATCTGGCGAACCTGGTAGGTCAGTTCCGCAAAGCCAATCCCGCTGGCTAATGACGATAGTTTCATCAGGTTGAGATATTGCCCCACCACCGGTTGCCAGGCATTGGTTAGTCCCTGCGGCAGCAGGATATGGCGGAAGGTCTGCCATGAGGAAAATCCCTGTGAGATCGCGGCTTCGCGTTGTCCGGCGGAGACCGCCTGCAATCCGGAGGCGACTTCTTCGACCAGGAATGCCGAGGTAAAGACGCCGAGTCCCCACGCTGAGCAAAGAAACTCGGGGGTCAGCCACCAGACGTTGCCGGGCAGGATTGACCAGCCATGCTCTGCGTTGACAAAAGCAATAAAACTGCGCGGCAGCAGGTTCCAGCCGGCGAAGTACCAGAACAGCAACTGGACCAGCAGCGGGGTGTTACGAAACAGCGATACCCAACCAGCCACCAGGCGACGGCCCATGCGATGGCCGGAAAGACGAAGGGCTAACAGCAAGATGGCCAACAGCGTGGCGAGGAAAATGCCTGCGGCGCTGACCCACAGCGTGGTGAGAAATCCGGAGAGGATCCATTGCAGGGGCAGGCCGGTGAGCACTCCCTGCCAGTCCATTGACGGCATTATCGTGATAACTCCTGATGCAACGGATCCAGCACTTTTTGCAGAAAACGCTGGGTGCGCGGGTGCTGCGGCCGGGTAAAAAAGGCCTCCGGGGAGGCGATTTCGAGAATATCGCCGCCGTCGATAAACACCACCCGGTCGGCGATTTCACGGGCAAAATGCATCTCGTGGGTGACCACAATCATTGTAATACCGCTGTGCGCCAGACGTTTCATGACCTGTAACACCTCACCGATCATTTCCGGATCGAGAGCAGAGGTGGGCTCATCAAACAGGAGAATTTGCGGCGAAGAGGCCAGCGCGCGGGCAATCGCCACCCGCTGCTGTTGACCGCCGGAAAGCTGTGCCGGATAAGCACTCGCTTTCTCTTCCAGCCCGACCTGTTCCAGCAGGGCATAGGCGCGTTGTGTGGCGTCGGTTTTATTCCAGCCGTGGACGTACTCCAGCGCGAGGGTGATATTCTGCTGCGCCGTCAGATGGGCATACAGATTGAACTGCTGGAATACAAAACCAATGCGGCTACGCAGCTGTCGCAGCGCGGCCCCCTTAAGTTGACCGACCGGTTTGTCATCAATAAAGATATCGCCGCCACTCAATGATTCCAGTTGGTTAATCAGGCGGATCAGGGTCGATTTCCCCGATCCCGAGGGGCCAAGAATAGTCACAACTTCACCGGGTTCGACGGTGAGACTGACACCGTTGAGTACCCGGTGATCGCCGTACGCTTTCACCACGTCGCGTAACTCAACTCGCGCCTGGCGCAATGTGTGGAAATCCGCAGCTCCGGCTGCGGACGGGGTGAATAAACCAGCCAGCATCTTATCTGGCCTCAATTTTAAAGGCGCGCGGCTGCGGATTTTTCGTTTCCGGGCCAAACCAGACATCATAAATTTTGCCTGCCTGCCCACTGGATTCGAGTCGCAATAATTCATCGTTAACCGCTTTCAACAACGCCGGTTCGCCTTTCTTCACGCCCACGCCGATTTCCTCTTTGCTGAGTAAATCCGGCAGGATTTTAAACTGCGCTTTGTCCGGTGCGCCACTGAGCAAACCCGCCAGGATAGTGGAGTCCTGAGTGATAGCCTGCACGTTGCCGTTGCGCAGGGCAGTTAACGCCAGCGGGATATCATCATAGGCCAGCACACGGGATTGCGGGAACCGCTGATGTAGCGCCTGCTCACCGGTGGTTCCTTTCACTGCGCCAATGCGTGCGCGGCTGTACTCATCCAGCTTATCGGGTGACGAGGCAGGCACCAGGAATTGCTGACCGGTGACAAAGTAGGGCACAGAGAAGTCGATGACCTGGGCGCGCTCGGGGGTGATCGTAATATCAGCAACGATCAGATCGGCTTTCCCCGATTGCAGCAGCGGAATACGGTTAGCGGGATTGGTGGCGACCAGTTCCAGTTTCACACCCAGCGATGCTGCCAGCGCCTGAGCGAAATCAACATCGTAACCCACGATCTGATGGGTTTTCGCATCGACGGAGCCAAACGGCGGGTTAGCGTCAAACGTCGCAACCTTGACCACGCCTGCGGCCTTGATATCAGCGAGTTGATCGGCCTGCGCCTGAATGCTCAAAAAACTCGTGGCGAGCATGACGCCGAGGGCGAGAATCGTTTTTTTCGTACGTTGTGTTTTCGTTGCCATCATTTTCTTTGATATCCCTGAAATTATTGGTTTGTCCTTTTACGCTCCCACAACCCGAACCCGCAGCAAAAGAAGAAAAAAGTCTTATTTATATGCAAAAAGTTATTAGTGAACAGTGTGTTAACGAAGGGTTACTAACGAACAAAAACAGATAACGGTGCGCAGAATTCGCATTTCATTTTTTGTGCGGTTTGCGCTGCAATGAAAAGCACCTGACAAAACAGAGGAGCCGGAGATGGAGAAGGTAAACATGCAGATGGCGCGTCGTTGGATGCGAGTTGCCATCACGCCAAAGCGGACCCGACAGCCCGGTGCAGAGGTCAATCTGCAGCGCGTTGTGGAGTCCATTCTTCCTGTCGCCAGCCTGTATGGCGTGGACATTGCTAACATTGACCCGGAGTGGTTTCGTGATCAAACAACACGCTGAACACCGTCGGATGCGCGAGGTGTACTGGAATGAAATCTGCACTCACCACGGAGATGCAAAGGAAATAAAAGACGTTGAAGGAACTACCGCGCAGAACTGCGCGGTAGGCTGAAACAAATCAGATTTTGCAGGCGTCGCCGCAGTCATCATCGGCAATCACCGATTCTGCTTTTTTGTCCGCATCGTCCAGACGTTCAGCGTTACGTTCCTGCGCCTCTTCCAGTCCGTTAAAGACCAGATTATCGAGATCAATTTCCATTATTCACCTTTCTTCGCTCGTTTTTGACTTCCGACAAGTATAGAGCAAATAGGAATCTGGATGCATCCACAATGCGTGCGGCGTTAGCGATCGTAAATCGATAAACGTCTGCGCAGGCGGGAAGCCGGTTTTGATACTGCCCTGGCCATCGCGTTGCCAATTTCCTGGCAGGCGACGAGTCCCTGGATAAAGGGCCGATCGTGCATTAAATAGGGCAAGGCACCAAAGGCAATTCGTCCGCGAACGTTCTCTGGTGCCTGAAGCGTGTAATCATCGCCAACGTCCGGAATTGCATCTCCACACGACAGTAATTGCTGGCGTAATCGCGGGAACGGTAAGTCTTTGGTCTTCAGGGGTTTTTGGCCACGTGCATCGATGAATACGTCAAAGGACAGGCGATCGTTGTGCGTCGTAATCTCAGTGCGATCCGCTTTTATCTCCTTCCTGTAATCCTGTCCCAGCGTGAGAATGCGCAGAATACCGGCTGCGTGCAACGCCAGCATTCGGCGAACTGACTCTGAGGGGATCGCCGCATAATTATCAATAAATACGCGAGCGAGACCGATGTTAAATCGTTCACTATCCTGTTCATTCAGGTGCGTAACGATCTCCTGAACCTTTTCATGTAAACGCAGCAAGGTATAGCGCCAGGCAACGGTGTGTTTGTTACGCTTATTCTCGTCGACCTCTTTCAGATTTGCGGCCGCCCATTCGAACGGATCGCTGCGCGCTCTGTCGGCAAACACCGCGACGGGAAAGCTATCCGCATCCAGTGAGGAGAGCGACATTTGCCTGGCCCATTTGGGATCGGCTAAGGCGAGTTCTTGCTGCATCAGTCTAAAAACGCGATCGAGGAGTTCTGTTGAACCGGCAGCGATTTCGCGCTGAATAGCCTCATCGGTAACGTACTCCAGCGGTTCATAGGGTATAGGACAATAGAAGTCGGCTTCCGGCAAAATGCCGGAACGGGACATCAGCGTAATCTCCAGCGCTTCACTGCCTTTATTCAGTGTGAAATTGACCTGATGTTCCTCTGTTTCGTGAAAGGTTCCATGCTGTACCGCAACCGCCATTGCGGCATCCAGAGCGCTCAATGAGGTTCCAAGAATGCCCACTTTGGCGGCGGGCACGTCCGCGTCCATCAAGCCGGACCAGGGGCTGGGATAAAATGCGTGCGTGGATTCGTCATCGTCCGGCCAGACGTGTCCCGTGGCAATCACTGCTAAGTCGACATGCAGCGGCTCCGTGTGTTGATCGGTCCAGAGTTGTACGCCAGTGGACACAGCTGAGACATCCGTGACTTCACAGGATTCGTACAATCTCACCTTACATCCTCGATTTTCTGCGTGGTGGACGGCCTGCAAAAACTGCGCGCGAAAATAGTCGCCGAGCAGAATGCGTGGCAGAAACTGACGCTGGTGCAGCGTTTCTTTCTTAACGGCAAACTGTGCAAGGTACTGCGCTTCCTGGGTTTGCAACCACTCAAGCCAGGTGTCAAAAAGAGGTGGGACCTCAATACTGGCAATATTTGCCAACATCATTGGACTATTATCAGAATGGGTGTAAGGCATACCAATTCCTGCCCGGTTTCCGCGTTCAAAAACGACGATCTCCAGTGGCTGCTCCTCTTTTAGTAATGAGAAAAAGGTATAGACGCCTGTGGGGCCAGCTCCGATAATCGCGATTTTTTTCATACTCCTGTCCGTCCTGTTATTTTTATTTTGCCGCTGGGATTGCGGTTACATCATGTCAGTGTAGTTGAGGAAGGCCCGGATGTTTCGGTCTGGAATCGCTTACGTGCCTGACGAGCGGTGTCCTCTGCCATACTTAACGGTGTTTATTGTGAGGAAAGGAGTGACGATGATAACGCTGTGTAAAGCCTGTGGCACCTCATACGATAACCACCACGGCAACGTTAAACGTTGTAAAATCTGCGACGATGAGCGGCAATATATCCCTGTATCCGGGCAGGCCTGGATGGACTTTGATGAGCTCATCGCCAGCCATACCAATAAGTGGCAGCAGCATACGCCGCAACTTTTCAGTCTGAAAACGGTTCCTTCCTTTGCCATAAACCAGCGGGCGTTTCTGCTCAGGACGCCGGTGGGAAATATCCTTTGGGATTGCGTTGCGAATCTGGATCCGGCAACCCGAACGCTCATCCGCGCTATGGGGGGATTGAGCGCCATCGCGATTTCGCATCCTCATTACTACACCACCATGCAGGACTGGGCGGAGGCGTTTGACGCTCCCGTCTGGCTCCACGCGGCTGACAGGGACTGGATCATGCGCGACAGCCCCTGGATTCGGCTATGGGAAGGGGAAGAACACAACGTGCTTCCTGGCGTCAGCTTATTGCGTCTGGGCGGCCATTTTGCGGGGGGAACGGTTCTGTATCTGGAGGAGGGGGAAGGGACGATCCTCGCCGGAGATATCTTGCAGGTCACTCCCGGTGCTGACGCGGTGTCGTTTATGTGGAGCTATCCGAACATGTTGCCGCTGTCATCGAAAACCGTCGGTGGGATCATCCAGCGGTTAAACACGGTGACGTTTTCCAGTCTGTACGGGGCATTTGAAGGGCAGAATATTACCCACAATGCCAGTCAAATCGTGCAACGCTCGGGGGAAAAATATCTCTCCAGCCTGGCGTCACGTTAAATCCGCAGAGGGGGAAAATCCCCCTCTGCGGCATTATTAACCCACTCTGGCGTTGTTGATTTTGCTCAACGGAATATTCACGTCAAACACTTTCGCGATGACTTCGTCAACGCCAAGGTTTTTTAAACGCGCGGTATGTTTATCCAGATAAGCCAGCGCGGTCTCCTCGCTTTCGAAAAGATAGATCCCTCCCGCTTCCTTGTTTTGCTCACTCTCCGTCCACACCTTCCAGATAAATCCCGGCTCCTGGTTAATCGACTCCGCCAGACCACGCAGTTGCTCAGCCATTTCTGCGCCAAATGGGCCAGTAAAAGCGAAGTGAAGTTGTAACAATTTCGGCATATCCATTCTCCATTCAACGACGTAATGATCATTCACAGTGACAATGAACTGAACTCTTCTCCCTGACACTATGTCGGGGAGTGTACCAGAATCAGGGCGCGCAAACCCCATTCATGCTGCAGTGGAGGTCATGGCAAGCGAGGAGTGAAAGTAGTTAATAAGCTGCATCAATACAACACGGTTAATGGGAAGGTAAGCGAAGACTTCCCCCACACCCGCAAGTCAGGAATATGAATCAATGAATGGGTAATTTATTGATTTTTATTACGCGAAACTGAGTGATGAGAAATAATACCAGAGAAAAATAGGAGAGCAGGGAAAGAGAACAGGCACCCTATCACCAGGCGGTGAAATGGTGCGTCCGAGTGGACTCGAACCACCGACCCCCACCATGTCAAGGTGGTGCTCTAACCAACTGAGCTACGGACGCAAAATGGTGCGTTCAATTGGACTCGAACCAACGACCCCCACCATGTCAAGGTGGTGCTCTAACCAACTGAGCTATGAACGCAACGTTGTGTGTGACAACGGGGACGAATATTAGCGGCAGAGCCGGGAGGTGGCAAGAGGGAAATGGTAATTTTCTTCCGGATTTCACTCGATTGCGGAGGAAGTGCGCAAAATGTCGAGAGAATAGCCGCCAGCTGGCGGCTATCGTCGTTTTATCGCGCAGCGCGCTGCAGAATCACCGTAGAAGGCAGACGTTGCAGGAAGCGCATTCGCAGCATCATCATAACCGCCGCCGACGTCAGGCCGATGATAAAGCCCATCCAGAATCCAGCCGGCCCCATCCTGTCCACCACCAGGTCGGTCAGGGCAAGAATATAACCGCTCGGTAATCCCAACACCCAGTAGGCGGTAAAGGTGATAAAGAAAATCGAACGCGTATCTTTGTAACCACGCAGGATCCCGCTGCCGATGACCTGGATGGAGTCCGAAATCTGATAAACCGCCGCCAGCAGCATCAGTTGCGCCGCCAGCGTCACCACTTCAGGATTGTCGTTATAGAGCAGGGCGATGTGCTCACGCAGCGTCACGGTAAAGATAGCCGTCAGACACGCCATGCAGACGCCAACGCCTAAACCAGTACGCGCGGCGGTTTGCGCATCCAGCGTTGAACCTTGTCCGAGACGATAGCCCACGCGAATAGTGACCGCCGCCGCCAGTGACATCGGCAAAACAAACATCAGCGAACTGAAGTTCAGGGCGATCTGGTGACCAGCGACATCGACAATGCCCAGCGGCGAAACCAGGAGCGCCACCACGGCGAACAATGTGACTTCAAAGAACAGTGCCAGCGCAATCGGCAGACCCAGTTGCACCAGACGCTTCATCACTACGTTATCCGGCTTGCTGAAACGCTGTTCATTGCGGATATCGCGCATTGAACGCGCATGTTTCACGTACCAGAGCATGGCGCTAAACATCACCCAATAGACCGCCGCAGTCGCCACACCGCAGCCGACACCGCCGAGTTCCGGCATGCCGAAGTGACCATAGATAAAGATATAGTTCACCGGGATGTTGACCAGCAGGCCAAGAAAACCCATCACCATGCCGGGTTTGGTTTTCGCCAGACCTTCGCACTGGTTACGCGCAACCTGGAAGAACAGATAGCCCGGTGCGCCCCATAACAATGCACGAAGGTAACCGACGGCTTTATCCGCCAGGGCCGGATCGATGTTATGCATAGAGCGGATGATATAACCGGCGTTCCACAGCACAATCATAATCAGCAGTGAGACGAAACCCGCTAGCCAGAAGCCCTGACGCACCTGATGCGCAATGCGATCGCGGCGTCCGGAACCATTGAGCTGAGCAATCACCGGAGTCAGCGCCAGCAGCAACCCGTGGCCGAACAGAATGGCGGGCAGCCAGATGGAGGTGCCAATGGCGACGGCCGCCATGTCGGTGGCGCTGTAACCACCCGCCATCACGGTATCGACGAACCCCATTGCGGTTTGGGCGATTTGCGCAAGAATCACCGGTATTGCCAGAGCCAATAACTGACGCGCTTCACTGATATACTTCTGCACGTGTACACCTATCATTTTGTTTTTATTTGAGAGACTAAAAAAGCCGCCACGGGTGGCAGCAAGAAGAAGATGTAAGGGGAAATTTCAGTCTATTGTAGCGATGAATGCTAATTTCACCAGTGAAAAAAACAGGCCAAGGGGCACTTCACTGGCAACCTGATTTTCCAACTGCTATTGTGGCAGGCAGAAATGGCTTAACTGAATTCAGGAGTTGCAGGTATGTTTACAGGTATTGTGCAGGGCACCGCAAAACTGGTGTCGATCGATGAAAAACCCAATTTTCGCACCCATGTAGTGGAATTACCTGAATACATGCTGGACGCGCTGGAAACGGGCGCATCGGTGGCGCATAACGGCTGTTGCCTGACCGTCACAGAAATTAACGGCAATCGCATTAGTTTTGATTTGATGAAAGAAACGCTGCGGATCACCAATCTGGGCGATCTGAAGGTGGGCGACCTGCTTAACGTCGAGCGTGCGGCAAAATTCAGCGATGAGATTGGCGGGCATCTGATGTCCGGTCACATCATGACCACCGCGGAAGTGTCAAAGATTTTAACCTCCGAAAACAACCGTCAGATCTGGTTCAAAGTCCAGGATCCGACGCTAATGAAATACATCTTGTACAAAGGTTTTATCGGGATTGATGGGATCAGCCTGACCGTCGGAGAAGTCACCGCGACGCGTTTTTGCGTGCATCTTATTCCGGAAACCCTGGAACGCACGACGCTGGGTAAGAAAAAACTGGGCGCGCGCGTCAATATCGAAATCGATCCGCAAACGCAGGCGGTGGTGGATACGGTAGAACGCGTGTTGGCTGCGCGTGAAGCGGCGGTAACGAAAACCGCCAGCGAAGCGTAAAACCCTCCAGCCCCCGCAAGACGGCGGGGGCATAAGAAAGTTTAGCGGGCTACGCGCAGGCCGTCTTCAACGCCGCGCGAGAATACCACCTGCCAGAGCTGAATATCGCGGGCGCGAAACGCGCCGGCACAGGCGTTGAGGTAGTAGCTGAACATCCGTTTAAAACGCTCGGAATAGTTCTCGGCAATTTCAGGCCAGGCAGCGAGAAAACGCTCGTACCATGCCATCAGCGTCTTGTCGTAATCCGCGCCGAAGTTATGCCAGTCTTCCATCACAAAGTGCGATTCACTGGCGTTGGCTATCTGACGTACTGACGGGAGGCAACCATTCGGGAAGATATACTTGTTGATCCACGGGTCGACATTATTGTCGGTTTTCTTCGAACCGATGGTATGTAATAAGAACAGCCCTTCAGGTTTCAGATTGCGATCAACCACGTCAAAATAGGTCGCGTAATTTTTAGGGCCGACGTGCTCAAACATGCCTACCGAGACAATGCGGTCAAACTGATCGTGCAAATCACGATAATCCTGCAACAGAATCGACACATCCAGCCCGGCACAGCGGGCCTGAGCCATTGTCTGCTGCTCGGCTGAAATCGTCACGCCAACCACACTGACGCCGTAATGCGTCGCCATATAGTGCGATAACCCCCCCCAGCCGCAGCCAATATCCAGCACACGCATACCGGGTTGCAGTTGCAATTTCTCGCAGATTAACCGCAGTTTGGCCTGCTGCGCCGCCTCCAGAGTATCCGCGTCTTTCCAGTACGCGCAGGAATACTGCATAAAAGGGTCGAGCATACGGCTGAACAGATCGTTGCCGAGATCGTAATGTTCTCTACCGACGATCCACGCTCGTTTTTTACTTTGCAGATTGAACAGGCGAGCGGCCGCAATGCGGAGGGTATCTTTGAAATGGTGGGGAAGTTGGTTTTCCAGTCCTGCTCGCAGAACTTTGCTAAAAAACTGGTCCAGCCGATCGCATTCCCACCAGCCATCCATGTAACTCTCACCCAGACCGAGCGACCCCTCTTGTAAAACGCGTTTGAAAAAATCGGGGTTTTTAACGCGTATATCTGCTGGTGAAGAGCCGTTGATGGCAATGCCCGCGCGGCTTAATAATTCGTTAGTGATACGGTACCAGTCGTCATCCGGTACGCTGACTTCTTCTATACACGATGAACTCATAGTTTCTCCATCACTGGTCGGTGATCAGAACCTTAAAACAGCGTAGACGCTTTTTGGGCTTAGTGAGAAATCTCACGGAAACATTCCGCGAGTCTATTATCCGACGTAGAACAGAGGAAGGGAGGACCCCTTGCCGAAAAGGCCATCCATGGGGAACCGGGAACGCTCCGGTTCCCGTTAACACATAATAATTATCGTAATTTTTAACAACCGAAATTTAGTATAGGCCTCAAAAAACGATGATACAACCAAAAATTGTTAGCCGACTAATTAACGGTGATTATGAGTGATATCAATGGGATTCGCTGTGGGCAATCCCGCAATTATCATGCTGCGCACAGTCGTTAGAAGGCTGCAGTTGCATCTTATAGCCCAGTCCAGCCAGTACCACCGTAGACAACATCACGCTGGTCGTGGTCAACAGCGGTGTGCTGATAAGCCAGGAAACGACCAGGCTTGCCAGGAAGCACAGACCCAACTGCAGGGTATTTTGCAGGGCTGCGGCACGACCCGTCGCCTGCGGGAATGGACGCAGCGCCTGGGCAACCACAATCGGGTAAATAGCCCCGTTGGCAATCGCCATTATGCAGAAGGGGATCAGGATCTCTGCAAGCGTGATGTGATGGATAAAACTTGCCGCCCAGGTTGCCACCACGCTCAGCGCATAGATAACCAGCAGCCAGGGCAGGAGCTGTTGTCCCTGCCATTTTTGCAACGCGGCGCGACAGCCATAGCCGCCAATCAGAAAAGCAATGGTCTGCGGTACGTAGCTCAGCCCAATCACCGCCGGGCTGTAGCCCATTTCACTCAAAATAAACGGGGAACCGGTCAACCACGCAAAGAAGCTGGCAGAACAGGCGGCGTAAATCAGGACGTTGCCGCGGTACGCTTTCGCACGCAGCAGGGTGGTGAACGTCAGTTTGTCCTTGCTGTCATCGCGAGCCCGGGTGGTGGGCTTTAAAAACAGGGCGGGCAGCATCAGCAGCAGCGTGATGAAAAACAGCGTGGCAAAGATCGCCTGCCAGGAAAGATGGGTCAGAATCCAACTGCCTAATAACGGAGCCAGTGCAGGAGACAGCCCGACCAGCGGCATGATGGTCGCGAAAATGCGGTTAATTTTATGCGAAGGATAGTAATCGGTAACCAGCGCCTGCCAGATGACGGTCGCCGCGCAGACTCCCACGGCCTGAATAAAACGCAGTACTAACAGGCCCGTTGCGCTCTCCACCCACAGCATACCCAGGCTACCGAGGGCGAAGACAGACAGACCCAGCAGCAGGATCGGTTTACGGCCATAACGGTCAGAGAGGGGTCCCCACAGCAGTTGGGCGACGGCAAAGCCTGCTAAAAACAGACTCAGGCTGGCGCTGACGGCAGAGGCCGGTGTTTGCAGGTCAGATTGAATGGCGGCAAAAGCGGGCAAATACATGTCGGTTGCCAGAAAACCCAACACGCTGAGCCCTGCCAGCCAGACTAAAAACCCTTTTCCTGGTTGCATAGTTGTTCTCTAATTTTGATTAATCACACTGGCGCAGAGTGTAGGGAGTGAATTTGGGCTTGTGAAACGGTAATATTTGTTTATTGCATTCAAAAATTTTGTAGGCAGATTATGTGGTCAGAATATGCGCTGGAAGTGGTCGATGCCGTGGCACGCAATGGGAGCTTCAGTTCCGCGGCCCAGGAGTTGCACCGGGTGCCTTCAGCGGTCAGCTATACGGTTCGCCAACTGGAAGAGTGGCTGGCCGTCCCGCTTTTTGAACGTCGCCATCGTGATGTGGTGTTAACCCCGGCGGGCGCCTGGTTTTTGAAAGAAGGCCGCTCTGTCATCAAAAAAATGCAGATCACGCGTCAACAGTGTCAGCAGATCGCTAACGGCTGGCGTGGGCAACTCCCCATTGCGGTGGACAATATCGTGCGCCCGGAACGCACGCGGCAATTGATCGTCGATTTCTACCGCCACTTTGATGACGTGGAATTACTGGTCTTCCAGGAGGTGTTTAATGGCGTCTGGGACGCGTTGTCAGATGGTCGGGTCGAACTCGCCATCGGGGCAACCCAGGCGATCCCGGTTGGCGGACGATACACTTTCCGCGATATGGGTAAGCTGAGCTGGTGTTGTGTCGTTGCCAGTACGCATCCGCTGGCCGCCATGAGCGGGCCGTTAAGCGATGACACGTTGCGCAACTGGCCGTCGCTGGTGCTGGAAGATACCTCCCGCACGCTGCCGAAACGCGTGACCTGGCTGCTGGACAATCAGAAGCGGGTGGTGGTGCCGGACTGGGATTCTTCCGCGACTTGTATCAGCGCCGGACTCTGTGTCGGCATGGTCCCGACACATTTCGCCAAGCCGTATCTCAACAAGGGGCAGTGGGTCGCGTTAAATCTGGAGAATCCTTTCCCGGATGCGGCCTGTTGCCTGACCTGGCAGCAGAATGATATGTCACCTGCGCTGATCTGGCTGCTGGATTATCTGGGAGACAGTGAAACGCTGAACAAAGAGTGGCTGCGGGAGCCCGATGAGACTCCCGCAGAAGAGGCTTAACGACGGTAGTCGCGGAACGGGCCATCCGCCACGGAGCGGCGCTCCACCAGGCGCGGGTGGACTTCAATAGACTGCGACTCTTCGCGTTTATTGACGATACGGTCCAGTAACATATTAAAGGCCGTCTCACCCAGTGAATCTTTCGGCTGGTGGATGGTGGTCAACGCTGGTGTAAAGAAGCGGGCGTTGCGCACGTTGTCGTAGCCTATCAGCGACACGTCCTGCGGGACGCGCAGACCCATCTCATCAGCGGCGCAAAGGGCGCCCATCGCCATGACATCGCCGCCACAGAAGACCGCCGTTGGGCGATGCGCCTGCGACAGAATTTGCTGCATGGCGCGGTAGCCGGATTCCGGCTCGAAGTCGCCTTGAACAATCCAGTTTTCAGGCACTTTAATCAGCGCTTCATCCATCGCTTTCATAAATCCGGCCAAACGGCCTGCGCCGGTGTTACGCTCCATCAGTCCTGGGATCACGCCAATTTCGCGATGTCCACGCTCGACGAGGTAACGGCCTGCCATGTAGCCGCCCTCGAAGGCGTTATCAATCACCGTATCAGTGAAGTCGGCTTTGGCTTCGCCCCAGTCCATCACCACCATTGGGATATGACGATATTCTTCCAGCATCGAGAGCAGGGGATCGGGGTATTCGGAACACATTACCAACAGGCCATCAACGCGTTTTTGCGCCATCATCGACAGATAGGCACGCTGCTTTTCCAGGTTGTTCCAGACGTTGCCGAGGATCAGGGTATAGCCCTTCTGGAAGCAGTTCTTCTCAACCGCTTCAATAATTTCAGCAAAATAGGGGGCTTCGCTGCTCGTCGCCAGCAAACCGATAGATTTGGTATGGTTAACTTTCAGGCTACGGGCAACCGCGCTGGGGGAATAGTGCAATTCTTTGATTGCCGCCCACACTGCATTGCGTGTTTCTTCAGCGACGAAACGCGTTTTGTTAATTACGTGTGACACGGTTGTAGTGGAAACGTTTGCGCGCTTCGCTACATCTTTAATTGTTGCCATTAAATCTCACTCCAGACCCAACCTGAACATTAAATTACGCCAAGTAAACGTTTGCCTTTACTCATCCTGTGCCCAACGTCAGGGCTGCGGCACGCCGGGAAACGACACGGAACGTCAGGAAGGGGTCAATGGCCGGTACGCTAATCAAGTAAGCGTCGAATTTTGTCTGATCTTTACGAAAAGGGGAAGTATTAAAAGCACATATCACTCTAAATCGTGGGAGATTTTTACACTCAAGTGTGTAAAAATGCGCTATATCACTTTTTGTGTGGGTATAAAAAGGAGAAAAGTTGATGAGCACCGATTTGAAATTTTCATTAGTGACCACGTTTATTGTCCTGGCTTTAATCGTTGCGGGCGGCCTGACGGCGGCACTGCACTGATCCCCTCGGGGGAGTTCCTGCTCCCTCGAACCTCCCGCCATATTGTTATTGAATCTGCAAAAGTCTTTTGTATTTTTGTTAACTTCTCTTTTTTTGTGATTGATGTCATGCTTTTGACTCTTTGTTAAGCATCGCGCCCTGTCGCGAAGAGCCGGAGTCATCACTGCATGAAAATCAATTATCCGTTACTGGCGCTGGCCATTGGTGCGTTTGGCATCGGTACCACCGAATTCTCGCCAATGGGTCTGCTGCCCGTCATCGCGCGTGGCGTTGATGTGTCTATTCCCGCGGCAGGTATGCTGATTAGTGCCTATGCGGTTGGCGTGATGGTCGGCGCGCCGTTGATGACGCTGTTGCTGTCACATCGCGGACGCCGTAATGCGCTCATTTTTCTGATGGCTATCTTTACGCTCGGTAACGTGCTCTCGGCGATTTCACCGGATTACACCACGCTGATGTTGTCACGTATTTTAACCAGCCTTAACCACGGCGCATTCTTCGGCATGGGCTCGGTGGTGGCGGCAAGCGTGGTGCCGAAGCACAAACAGGCGAGCGCCGTTGCGACCATGTTTATGGGGCTGACCATCGCCAATATCGGCGGTGTGCCGGCGGCGACCTGGCTGGGTGAAACCATCGGCTGGCGAATGTCGTTTATGGCGACAGCGGGGCTGGGGGTTATCTCGATGTTGAGTCTCTTCTTATCATTGCCAAAAGGCGGTGCCGGGGCGCGCCCGGAAGTGAAAAAAGAGCTGGCGGTGCTGATGCGTCCTCAGGTGCTCTCCGCGCTACTGACTACCGTACTAGGAGCGGGCGCCATGTTCACGCTCTATACCTATATTTCGCCTGTTCTGCAAAGCATCACCCATGCGACACCGGCCTTTGTGACCGGGATGCTGGTTCTGATCGGTGTGGGCTTCTCCATTGGCAACTACCTAGGAGGGAAACTGGCCGATCGCTCGGTTAACGGCACGCTGAAGGGCTTTTTGCTGCTGCTGATGGTAATTATGCTGGCGATCCCTTTCCTGGCGCAGAATGAACTGGGCGCGGCGGTCAGCATGGTGGTCTGGGGGGCGGCAACCTTTGCGGTCGTCCCTCCGTTACAAATGCGCGTCATGCGTGTGGCTCATGAAGCGCCGGGTCTCTCATCTTCCGTGAACATTGGCGCGTTTAACCTTGGAAATGCGCTGGGCGCTGCGGCTGGCGGGGCCGTCATTTCAGGCGGATTAGGCTACAGCTTTGTTCCTGTGATGGGGGCGATTGTGGCGGGTATGGCGCTGTTGCTGGTGTTTGTCTCGGCGAGAAAACAACCTGAACAGGTGTGCGTCGCCAGTTAACGGCAGGACAAAAACGCAGAAGGGATTCCCTTCTGCGTTATCTTTTTTACGCGGCGAAGTTCTTCGCTACAAACTCCCAGTTTACCAGCGCCCAGAAGTGTTCAAGGTAGCCAGGACGCGCATTGCGGTAGTCAATGTAGTACGCATGTTCCCATACGTCGACGGTCATCAACGGCGTGGCGTCGGTGGTCAACGGCGTGCCAGCGTTGGAGGTGGAAACGATAGCCAGCTTGCCCTCTTTTCCTTTAACCAGCCAGGTCCAGCCAGAGCCGAAGTTTTTGATCGCCGCGTCGGTAAATTGCGCTTTGAACTCGGCAAAGCTGCCGAAAGAGGCGGTAATCGCGTCAGCCAGTTCGCCGGTTGGCTCGCCACCAGCATTCGGTGCCAGGCAGTTCCAGTAGAACGTGTGGTTCCAGACCTGAGCAGCGTTATTGAACACGCCGCCTTCCGAACTGCGTACGATCTCTTCCAGTGATTTCCCTTCAAAGGCGGTGCCTTTGATCAGGTTGTTCAGGTTGGTGACATAGGTCTGATGGTGTTTGCCATAGTGATATTCCAGCGTCTCGGCGGAAATGTGCGGCGCAAGCGCATCTTTGGCATACGGTAGTGCAGGTAATTCGAACGACATTGCTTCTCTCCTTATTATTAATAGTATTTCGCGCAATAACCTTATTGTGCGTAAGGATAGGGTAGCAAATTGAAAGGTGAGACAAAAGATGAACTTACCCTGTTGCGTTAACAACAGGGTAAAGTTTTAACGAATGGTTTTGGGTGTCATGACCCGGCGAGCGCCGACATAGTGGCGTTGCCAGTAATCTTCGCTGAGCGATGTGATCTGGATTTCCTGACCGCTGCGCGGTGACTGAATAAATTTGCCGTTGCCGACATAAACGCCGACGTGATCGGCAGTACCACGTCCCTGAGTGCGGAAGAACACCAGATCGCCATTTTTCAATTCCCCACGATCAATCGGTGCGGCATCACGCAGGTGATACATTTCATTTGCTGTGCGCGGAATACGGAATTTAACCAGATCTTTATAAGCGTAATAAACCAGACCGCTGCAATCGAAACCGGTGCGCGGAGACGTACCACCCCAGCGGTACGGCTTGCCAATCTGACTCATTAATTTGTTCATCGCCGTGCTGGTCGCTTTTTGCACTTTCACTTTATGGGCATCCGCAATCTTTCCTGACGCCGTGTTCTTCACTTTCACACACGTCGGCTTGTGTCCTTTACGCGGGGTGCACTTTTCACTCCAGCTGACAGCGGCTGTCTTTTTCGCTGCGACGGTTTTACTTTTGCGACTGGCTGTTTTGCTGGTTTTGGCAGAGGCGGTGATTTTTTTCTTAGAAGAAGAGGCGGTTTTCGTGCTGGTTTTGCTGGTCGTTTTCCTGGCGGTTTTTTGATTGGTTTTATTCGTTTTTTTTGCTGTTGCCGTACTTTTCTTTTTGTTGCTGGTTTTCTTACTATCCGTAAGACCAGCCGTATCCCTGGCTTGCTTGGACGCATGTGCCATCGGCATAAAGGGAATCGTTGTAAATAGCAAAGCACAGAGCGTGAGGGAAAGTCGGTTTATCCGCGCCACTGAGCATTCCTCTGTTAAGGCAGGTCGCAATCATACCTGCGTGTGATTTACAAAACCTGATGATTCTAATCTATAGAAACGAATAAAGTTAATAGCTTTTATTGTTAAAAATACGGTTTCGCTATTGAGTGCAAAAAAAAACAGCAGCCAAAGCTAAATCTGCTTATTTAGCGCACACTTTCGACACAGGCACTGAGGAAACTATTATTGGGAATGCAACTTATGCGTTCAGACGATAAAATAGTAAAGCGTAATGAAAATGTTATTTTCCGATGTCGCTCTGAAACGCTACAATGTCAGTCGACTGCCGTAAAAGAAGTTAAGGAAGCAAGACAATGAGCACCACTATCGAAAAAATCCAGCGCCAGATCGCTGAAAACCCGATTCTCCTGTATATGAAAGGTTCTCCAAAACTGCCAAGCTGCGGCTTCTCCGCCCAGGCTGTGCAGGCACTTTCCGCCTGTGGTGAGCGTTTTGCCTATGTGGATATTCTGCAAAACCCGGATATTCGCGCAGAACTGCCAAAATATGCAAACTGGCCGACCTTCCCACAGCTGTGGGTTGACGGTGAACTGGTTGGCGGCTGCGACATTTTGATCGAAATGTACCAGCGCGGCGAACTGCAGCAGTTGATCAAAGAGACCGCTGCAAAATACAAATCTGAAGAATCAGACGCTGAGTAATCAGTAGACGGTTAAAGGGGAGCTTTTCCTGACTCAGGTTAAGCTCCTTTTCATTTCTGCGCTTCCTATCCCCAGTCCAGCCCCTGCGGCGAACTGGAAAACCCGACTTCCCGTAGCAGGGTAAAGAGAGGGGTTTGCCGTACCGGTTTATCGTTAACTTCCGACAGTGTGAAACGCAGTCGCGGTTCACGGCGTAAGGCTCTCGCCAGCGCCCTGAAAATCTCCGGCGAAGGCATTTCCTCATTTTCTGTCCAGATCATCATCTTTTTTCCTCCCTGAGCAAGGTACAGCCGCAACTGTCCAGCGGAAATCACGACAAACGCGCCGTTACGCCGGCCGGGGACCAGAGATGACGGATGCGTCGGCCACGGTAGTAGCGTTCCCCAGGGATTAGCGGGATCGTTCGCAGATAGCGCCACCGCCGTAAACGCCTGTTGTTCAGACGTCGACGACGTCAGATCGCGAAGACGATCGACAGTGTCCCGCTCGGCAAACTGCGCGCCGCCCATTCCCTCCACGAACCGCCCACGCAGAATTCGCCCAGAATCTTCCATGCTTCGGCACAGCGTCTGCATGGCGGGAAAGCCGCCAGGCACATTCTCGGCAATCACGGCCTGGCGACCAATTACGCCGTAGCGATCGAGCATATTCTCGGCACAGGCCAGCATCCTTTCAGTATCATTCAACGTCTCTCGCGGCAGCAGCGACCAGCGACCGGCCAGCGCAGGCGTGGTGTAAGAAACCGGTACAGCGATGGACGAGAGGCGCGGCGCGGCATAAGCCGGGCGTCCACGACGCATACGCGGCGAACGTCGTGACGGCTGGCGCGATGCGGCGACAGTACGCGTCAGGCCACGCAGCGGAGCCCAGATATCGGTCGTGATATACCCTTGCCAGACCAGACCCCAAAGTGCCTCATGCAGCGTGGCTGGCGTTAACCATTCGTCACCGCCAGCGTCTGCCGCACGCGTCTGAATCAACGCGCTAAGTTGCTGCGCAAACCATGCGCCACCACCAGAAAGAACGTCCAAAATTGCGCGCTGTAAGTCTGAAAGCGCCTCGCTGTCACCGGATGGCGGGGAAAGCGTTTCTGCCAGGTAATCCCGTAAATGCAGTACCACCCGTCCATCATCGTCGCCCAGTTTCTTTTGTCCTGACCAGATGACTTCACCTGTCGCCAGCAACTCATCGAGCATATCCGGTGAATAATCACGGACACGAGCAGGGAAAATCTGGCTTTCCCACAACGAGGCAGGCAGGCCGACTCCGGCCAGTTGTTCAATAACACGCGTGACGCCGTCACTTCCTTCCAGCGTACCCGTGGAGGAGGGCGGTAGGCGCGCAGGGCTGCCGTCGGCGGATGAAATAAGTCCCTGACGCTCCAGCAACAGTCGGGTGTAGCTCGTTGCCGGAACCGGACGGGTTGCCTCTCTTGCCGCATGCAGCGAGCGGATGCGAAGACGATGAAATACGTCCTCATTCACCCACGTTGACGCTTCGTCAGGCGTGGAAGAAGTACTGGCACGCAACGGAATGAGGACACCCTCATCGCGCAATTGACGCAGTTGATCGCCGGCGACGGCTACCCCCAACCCGAACGTCTGCGCAATCTGGGTGCGAGTAAACAACGTGTGGGTACGGCTGAAGCGCAGGAAAAGATCGCGCAGCGGCGCGTTCACCGGATGCAGCCACGCCGGTGAAATCGTCGCAGGCAGGCGAATACCCAGCGCGTCACGAAGTCTGGCTGCATCGTCCGTGCAGGCCATCTGCGCCGTGTCCGCGATAACGACCGGGAAAATACGTTTTTCAGCGGACAACTCATCAAGCCATGTCCTGATGTCAGCGAGCGTTCCTTCGTGTCTGGCGGCAATTTCGTCGACGCTCATTGGTCCCAGTTCGCGCAGTAAATCGTAAACGCCTTCCATCCCCTGGGCTTTCCTGCCCGCCGCCCGCCGCTGAAGTTCATCTTCAACCTGGCGGATAATTTCCGGGTCAAGCAACTCCAGTGGATCGCCCTGGCCTAACAGGTTGCCCAGCAGCTCGCTGTCCAGCGCCAGTACCGAAGCCCGACGTTCCGCCAGCGGCGCGTCGGTGGCGTACATAAATTCCGCGACGTAGCCGAAGAGTAGATCGGTGGCGAAGGGTGAGGGGGTTGGCGTGGTCACTTCAGAAATCTGGATCTCGCCGGTGTTCAACCGGCGTATGACCTGCTCAAGTGCGTCGAGATCGTAAACGTCCTGCAGGCACTCACGAGCCGTTTCCAGAATAATGGGGAAATCAGGATAGCCCGCCGCGATTTCCAGAAGCTGACTGGCGCGCAGGCGTTGCTGCCAGAGCGGCGAACGACGCCCTGGCGTGCGGCCCGGCATCAGCAGGGCGCGGGCGGCGCATTCTCTGAAGCGGGCAGCAAACAGTGCCGTACTGCTGACGGCCTCCCGGACAATGCGCAGCAGTTTTTCCGGTTCAAACAGGAAAATAGCGGCATCGGGCAGTTTCCCGTCGCTGTCCGGTATGCGCGCGACAATCCCATCATCACTGGCAACAATCGACGCGTCAGCCCCCCACTGCGCATGGAGGCGTCCGGCAATCGCCAGCGCCCAGGGCGCGTGTACCCGACGACCATAAGGGGAATGCAGAATAACCCGCCAGTCACCCATTTCATCGCGACAGCGCTCAAGCACCAGATGACGACTCCAGGGGAGCACGCCCGTAGCATTTTTTTGATCGTCAATTAACCCTTTGATATTCGACAGAACATTGTCATCGCGCAGTCGGGGTGAGAGCCGGCGTTCTGCGTTGTCATCGGACATCGTATGGATAAAATCACCAATGCGTTCTCCCAGTTCCGCCGGGCGCCCGACGCCTTCGCCGCGCCAGAACGGCAGTCTGGCCGAGCGTCCGGGCGCGGGGACAACGATAACCTGATCGCGGGTGATTTGTTGAATTCGCCACGAGGTAGCACCCAGCGTGATGATGTCGTTGACGCGTGATTCGTACACCATTTCTTCATCCAGTTCGCCTACGCGACGCGATCCGGCTTGTTCATCCCCTTCGGGAAGCAGCACGCTGAACATGCCGCGGTCCGGAATGGTACCGCCGCTGGTTACCGCCAGAAGCTGCGCGCCAGGACGGGCCGTTAATAACCCGGTTTCGCGGTTCCAGATTATGCGCGGTCGGAAGACGGCAAAATCGCCGGAGGGATAGCGCCCTGCCAGCATATCCAGCGTGGCGTCAAATGCGCTTCTCGGCAAATCCTGCCACGGTGAAGCCCGGCGGACGAGGGCATACCAGTCATCAACATTGAGTGGATCCATTGATACGGCAGCAACGGTTTGCTGCGCCAGAATATCTAGCGGGTTGCGTGGCGGCGTCAGCGTTTCCAGTTGTCCGGCGTACATACACTCGACGATGACGGCAGAGTCAATCAGATCCCGACGGGTTCTGGGGTAGAACAGCCCCTTTGATACCCCACCGACCTGGTGACTGGCGCGCCCGATGCGCTGCAGGCCGCTGGCGACAGAAAGGGGCGTCGCCACCTGAATCACCAGATCAACCGCCCCCATGTCGATCCCCAGTTCCAGACTGGAGGTCGCCACCACGCAGCGAAGTTCGCCGGATTTCAGCGCATGTTCGGTGACGGCACGCTGTTCTTTGGACACCGAACCATGATGCGAACGGGCAATGTATTCTGCGGCGTCCTGCGCCCGGTTACTGGTGGACCCGGTTAGCGAGTCAAAGTGCACCGGCTCTGCCTGCGGTTGGGGCAACGCTTGTTGTCGCGAAAGATACAGTTCATTCAGGCGGGCCGTCAGCTTTTCCGCCAGCCCACGCGAGTTGGTGAAAACAATGGTGGAACGATGGCTAAGGATTTGATCGAGAATACCGGCTTCAATGCGCGGCCAGATGGAACCTTCTCGCCCCTTGTGAATGGCCTCGCCGCTGTCGCTATTGTCCGCTAAGACATCATCAAGATTGGCGGCTGGAGCGACGATGTGGATATCCGGGTGACGGGTAGAAGGCGGATTGATAACGGTAACCGGACGATCGCCGCCCAGAAAAGCGGCAACGGCTGTAACCGAACGCACGGTCGCCGACAAACCAATGCGCTGCGCCGACGTTGCCAGAAGCGTATCCAGACGTTCGAGACTCAGCGCAAGATGCGCGCCGCGTTTTGTGCCAGCTACCGCATGTACTTCATCGACGATCACCGTTTCAACGCCGCGCAGCGTCTCTCTGGCGCGGGAGGTGAGCATCAGATAAAGCGACTCCGGCGTGGTGATCAGAATATCGGGCGGATGACGACTCAGCTTCGCACGCTCCTGAGGCGACGTATCGCCGGTGCGGATCCCAACCCGAATAGCCACCTCTGGCGCGCCGGATTTCTTCCGTTCTTCGCTAATCCCCAGCAGGGGAATTTGCAGGTTGCGCTGGACATCCGTACCCAGGGCTTTTATCGGGGAAATATAGAGGATTCGGGTGACTTTCTTTTCTTTGTCAGAGGAGGTGGTGGCGTGCGCTGCCTCGCCTTCACGAAACAGGCTATCCAGGGCATAGAGAAACGCGGCAAGGGTTTTCCCCGAACCGGTCGGGGCGATCACCAGCGCGTGCTGATTTGCGGCGGTCACGGCCCACGTTTGCGACTGCACCGGCGTGGGATGCTGAAATGCCGAGGTAAACCAGTCGCGGGTTGCCGGTGAGAAAATATCCGGCAGCGGAGGCGGCGCATTTTTTGCTGACATGTTCCCTGTCCCTTTAGCGATGTTGGCGAATCAAGACCTTTTAACAGAATAGCGGGAAATGCGCAGGGTGTATTGATACTGGTCAAATATACAGTATAGGTGGAAGGGGGAGCGGCCTGATAAACAGCGTTATCAGGCCCTTTGAATCAGGCTTCTTCAGGTAGCGGTAACGGCCAACCGCCCAGACGCTTCCAACGGTTGACTATCTCGCAAAACAGCACGGCGGTGCGCTCGGTATCGTACAGCGCTGAGTGCGCCTGGGTACCGTCAAACTCCATGCCAGCCGCCAGACACGCTTTGGAGAGCACCGTTTGTCCCAGAGCCAGTCCGCTCAGGGCGGCAGTATCAAACGTCACGAACGGATGGAACGGGTTGCGTTTGAGCGACGCACGCTCAGCGGCAGCCATCATAAAGCTATGATCGAACGTTGCATTATGGGCGACCATAATGGCGCGACTGCAACCGCTGTCTTTAATTCCTTTGCGGACCATTTTGAAAATGGCGTGCAGGGCGTCATATTCACTCACCGCGCCACGCAGCGGGTTGGATGGATCGATACCGTTAAACGCCAGTGCTTCAGGCTGCAAATTTGCGCCTTCAAACGGTTCTACGTGGAATTGCAGCGTGCTGTCCGGCATCAGCCAGCCTTGTTCATCCATTTTCAGCGTGATGGCAGCTATTTCAAGCAGCGCATCGGTTCTGGCGTTAAATCCGGCCGTTTCAACATCAATGACGACAGGATAGAAACCACGAAAACGGTCGCACAGACCGGTAAGTTGAGCGTTATCGGACATCAGGGTCTCTTAGTACGGAAAAAATTGCAGCGCGCATTATGCCAAAAAAAGCGGAGTGATGCAGTAAAACAACGGGCGCAGAAAGCCACTGCGCCCGGCAGGAATCAGTTACCGAGACCTTTCCCGGCGTCCTTCTCTTCGATCAGCTCGATTTTGTAACCGTCCGGATCTTCAACAAAAGCGATCACGGTCGTGCCGCCTTTAACCGGACCAGCTTCACGAGTGACGTTACCGCCATTCTGACGAATGCGCTCACAGGCTTCAGCCGCGTTATCGACGCTCAGGGCGATATGACCATAAGCCGTACCCAGCTCGTATTTGTCAACGCCCCAGTTATAGGTCAGTTCAATCACCGCTTCGTCACTTTCTTCGCCGTAACCGACAAATGCCAGTGAGTATTTGTATTCAGTGTTTTCACTGGTGCGCAGCAGCTTCATGCCCAGAACTTTAGTGTAAAAATCAATAGAACGTTGCAGATCGCCAACGCGCAGCATCGTATGAAGTAAACGCATGTTTTGTCCCCTTAAAAAATGGTCAATACATTCAAAATGTTGTTTTAGTATAGCGGCGTTTTTACGCCGCTATCAATGAAGGAATGCGATGGAGGGAATCAGAGCGTCGGGTAATCGGTGTAGCCTTCCGCACCGCCGCCGTAGAAACTTTCACTGCGTTGCGGGTTGAGTTCAGCTTTACGTTGCAGACGCGCCACCAGATCCGGGTTAGCGATGTAATCACGACCAAACGCGACAGCATCGATCAGACCCTTCTCAATTAAGGTCTCTGCTTTTTCACGCGTATAGGCGCCGGCACCGATAATCGGACCGTGGAAACGAGCGCGTACTTTTTCGCGGAACGCGTCGGTATACGGCTTGCCGCCAGCCCAGTCTGGTTCAGACATGTGCAGATAGGCGATGCCGCGTTTACCGAGTTCTTCAATCAGATACAGCGCATCGGCTTCTTCGTTCGGACCATTGTCGACATTCTGGAAGGTGCCAACAGGCGAAACGCGAATCCCGATACGGTCCGCACCCCATTCTTTAATGCCCGCATCGACTACTTCCAGCACCAGGCGCGCGCGATTCTCCACGCTACCGCCGTACTGATCGGTACGATGGTTAGAAGAAGGGGAAAGGAACTGATGCAGCAGATAACCGTGCGCAGAGTGCAGTTCAACCAGATCGAAACCGGCTTCACGCGCATTGGCGATAGCCTGGCGGAAATCATTGACGATTCCCGGGATTTCATCGGTTTCCAGCGCGCGTGGCATAGAGGTATCCACTCGGATAGCCTGACCATTTTCATCACGCAGGGAAGTACGGGTCCCGGCGCTGATAGCGGATGCGGATACCGGCGGCTGTCCACCCGGTTGCAGGCTGGCGTGAGAAATACGGCCTGTGTGCCATAACTGAACGGCGATGTGGCCGTTTTCAGCATGAACACCGGCGGTGATTTTCTTCCATGCGGCGATCTGCTCATCACTGTGCAGGCCCGGCGCGCCGGCATAACCCTTCGCCTGTGCGGAAATCTGCGTCGCTTCGCTGATGATCAGACCCGCGCTGGCGCGTTGGCGATAATACTCGGCCATTAACGGAGTCGGGATGTCGCCTGGCTCAATGCTACGCAGACGCGTCAGCGGGGCCATGAAAATACGGTTTGGTGCGGTGATCGCGCCCACTTTCAGTGGGGTAAACAGTTTATCTGATGACATAATGTTTTCCGTTATGAATAGACCGGTCGTCTAGTAAGCAGTTAAATAAAACGCCTGTTAAGCACCAGGCGTTGCGATAATATTTTTCACGTGTGCCAGCGCGTTTTCCAGCGGGGTGGCACTGCGAGAAATTTTGGCCTGCAGATTCGCTCCCAGCCACAGCGCATAAAGGATTTGCGCCTGCTGCAGTGGTTCTCCTGCAAACGTCAAACAATGACTATCACGTCCTTTTTCCAGCGCCTGAGCCAGGATGACCATAATTTTCCCGGCCCCCTGGTCCATTGCGGTGCGCATATCTTCCGACAGGTCGCACACTTCGGCGGAGAGTTTAACCGTCAGGCAGCCGCTGATGATTCCTTGCTGGCAAAACTGATTCAGGGTTTCCTGATAATAAGCCAGAATGCGATCGCGGTAATTGCCTGGACCCGTGTCAAAATGCACCGTCAGCCGCTGATGATAACCGGCAAAATGCCGTTCCAGCATTGCGACGCCAAAGGCTTCTTTAGAGCGAAAGTAGTGATAAAACGATCCTTTCGGCACCCCGGCGGTTTTGAGCAACTCGCTCAGTCCCATACCGGTAAAGCCTCGCTGCATGCAAAGATGCTCACCGGTAGCCAGTAAGTGTTCGCGGGTATCGTACTCAGTTTGCTTGTTCATGGCAGGGAGTGTAATAGACCAGTCGGTCTAATGCAAGACAGGTTGCCAGAAATCGTGTTTACGTCTTCAATAGAGTGAAGACCTAATGAAGAGGAAAGGGCGTGGCAGAGCAGTTAGAGTTTTTTCCCGTTCAGAGCCCATGTCGGGGAATTTGCCAGTCAGATGAACGCGGTTTTTGCCGGGGGTGCCTGCGCAGTCGGGATGAGCGGTTCAACTGGCAAAAAATGAGCGACGCACAAAAACAAGATGTGCTGCGGTTATGCCGCCAGCGTCTGCTGCGTAAATTACGCGCAAATAAACCCGCCGCGCCAGAAGAACCTCAACAGCCTTCACTCTTTTAAGCCACTAATTGTATATACTCGCTGTAATTTACTTCACGAGGAAGCAGTTATGGTTCAGCGTATTACTCTTGCGCCACAAGGCCCGGAATTCTCCCGCTTTGTCATGGGATACTGGCGACTGATGGACTGGAATATGTCCCCCCGGGAGCTGGTGAGCTTTATTGAAGAGCACCTGGATTTAGGTGTCACGACCGTGGACCATGCGGATATTTACGGGGGTTATCTGTGCGAGGCCGCCTTTGGCGAAGCGCTGAAACTGGCTCCTCATTTGCGTGAGCGGATGCAGATCGTCACCAAATGCGGGATCGCCACCACCGCCCGTGCGGAAAACGCGCTCGGCCACTACATCACCGACCGCGATCATATTGTGAAAAGTGCGGAACAGTCGTTGATCAATCTGGCGACCGACCATCTGGATCTGCTGCTGATCCACCGCCCGGACCCGCTGATGGATGCCGATGAGGTCGCCGAAGCCTTCAAACATCTGCATCAGAGTGGAAAAGTGCGTCACTTCGGCGTCTCCAACTTCACCCCGGCGCAGTTTACGCTGCTGCAATCGCGCCTTCCGTTCACGCTGGCGACCAACCAGGTGGAGATCTCTCCGGTTCACCAACCGCTGCTGTTAGACGGCACCCTCGATCAGCTTCAGCAACTGCGTATTCGCCCAATGGCCTGGTCCTGCCTTGGTGGCGGACGTCTCTTTAATGACGATGCGTTCCAGCCGCTGCGTAACGAACTGGCGGTCATTGCGCAAGAACTGAATGCCTCTTCTATTGAGCAGGTGGTTTACGCCTGGATACTGCGTCTGCCGTCGCAGCCGCTGCCGATCATAGGCTCCGGAAAAATCGAGCGTGTACGTGCGGCAGTGAAAGCCGAGTCTCTGAAAATGAGTCGTCAGCAGTGGTTCCGTATCCGTAAAGCTGCACTGGGTTACGACGTCCCGTAAACGTAAAATCGAGGATCTCCGTTCAAAATCGCGTCACTGGTTTACACTTAACCGACATACATACAGAACGGAGGTCCTATGAAGCGATTGAGTCTGGCTGTGTTAACCCTGTTAGCCTGTGCGGGGGCGCAAGCCGCCAGTGAAACAGTGGAGATGAATCTGGTTACCCCGCAAGGTGTCGGGCAGTCCATCGGGGAAGTCACCATTGCGGAAACCGAGAACGGACTGGAGTTTACACCGGATCTGAAAGCGTTGCCGCCGGGAGAACATGGTTTTCATATCCATGCCAACGGCAGCTGTCAGCCTGCCATTAAAGACGGTAAAGCGTCTGCTGCTGAGTCTGCGGGGGGACATTTTGACCCGCACAAAACCGGTAAACACGCCGGACCGGATGGCGAAGGGCACCTGGGCGATTTGCCCGTGCTGGTGGTGAATGACGAAGGTAAAGCCATTGTTCCTGTCACGGCAACGCGCCTGAAATCTCTTAACGACATCAAAGACAAAGCGCTGATGATCCACGTCGGTGGCGATAATATGTCCGATCAGCCCAAACCCCTGGGCGGTGGTGGGGCGCGTTTCGCTTGTGGCGTGATCAAATAATCAGGACGTCAGCGACCCTTCTGGCGGCGCTTGTTCCAGTTGGGAAAGCGAACAATACAGTCGCCAGACGATCGCCGCCAGTTCTTGCGCGGCGGGTTGATGATGGTGAGAAAGCGTCTGGCAAATCCGCAGGAGTTCAGCCAGCGTCGCGGCAAGCGGTCGTTGCTGGACGCCGCGTTCGCTCATCACATCATGCAGTAAAGCAATACAGATGTCCCTGACCTGCGACAGCGGGTCAGAACGCGATTCCCAGCTGCGCAGTTGCCAGACGACGTGCGAACAGTTGAGCAACACCACGCCCCAGCGTAGCAGCCAACGCCGTGCCAGCGCATCCTGACTGTTGCTTAACTGACTGATATGGTGATAGGTCAGCGACTCGTACTCATTTTCACTGTACGTCGGATAACGGCTCAACTGATCGACAAAGCTCCGGCGCAGCGCCCGAATATGACGCCGGCTTTTGCGTGCATCCGAACCGGGACGCAAAATCGCGAACGCCAGCCATGACAACGCCACGCCGACAATCTTCGCCGTATTGTCATTCAGAAAATCGGCAAAGTCATAGACCGGCGGGTTGGTCACGGCGATAAACGAACCCATAAAGACAATCAGTTGCCCCCAAAGCCCCGCCAGTTTTGGCATCTGCAATTTCAATAATTGCATGGTGGTCAGCAAGGGGAACAAAAACAGCAGGAACTCCCACAGGTCACTAATCTGCACCATCAGCCCGAACTTGACCACGAAACTGAACAGCGAGAGCAATACCATCGTGCGCATCAGCAGTGAGAGTGATTTAAACGGTGTGGCGACGACGGAGTAAAGCACGCTGCTGATGGCCGCCAGGGTCAGCGCCGCCGATCCCGATTCCCACTGTGAAACAATGCTCCATGTGCCAATCAGCATTAGCGTGACGAAGGTGCGCAGGCCGCTCCAGAGGGCTTCTGCGTGGTCGGTATGCCGTGCCAGCGCTGGCGCGCGCGGAATGTTAACGGTAGTAAGCGGCCCGCCATTTTCAATCACGCGTAGCTGACGGCTGGTACGCAGATAGAGACGGCAGAAATAACGTAACCGCTGCCAGAAGGCGACGTGACGATAGTCGCTTACGTCGGTGGGGGCGAGTGGTGCAATAATCCGCGCGACGGCATAACTGTCAGTTTGTGAACGGGCCAGTGCTGTCAACAGTTGGTCAATAACATCACGTGTGTGGGCCGGAGGAGTCGGCCAGTTCAGTAACATTCTGCGCAGGCTCGAGATGACACTGGTCAGGCGCAGTTGATGGTGCAGCAGGACGTTCAGCAGCGCATTCTGACGCCGGAAGCGGTAATGGCTCCAGAATGCCTGAATACGCAGTAAATTCATTGTCAAAATCTGCCCGATCACCCCTTCGTGGGCCGAGCGGATGGCGTCAGTAGACTCAGGTTGCCACAGCAGGCTGGCGTGTTCCAACAGGCGCGCGTGCATGTTCTTCAGCGCGGTCAGTAGCGCGGTGCCATCGGAGGTGCTGGGCAAAATCATCATCATCGTGCCGCCGCAGAGGATCCCGACAATCACCTCGCAAACACGTGCCTGGGCGATATCCCAGAGTTGAGTGATGTCGACAATGTTCACCATCGGGAAGGCAATAATGGCGGCGGTGTATCCCGCGAGCTGGAAGGCATAAGCCACATTGTTGGTAAACTGCGCGCAGGCCCACGTACAGAAACCAATCCAGGCGGACATGCTCAACAAAAACAGCCACGGTTCGTTGAGCGTATGCCCGGCAAGAATTAACGCTGCGGTCGCCCCCAGCAGACTGCCGGCAATGCGCCCGAGACTTTTACTGATTACGCCGCCGACGGTGGGAAAACTGACCACGGCGGCGGAGGTCATCGCCCAATAGGGTTCATCCAGATTGAGATAGTAGGCAAACGTCAGCGCCAGGCACATCGCGAGGGTATTACGCAGGGCATAGCGCCACTGCCCGGCCGTCGCTTTCAGCCACGGCGTATTGCCCAGAGACACGCGCAGTCGCTTCATTTAGTTGCCGATCGCTACGCTACAGGTCGTGCCGGAAACGAGCGTTACGTCACGTGGAAGCTGGTCAAATTCGATACGCACCGGAACGCGCTGCGCCAGACGCACCCAGGGCACGTTGGGTTTAATATCCGGCACCAGACCGGAATCGCTCTCCACGCTTTGGTCGTAAATCGCGCGGCCAATGCTGGATACGTGACCCTGTAACTTAATATTGCCGCTGTAAAGTGTAATCTGGGCAGGTGCGCCTTCGCGGATATGACGCAGCTTGGTTTCTTCAAAATAACCCATCACATAGAAGGAATGGCTGTCCACCAGGGCAAACAACGGTTGACCGGAGGTGGCGAAGTCACCGGTACGCGTCGACAGATTGGTTATCCACCCGGAGACCGGGGCGTGGACATCCGTCTGCGCCAGTTGCCACTGCGCCTGTCTGAGCGTCGCCTGAGCGACGTCTACGCTTGCCTGCATCGCTTTGACGTTCAGATTGGCGGTATCCAGCTCTTCAGCGGAGATAAAATTCTGCGATAAGTGACGACGGCGAGTGGCTTCGTTATTGGCTTTCGCCAGTTCCGATTGTGCTTTAGCCAGTTGCGCCTGCGCGTTGAGCTCGGCGATATGAAAAGGGGTCTTATCGATACGAAAAAGCAGATCGCCGGCGTTGACGAACTGGTTATCTTTTATCGGGAGATCGACGATGGCGCCGGACACCTGCGGCGTAACGCTGACCTGTTCGGCTCGCACCTTTCCGTCACGCGTCCACGGCGATTGCATGTAATAATTCCACATAAACCATCCCGCCAGAACGGCGAGGGTAGCAACCACAATGGTGGAGAAATATTTCAGTGTTTTCAGCGTCATAATTACCATGCAACCAATAAAAGAAGACCCAAACAGACGCAGAGGGCAAAAATTGACAGATCCATCAATAAAGGATGCCAGATTTCACCCGAGTAAATCCGTTCGCGCAGCAGGCGATGGATGAAAAGCCAGAGGAGAAATCCCAGCGCAAAGGCCTTGAACAGCGGCGGGAAGTAAACAGATGCGCCAATCACTAAATCCTGTAAGGGCATCCCTGTTGTATTGTGTGCGGAGGTCACAAGCAATAGTCCTTTGCGTCAGGCTACGTTTATCCAGGTTTAGCAAAAACTGGTACGAAGCGTGCTTTTTTCGCGTAATGTCTGAAAAATATGTCTGTCGGTAACCAAATGCAGCAATACATTTGTTTTAGCAATACAATTGCTGCACACTATTCTAAAATCAGTATAATATCTTAGCAAGCTAATTATAAGGAGATGAAATTGGAATCGCCACTAGGTTCTGATCTGGCACGGTTGGTGCGCATTTGGCGTGCTTTGATAGACCACCGTCTTAAGCCTCTGGAATTGACGCAGACGCACTGGGTTACGCTGCATAATATTCATCAACTGCCACCGGATCAATCACAGATACAACTGGCAAAAGCGATTGGCATCGAACAGCCGTCACTGGTACGTACGCTGGATCAGCTCGAAGAGAAAGGGCTTATTTCGCGTCAGACCTGTGTCAGCGATCGCCGGGCCAAACGGATTAAACTGACAGAAAAGGCAGAGCCGCTGATTGCTGATATGGAAGCGGTTATCAACAAAACGCGTGGTGAAATTCTGGAAGGGATTTCTGCGCAGGAAATTGACCTGCTGATTAAACTGATCACCCGACTTGAACACAATATTATTGAGCTACAGTCGCACGATTAATGTCATGAAACGTGTGGTCAGGTCCTGACCACACGTTAATTCACTTAGCGCGGAGAAACGGTTACCTGACGACCGTTGCTGGCCAGTACGACACGCTGTCCGGCAGAGAAACGCGTATCACCTTGTTTCTGAACAACCATGATGGTGTTGCCATCATCCTTACGGATTTCCAGTTCAACACCCTGCGTTTTATTCATCGCACCCTGCACGCCTTGTCCGGCGACACCACCGGCGACAGCACCCGCCGCCGTTGCCAGAGAACGACCCGTACCACCACCCACAGTGTTACCCAGGAAGCCACCGAGCACAGCACCACCAATGGCGCCGATCACGTTATCATTATCACCAGCCTGAATTTTTACCGGACGCACGTTTACAATCGTCCCGTAGGTAACGTTCTGAACCTGCTTCGCTTCAGAAGCGGTATAGACATCGCCTGAAAGGCTATCCGTGTTGGCACAACCCACTAAAGATAAGCCAGCCAGTGAAACGATCAGTACACGTTTAATCATTTAAAAATCTCCTGTTCACCATGAAACGCTACCCAAGCATCCCTCATGGTCAAATTATATGGCATTTGCGCGTTTAAGGTCACATGTTCTGTCTGAATGATGCAGAAATCATAATAACAGGCAGCTTAACCAACTTTAAACGAACTATTCAGTGAATTTATTAAATCAACGCGGCGAGGGTGCTTTCGGGAAAAACGTGAATGAAGCGTAGCATTGACTGCGCGTTTATGATGGAGTGTTGGCAAAAAGTCATGCTTAAAAAGGAACATGTATGAAATCGGGCCGTTACATTGGCGTGATGTCAGGCACCAGCCTTGATGGTGTTGATGTCGTACTGGCGACGATAGATGACACGATGGTGGCCCAACAGGGGAGTCTCACCTGGCCGATGCCTGTTTCCCTTAAACAGGCGATTCTCGATATTTGCCAGGGGCAATCTCTGACGCTTTCCCAGTTGGGGCAGTTGGATGTTCGGTTGGGCAAACTGTTTGCCGAGGCGGTCAACGCGCTACTGGTGCAGGAAAAACTGCGTCCGCAAGACATTATCGCTATCGGTTGCCACGGGCAAACGGTGTGGCATGAACCCACCGGCGCGGCGCCGCATACGCTGCAGATCGGCGATAACAATCAAATTGTGGCGCATACCGGAATCACGGTAGTCGGCGATTTCCGTCGTCGTGATATCGCGCTGGGCGGACAGGGCGCGCCACTGGTACCTGCATTTCATCAGGCGCTGCTCGCGCATCCGACCGAGCGAAGAATGGTGCTCAATATTGGCGGCATTGCGAATCTGTCGCTGCTGATTCCAGGGCAGCCCGTGCGTGGATACGACACCGGACCCGGCAATATGCTGATGGATGCCTGGATCTGGCGGCAGTGCGGCAAACCCTATGATAAAGATGCGCAATGGGCCTGCGGTGGGACGGTGATTATTCCGTTGCTACAAACGATGCTCAGCGATCCCTGGTTCTCGCTACCGGCACCGAAAAGCACCGGGCGTGAATACTTCAACTACGGCTGGATTGAACGGCAACTGACGGCGTTCCCGGGGATTGCGCCGCGCGATGTTCAGGCGACGTTGACGGAGCTGACGGCGGTCACCATCTCTGAACAGGTGTTGCTGAGTGGGGGCTGTGAACGTCTGATGGTCTGCGGCGGCGGTAGTCGTAATCCTTTGTTAATGACCCGACTGGCAGGACTGCTGCCGGGAACGGAAGTGACGACCACCGATGAGGCCGGGATCAGCGGCGATGATATGGAAGCGTTGGCATTTGCCTGGCTGGCGTGGCGCACGCTGGCTGGTCTTCCGGGCAATTTGCCCTCGGTGACCGGTGCCTCTGAAGCAAGCATTCTGGGCGCGGTGTTTCCCGCCACCCCACGAACTCAGAGTTAACTGAATTTTTCTTTCGTCTTCTGCCGTTACACTGTGGAGATTAGGAGGGTGAATTCACCCTCCTGGACCAGGAAAGTCTACAGGATACGTCTATGAAAAAACTGCTACTCATCTGTTTTCCGCTTATGCTCTCTGGTTGTAGCGTCTACAACCAGTTTGTTGAACGTATGCAAACGGATACGCTGGAATACCAGTGTGATGAAAAACCGCTGACGGTAAAATTGAATAATACCCGTCAGGAGATGAATTTTGTTTATGACAACAAACTGCTTAATCTGAAGCAGGGTATTTCGGCGTCAGGCGCGCGTTATACCGACGGAATCTATGTGTTCTGGTCGAAAGGCGACGGAGCGACCGTCTACAAACGTGACCGTATCGTGCTGAATAACTGCCAGTTACAAAACCCGAAGCGTTGAGATTTCCAGCAGGGCGGCGCACAATAGCGCCACCCACTGACAATCCGTAGCGAACCCCATGTCTGATAACGACGAATTGCAGCAAATCGCGCATCTGCGCCGTGAATACACCAAAGGCGGTCTGCGCCGCCGCGATCTTCCCGCTGAGCCGTTAACGCTTTTCGAACGCTGGCTGGCTCAGGCATGTGACGCCAGACTGGCGGATCCCACCGCCATGGTTGTAGCGACCGTTGACGAAAATGGCCAACCGTATCAGCGTATTGTGTTGCTGAAACACTACGATGAAAGAGGGCTGGTGTTCTATACCAACCTCGGCAGCCGTAAAGCGCATCAAATCGAAAAAAATCCCCGCATCAGCCTGCTGTTTCCCTGGCATATGCTGGAACGTCAAGTGATGGTGACGGGTAAAGCCGAACGCTTATCGACCCTGGAAGTGGTGAAGTATTTCCACAGCCGTCCGCGTGACAGCCAGATTGGCGCCTGGGTCTCGAAACAGTCCAGCCGCATTTCCGCGCGCGGGATCCTCGAAAGTAAATTCCTCGAATTAAAACAGAAATTCCAGCAAGGCGAAGTGCCGCTGCCCAGTTTCTGGGGCGGATTCCGCGTCAGCATAGAACAGATGGAGTTCTGGCAGGGCGGTGAGCACCGACTGCATGACCGCTTTTTATACCAGCGTGAAAATGACGCATGGAAAATTGACCGTCTCGCACCATAAACCCGGAAAATTGTTGCGTTAAGCGCTAGCGCTGTGTGCGCCAGCGCTTTATTCTATAGAGCTTTCGCGTCTGGCGAAAAGTCGTGTACCGGCAAAGGTGCAGTCGTTTTATACATGGAGATTTTGATGGCAAGCAGTAACTTGATTAAACAATTGCAAGAGCGGGGGCTGGTTGCCCAGGTGACGGACGAGGAAGCGTTAGCAGAGCGACTGGCGCAAGGCCCGATCGCGCTCTATTGCGGCTTCGATCCTACCGCTGACAGCTTGCATTTGGGGCATCTGGTTCCCTTGTTATGCCTGAAACGCTTCCAGCAGGCAGGTCATAAACCTGTGGCGCTGGTCGGTGGCGCGACCGGTCTGATTGGCGACCCGAGCTTTAAAGCCGCCGAGCGTAAACTGAACACCGAAGACACCGTTCAGGAGTGGGTAGACAAAATCCGTAAACAGGTTGCTCCGTTCCTGGATTTCGACTGCGGCGACAACTCCGCTATCGCGGCGAATAACTATGACTGGTTCGGCAACATGAACGTGCTGACCTTCCTGCGCGATATCGGTAAGCATTTCTCTGTCAACCAGATGATCAACAAAGAAGCGGTGAAGCAGCGTCTGAACCGTGACGATCAAGGGATCTCCTTCACTGAGTTCTCCTACAACCTGTTACAGGGTTATGACTTTGCCTGTCTGAATAAACTGCATGGTGTGGCGCTGCAAATCGGTGGTTCCGATCAGTGGGGTAACATCACCTCCGGGATAGACCTGACGCGTCGTCTGCATCAGAATCAGGTCTTCGGTCTGACCGTTCCGCTGATCACCAAAGCGGACGGTACCAAGTTCGGCAAAACCGAAGGCGGCGCAGTATGGCTGGATCCGAAGAAAACCAGTCCGTACAAATTCTATCAGTTCTGGATCAACACGGCGGACGCCGACGTGTATCGCTTCCTGAAGTTCTTCACCTTCATGGACATTGAAGAGATCAATGCGCTGGAAGAAGAAGACAAGAACAGCGGTAAAGCGCCGCGTGCGCAGTACGTGCTGGCCGAGCAGGTCACGCGTCTGGTGCATGGCGAAGAGGGCCTTATCGCGGCGAAACGCATCACCGAGAGCCTGTTCAACGGTACGCTGAGCGATTTGAGTGAAGCGGACTTCGAACAACTGGCGCAGGACGGTGTGCCAATGGTCGAGATGGAAAAAGGCGCAGATCTGATGCAGGCGCTGGTGGATTCCGAACTGCAGCCGTCTCGTGGTCAGGCGCGTAAGACCATTGCGTCAAACGCGATCACCATTAACGGCGAGAAGCAGTCGGATCCGGAGTACACCTTCACCGAAGGCGATCGTCTGTACGGCCGCTACACGCTGCTGCGTCGCGGTAAGAAGAATTACTGTCTGGTGTGCTGGAAGTAATCGAAAGTTAGCAGGGGCGTGGGAAACCACGCCCCTTTATTTTTTCAGGGTTGTGGTAAGCAAAAAATGAAGAATATCCTCGCCATTCAGTCCCACGTTGTTTTTGGACATGCTGGCAATAGCGCCGCGGAGTTTCCGATGCGCCGCCTCGGTGCCAACGTCTGGCCCCTCAATACGGTTCAATTCTCTAATCACACGCAATACGGCAAATGGACTGGCTGCGTCATGCCGCCCTCGCATCTGACGGAGATTGTGCAGGGCATTGCCGATATCGATCAGCTGAAGCGCTGTGATGCGGTGCTGAGCGGTTATCTGGGTTCTGCCGAGCAGGGCGAGCATATTCTGGGGATTGTGCGTCAGGTGAAAGCGGCGAATCCGGCGGCGAAATATTTTTGTGACCCGGTGATGGGACATCCGGAAAAGGGGTGCATTGTCGCGCCTGGCGTCGCCGAATTTCATGTTCGCCACGCGTTACCTGCCAGCGACATCATCGCCCCGAATCTGATTGAGCTGGAAATTCTCTGTGAACACGCGGTGAACACCGTGGATGAAGCGGTTACCGCCGCCCGCGAGCTCATTGCGCAGGGGCCGGAAATTGTGCTGGTCAAACACCTGGCGCGTGCGGGTTACAGTCAGGATCGTTTTGAAATGCTGCTGGTTACTGCCGATGACGCCTGGCACATCAGTCGTCCGCTGGTGGATTTCGGTGTCCGTCAGCCGGTCGGCGTGGGCGATGTGACCAGTGGTTTACTGTTAGTGAAATTGCTGCAGGGGGCGACAATCCAGCAGGCGCTGGAACATGTGACGGCGGCGGTGTATGAGATTATGATTGCTACCAAAGCAATGCAGGAATATGAACTGCAGGTGGTGGCGGCGCAGGATCGTATCGCTCAACCAGACCACTACTTTAGCGCCACACAGCTTTGACTTGCCTGCCGGATGCGGCGTTGACCGCCGCCATCCGGCCTGATTCGCTTACTGTATTCCTTCCGCCTTCAGCGCTGCCGCAACGCCCGGACGCTCAGCCATTCGTTTCATATATGCCGCAATATTCTCTAACCCGTCCATATTGAGTTTTACCGCATACGCCCAGCGCAGTACGGTGAAAAGGTAGGCATCCGCGATAGTGAAACGCGAGCCACAAATCCATTGTCCCTCTTTGAGAGCGGCATCAACGTACTGCATTTTCTTCTCAAGAAGCGCGCGAACGGTCGGTTTATACTCTTCTGGAGTGTCAGGGCGAAACAGCGGCGTGAAGCCTTTATGCAGTTCAGTCGCAATGTAGTTAAGCCATTCCAGCGTCTTGTAGCGTGAAATGCTGCTTACGGGAGCCAGCAACTGGCGATCAGGAACGCTGTCGGCGAGATATTGCATTATCGCCACGCCTTCGGTCAGCAGCGTACCATCATCGAGCAGCAAAGCGGGAACCTGTCCTTTCGGGTTGACCGCGAAAAAATCATCGCCGTTTTCCAGACGCTTTTTCATCAAATCCACGCCATCCAGCGTGAAATCTTTCCCACTCTCGCGAAGGGTAATATGGGAGGCAAGAGAGCAGGCGCCTGGCTTGTAGAACAGTTTCATCGATAACTCCTTTCAACTGAGGTTTAACGTATCCTGGTTCGGGTTCAGGCAAAAAAAAAGCCGCTAACGCAACGTTAGCAGCTTCATTATGCGTTTCCCAGAAATTTACGCGGTAGCGGTTTTAGACGCTTTCTCGCGAGGTTCGTCGTCCTGAGTCATGCGGTTCAGTTTCGGCGCCGTCAGCAACATCAGAACAGCGATCACTGCGGTCGCCACGCCAATCTGCAGGAACACGCGACCATACACTTCCAGAGACATCAGCGGGTCTGTTACGTTTTCCGGAACCGCCATCATGCTGGCGACATAACCGCCAATGATGTTGGCGCCGGCAGTGGTGAGGAACCAGCTACCCATGATGAAGCCCATCAGACGCTGTGGAACCAGCTGTGCCACCATGGCCAGGCCCAGACCGGAAATCATCAGCTCACCGATACTTTGCAGGCCGTAGCAGATGATCAGCCAGTTAACGGAAACGATGCCCGCATCAGAGGCGAATTTGGCACCCAGCGGCAGGATCAGGAACGCGCCTGAACACAGCACCATACCAATGGCAAACTTCGTCGGCATCGGCAGAGTGTCGCCCATCTTGTTATAGATAGCCGCGAGGATAGGACTACCAATGATGATCCAGAACGGGTTCAGCGCCTGATACTGTTCAGGTTCGAACGCGATGCCAAGAATGGAGTGCTCAACGTTACGGATAGCGAAGAAGTTCAGCGATGTCGGCATCTGGCTGTACAGCACGAAGAAGATGATCGCTTCCAGCATCAGAATGAACGCCACGATCATTTTACGACGAGCCGCACCCTGCATAGAGAAGGCTTCTTTACCGAAGATAATCACGATACCAAGCGCGATCACACCCAGAACCATGCGGGCGATTTGCTGGTTATGCAGCAGCCAGGTGGCGATCGCGATGAGCGCGATAACACCGACGATGGTCAGCAGCAGGTTGCGGAAGTTAATCGGCTCAAAGTCAGGTTTAGAACCGTAGTTCTTCACCCAACGCTGGCAGAACGCGAAGTTCACCACGGTGATCAGCATACCGACAACGCTCAACGCGAACGCGGTGCTCCAGCCGTAATGCGCGGCAAGCCACGGCGTTGCCAGCATTGAGAAGAATGAACCGATATTGACGGACATGTAGTACATCGTAAATGCACCATCAAGACGCGGGTCATCTTTTGCATAGCAGGTTGAGAGCAGCGAGGACGGGTTAGCTTTAAACAGACCATTACCCACGGCAATGGCGGCCATCCCCATATAAACGATGCCAGCGTCGTGTCCGGACCATGCCACCAGGGCATAACCAATAGCCAGGACTACCGCACCAAGCATAATGACGCGCTTGGTACCCAGAATTTTATCGCCTAACCAGCCACCAATGGCGACCAGACCGTAAACCAGGGCGCTAAAAGACGAGAAAAGAGTGATTGAATCCGCTTCAGACATACCCAGTTGTTTAACCAGGTAAACGGCCATAATTCCTTGTAAGCCGTAATAACCGAAACGCTCCCAGAGCTCAATCGAGAAGATGAGATAGAACGCCTTCGGTTGTTTGAAAGCGTTAAGACTGACGCTTTCCGTTGGTTTCTTGTTTGCAGTAGACACTTTAGCCTCTTTTTTTACATCCCATATTAACGGGGGTGTTCTGTCACGTGATACCACTGGGTAGCCGTGAAATTGTTATAGTGGGAGGGGAAACGGCAAGTAATGTTCACTATCTTGCACTTTCAGACAAGTCTTTTGTAATAACCTGTTACATATATCTCATCTGGTGAATTCATCGGGGTAGATAAATGTTATCTAGCGTTAAATTTTTTTAATTGCGTAATGGCAGTTTTTTACGCTGTCAACGGGCCCTGAAAATCGCTGCATGGCGATATGTTCTGCTATGTGCCGTTTAACGTAGTGATAAAGGCCAGTATCTAAAAAATAGCCAGTGTAATGTTTTGTGTATAAAAACTGACTCCTTGTCATCTGATTGTAGAATTAACCAAATTCAACAAAATAATTTACATAGGGTTATCACTATGATCGGGATCACAGTTGGATAGAAATTTTCGTTATTAAAAAAAGGATTAACCTGAATAAGCACTAATCACCAGGATTATTCATTTGTCTAAACCTGGTGACGTGGAATCATTGACGGAATGAAGAGGAAGAAGTAGAGGATAACAAAAAGTTATGGCGGGGCGGATGGGGTTGCCCCGACGAGTCAGATATCGACCTTCTCTTTGTATTCACAAAGATCTTCGATGATGCAGGAGCCACAGCGCGGCTTGCGGGCAATACAGGTGTAACGACCGTGCAGGATCAGCCAGTGGTGGCAGTCGACCTTAAACTCTTCGGGAACCACTTTCAGCAATTTCTCTTCCACCTGCTCAACGTTCTTGCCGGGCGCAAAGTGGGTACGGTTACAGACGCGAAAGATATGCGTGTCGACGGCGATGGTGGGCCAGCCGAAGGCGGTATTCAGCACGACGTTTGCCGTCTTGCGACCCACGCCCGGCAGGGCTTCAAGCGCCGCACGGTCCTCAGGCACCTCGCCATGATGTTGCTCAAGCAGGATGCGGCAGGTCTTAATCACGTTTTCGGCTTTGCTGTTAAACAGGCCGATCGTTTTGATATAGGACTTCACGCCCTCAACGCCGAGTTCCAGCATGGCGGCGGGGGTATTGGCAACCGGGTAGAGTTTCGCCGTGGCCTTGTTCACGCTGACATCTGTCGCCTGGGCCGATAACAGCACGGCGATCAACAGTTCAAAGGGCGAGCTGAAATTCAGTTCGGTCGTCGGATGCGGATTATTCGCGCGTAATCGGGTTAAAATTTCTAACCGCTTTGCTTTATTCATGAGACATTCCCTGGTTCAGCGGAGGGCAACTCCGTTGCGACAGACGCACTGGCGCGACGTTTTTTCATCTTCTCATCAATGAGATATTTCACCGCCAGCATGAGTCCCAGGCCAATAAAGGCGCCGGGGGGCAGCATTGCCAGCAGGAAAGGAGAGTCGGTGTGGAAAATTTCCACGCGCAGTACCTTTGCCCAACTACCGAGCAGCCCATCCGCACCGTCAAACAAGGTTCCGTTGCCGATAATCTCACGTAGAGAGCCCAGCACAAACATAGCGCCGGTTGCGCCCATCCCGATGGAAAACCCGTCGAGCGCAGAGAGCGCCGGACCCTTTTTGGCGGCGAAGGCTTCAGCACGTCCCACCACAATGCAGTTGGTCACGATCAGCGGGATAAAAATCCCCAGCGACTGGTAGAGGCCAAAGGCATAGGCGTTGATCAGCATCTGTACCACACTGACGACCGACGCGATAATCATCACATAAATTGGGATACGAATTTCTGCCGGCGTCCAGCGACGTAATGTCGAGACCGCCAGATTAGTCAGGGTCAATACCAGCGTGGTGGCAAGACCCAGTCCCAACGCATTGGTCGCCGTAGAGGTTACCGCCAGCAGAGGGCACAGTCCCAACAGTTGTACCAGTGCCGAGTTGTTTTTCCACAATCCCTGAACGATGACGTCTTTAATTTCGCTCATGATTTATTCTCCGCAGGCCGGAAGTTGAGGAAGTTGTGCCGGCAGCGTCCGGGCATACAGTCCGGCACGCTTGACGGCATTGACCACCGCACGTGGCGTAATCGTCGCCCCGGTAAACTGGTCAAAATCCCCGCCGTCTTTTTTCACGGCCCAGTGGCTGTCGTTATCACTCTGGATTTTTTTTCCGCTGAAACCGGTGATCCAGTCAGACAGACGCCGTTCTATTTTATCGCCCAGACCCGGCGTTTCATGGTGTTCCGTCACGCGAGTGCCTAAAATCGTACCGCTGAAATCGGCGCCGACCAACAACTGGATGGCACCGGAATAACCATCCGGTGCCGTCGCCTCAAGTACCGCCGCCACGGGAGTCCCGTCCTGCTCAGCGATATAAACGCGATGCTCGCCTTTGCCCAGCTCAGGGGCGCTGACCACGACGCAGCGATCCTGCAAACGGTTATTATAGCGATCGGCAGGCAAGACCTGATCAAACAGCGCCTTTTGCTGAATGGCTGCCTGTTCATCAATGGTGGTTTTGGTCAACTGGTTGATGGCGGCGGTGAGTCCGGTCGAGCCAGCGGCAAACAGCGCCAGGGTGATGCCATGTTTACGAATCGTTTTCAGCATGGATTATCCTTTGCGGTGTCCGTACACGCGCGGGCGCGTGTAGTAGTCAATCAGCGGCACCGTAATATTGGCTAACAGTACGGCAAAGGCCACGCCATCCGGATAGCCGCCGAAGCTACGGATTAACCACACCAGCAGGCCCGCCAGTGCGCCAAACACCAGACGACCGCGATTGGTCGTCGAGGCCGTCACCGGGTCCGTCAGAATGAAGAATGCGCCAAGCATCGTTGCCCCACTGAGCAGATGAATTTGCGGGGAAGCCAGCGACTCGGGGACAAACAGCCAGCCCAGCGTCGCACAGACGCCCAATGAGAGCAGGAAGCTTACCGGAATATGCCAGCGAATAGCTTTTTGCTGTAGCAGAAAAACACCGCCAGCCAGCCAGGCCAGGTTGACCCACTGCCAGCCCGCACCGGCAAACATACCGTTGTAAATGGGGTACTGCATGATCTGCTCAACAGAATGACCTGCATGCAGAGAGGTTTTGAACGTATCCAGCGGCGTGGCCTGGCTTACCCCGTCAATCCCCATACGCAACGTATTCATATCACCGCCGCTGGCGGTATGCCCGGTAAAGATGACCTGCAGCGCATCGACCAGTCCCGGCGCGCTGGCGGCAATATCCTGCGGGGGCAACCAACTGGTCATCTGCACCGGGAAGGAGATTAGCAGCACCACATAACCAATCATCGCCGGGTTGAACGGGTTTTGTCCCAGACCACCATACAATTGCTTGGCAATGATCACCGCGAATACCGTACCGAGGATCACCATCCACCAGGGGGCGAGGGGAGGAATACTGACGGCCAGCAGCAGACCGGTCAGCAGCGCGGAGTTATCTTTTAAAATCGCCACTACCGGCTGTTTACGCAATCTGAGTACGGCGGCCTCCGCCAGCAGCGCACTGGCGCAGGCGAGTACGATCTGGAACAGCGTCCCCCAGCCGAAAAACCACCATTGCACGGCGATGCCTGGCACCGCAGCCAGTAAGACCAGCAGCATAATGCGCGAGGTTTGACGCTGATTATGCGTGTAGGGAGAACTTGCGATTCTGAATACCATTTATTCCTCGTTAACAACCTGCTGCTGAGCGTCTTTTTTAGCTTTTGCGCGCGCTATTGCAGCGGCGATGGCCGCCTTGCGTGGGTCGACCGGTTCCAGGGAGGGGGCAGCTGGTTCGTCGCTGGCCTGCTGTTCCTGTTTACGCGCCTTCGCACGGGCGATAGCAGCCTCAACGGCGGCTTTGCGCGGATCCACCGGTTCAGCCGGTGCGGCAGGTTCGCTGCTGGCCTGTTGTTCTTGTTTGCGTGCCTTCGCACGGGCGATAGCAGCCTCAACGGCGGCTTTGCGCGGATCCACCGGTTCAGTTGGCGCAGCAGGTTCGCCGCTGGCCTGTTGTTCTTGCTTGCGCGCTTTCGCGCGGGCAATAGCGGCCTCAACGGCGGCTTTGCGCGGATCCACCGGTTCAGCCGGTGCAGCAAGTTCGCCGCTGGTCTGCTGTTCCTGCTTGCGCGCTTTCGCGCGGGCGATCGCGGCCTCAACGGCGGCTTTGCGCGGATCCATCGGTTCAGTTGGTGCAGCAGATTCGCCGTTGGTCTGCTGTTCCTGCTTGCGCGCCTTCGCACGGGCGATAGCGGCCTCGACGGCGGCTTTACGCGGATCGGCATCCACTGCGGTGACGTTCCCGGCCTGTTTTGCTCGTGCCAGCGCTTTGCGCGCTTCGCGAGCGGCTATCACCGCACTATTGTCCGGTTTTTCACCGGCTTTGATCATCACCGGTTGAGTCGCTTGCGCCTGTTTCTCTTTGACGCGAGCCAGGGCGGCGGCAATGGCATCCTGATCTTTTGCCGCAGGCTGCACGGCGGCTTTCTTGTGACGTTCCAGACGCGCCGCTTTCTCTCGCTCCAGGCGAGCCTGACGCGCTTCAAAGCGCGCTTTAGCCTCTGCCGCGCGTTTCTCTTCCTGGCTTATTGCGTAAAGCTCGGCTTTCTCCTGACGGAAATATTGCACCAACGGAATATTGCTCGGGCAAACCCAGGCACAGGCACCGCATTCAATGCAGTCGGCAATGTTATGCGCCGTGGCTTTGTCATGCTGTTGCCCTTTACTGAACCAGTAAAGCTGCTGGGGCAGAAGATCTGCCGGGCAGGCGTCGGCGCAGGCGCTACAGCGAATGCAGCCTTTCTCTTCCTGTGGTTCACCCATCTCTGTCGCTGACGGTGCCAGCAAACAGTTGGTGATCTTTACGACCGGCACATCGAGCCACGGTAGGGTGAAGCCCATCAGCGGGCCGCCCATAATCACCATCTGATCGGCAGAAGGGCAGAAACCGGCATCATTTAACAGATGTTTCACTGGTGTACCCAGCCTCGCCCAGACGTTGCCTGGACGACTGACCGCTTCACCGGTGAGGGTCACAACCCGTTCAGTAATCGGTTCTCCATCGACGATCGCGCGTTTTACCGCATACGCCGTACCGACGTTTTGCATCAGTACGCCGATGTCGGAAGAACGACCGCCGTGCGGAACCTGCTTCCCGGTCAGGATTTGGGTCAGCTGTTTTGCGCCGCCCGACGGATATTTCGTCGGGATGACACGCAGTGAGATATCCCGCGCGTCGGCCAGCACCGCACGCAGCATTGAGATGGCCTGCGGTTTGTTATCTTCGATACCGATGAGGACTTCACTCGGTTGCAGAATATGCGCCAGGATACGGATACCCTCGACAACCTGCGCCGCACAATCCTGCATCAGCCGATCGTCGGCAGTGATATAGGGTTCACATTCCGCCGCGTTGATGATCAGCGTTTCAATTTTGTCGCCGCCACCCTTTAATTTATAGCCGGTTGGAAAGCCGGCACCGCCCAGTCCAGCGACGCCGAACTGGTGAATACGTTCGATTAGGGCTTCGCGGCTCTGCGAACGGTAATCCTGCCAACCTTCGCGTTCAATCCAGCGGTCTTCACCGTCGGCGTCGATGATCACGCTAAGTTCAGCTAATGCCGAAGGATGCGCCGTTGAGTGGGGCGCAATGGCGACCACCGTCCCGGAAGTGGGCGCATGAACCGGGAGCATTCTTCCCCATCCACGGGTCAGCGCTTGTCCGCGCAATACGTGTTGCCCTTCGGCGACGCACAGTTCACCTTCGGCACCGATATGTTGTTTGAGCGGCATAACAAAGCGCTGCGCGAGGGGAACCTGACGCAGCGGCGTGCCGTTTGACTGGGTTTTCATTTCCGGCGGATGGATACCGCCGTTGAAATCCCAGATCTTATCTTTTCTGAAAGCAGAGAATAACTTAAGCATGTTGTTCCACGGGGATATTACGCACGGGGATCGTGTTCAAATCCCACTTCCAGCTGTCAGGTGTTTCGGCGACCGGACGCAGTTCAATGCAGTGAGTCGGGCAGGGATCCACGCACAGATTGCAGCCCGTGCACAAATCACTCATCACCGTGTGCATGGCACGCGTTGCGCCAATAATGGCATCCACCGGGCAGGCCTGAATACACTTGGTGCAGCCGATACAGTTGGCTTCATCAATCATCGCCAGCATGCGGACCGGCGCCACATCCTGTTCATCGCCATCAATCGGCTGGGGATCCACGTTCAGCAGTTCAGCGATTTTTAACATCACCGCTTCGCCGCCAGGCGCACAGCGGTTAATTTTTTCACCCTGACTGCCAATCGCTTCCGCATAGGGGCGACAGCCGGGATAGCCGCATTGCCCACACTGGCTCTGCGGCAGAATCTCATCGATTTTTTCCACGACAGGATCATCCTCCACCGCGTAACGACGGGAGGCGTAACCCAGGATAGCGCCGAACACCAGGCCCAGCAGGCTCACGGCGGCAACGGCAATCCAGATAGCATTCATTACAACTTCACCAAACCACTAAAGCCCATAAAGGCCAGAGACATTAACCCGGCGGTAATCAGCGCAATGGCGTTACCGCGAAACGGTGCCGGTACATCTGCAACGGCGAGACGCTCGCGAATCGCCGCAAACAGCACCATCACCAGCGAGAAGCCGACGGCGGCGGAAAAACCGTACAGCGCCGACTGTAAAAAGTTATGGCCGAGATTGATATTCAGCAGCGCGACACCGAGAACCGCGCAGTTGGTGGTGATCAGCGGTAAGAAAATCCCCAGCAGGCGATAGAGCGCCGGGCTGGTTTTGCGCACCACCATTTCAGTAAATTGCACCACGACCGCGATAACCAGAATAAAGGCTAGCGTGCGCAGATAAATGAGATTGAGCGGGATCAGGATCCAGGTGTCAATCAGCCAGGCGCAGATTGAGGCCAGCGTCATCACAAACGTGGTCGCAAGCCCCATCCCCATCGCGGTTTCCAGCTTTTTGGAAACGCCCATAAAAGGACAAAGCCCCAGAAACTTAACCAGTACAAAGTTATTGACCAGTACAGTTCCGACAAACAGCAGCAGGTAATCAGTCATTTTTCGGCCTGAAATAAAAAAGCCGCCTATTATCTGACAATCTACAGCAGGCGACAACAGGTTAACTGTAAGGTTATTACGGGTTCACAAAGGTCGTTTTCACACGCGAGGAACGCTTGAAATAGGGCACTAACAGTGCTGCCGCCAGCAACGGGAAGAGTAACTGACGCACAGCTAAGGCGTCGGGCACCGGTGAAAAGGCAAAAGCCTTGACCGCCAGTAAGACGGAGACCAGCAGCCAGATAATATAGTGCTTCGGCACACTGCGTCTGCGCTTAAAGAACGCAATCGTCAACCACAGGGTGTAATACCACATGGCAATCGCGGTGAGAAAAGAGACGCCCCACAACAGCAGGTTGCCGGTACTTTGCTCCGCCAGCATCGCTAACGTTTTGGGCGAGGCGAGCGCCGTAGCATACAGGAACAAGGCCAGCGACGCACTCAGCAAGGCGACTAAAAGCCAGGCCAGCGGGCCCAGTAACCAACCGCCAATGCGCTGTGCCGGTGTTGTGGTCATAAAATCTCCGGAATTGCCAGACGTACCGTTGTTTTTGGGGCAATTATTATAAAGCTTTTACCGGCAAGCGCTACTTTCTTATTGCACGTAGTGCCAGACGGATTTCGGTACCTGACCAACATCAAAAAGGCGACCGCCGGAGACCAGTTCTGCGCGGCGATGATCGGCCGCGCGATACATATTGATAATGTCATGATCGTCGGTCAGGGTGTAGTGCAGGTGGTCAAACAGCTTTTCCAGGCTTTCGAGCGAGCTAATTTTGCGAAATTTTAATAAATAATCCTGAACAGTCATAAACAGGGATCCCTATATATAAAAATAAAGCCACGAGTGGTGAAGGTAAAATAAACCTGTCCCGGTGAAAGGAACCGGCAGGTAAAGGCCGAAAAAGTATTTTCTTAAATGATGTTTGCAGTGCCAGACGACACCAGAGCGAAGGGTAACGCGCTTCGCCATCACTGGCAACAAGCGCCGGCATGGGAGGCCGCACAATTCGCTTTTTCAGATAATTTTTCGGCTTTTTCTGCAAATAATTCGGGAAAACCGACTTTCCAGGCGACATACGCCGCCTGGTGCGCTATTTCTGCTGAACAGCGGCAGTCGGTTCGGGAGGCTGATAATTATCGATATGATTGGCAACGCCAAGGAGGACCACGGACACCGCAAGAACCACCCAACCTGTTAATTCAATAAGACGATTGATGACTGACGACATTTGCTTGATTTATCCTTAAATACCGGCAGCAGATGTTACTTAGCAATAATTATCCCGGCAAGTGTTTCGGGAACGATTTCAGCGACTTTATACCGACAAACTGCCCGAAAGTGACATTTATTTGACTTAAGTTAAATAACGACCTTTATAGCCTCAGGGTTATTAAACTATTGTGAGTGGTTCATGGATAGTGTGAAATAGTCACAGACTGAAACGAGAGGCATATATATGAGTGACAACATCCGTGTAGGACTGATTGGCTACGGATACGCCAGTAAAACGTTCCATGCCCCCCTGATTGACGGCACGCCGGGACTGGAACTGGCCGTCGTTTCCAGTAGCGATGCAGCGAAAGTGAAGGCGGACTGGCCTTCCGTGGCCGTTGTCTCTGAGCCGAAGCATCTGTTTAACGACCCTAATATTGATCTGATCGTCATACCCACACCAAACGATACCCATTTCCCGCTGGCCAAAGCGGCGCTGGAAGCGGGTAAACATGTGGTGGTTGATAAACCTTTCACCGTGACACTGTCACAAGCGCGCGAACTGGATGCGCTGGCACGCAGTCTGGGACGGGTGCTCTCTGTTTTCCACAACCGTCGTTGGGACAGTGACTTTTTGACCCTGAAAGCGATGCTGGCGGAAGGCGTTTTGGGTGAGGTCGCCTATTTTGAATCGCATTTCGACCGCTTTCGTCCGCAGGTACGGGATCGCTGGCGTGAGCAAGGGGGACCGGGAAGCGGTATCTGGTACGATCTGGCACCGCATCTGCTTGATCAGGCGATCAATCTGTTCGGTCTGCCTGTCAGCATGACGGTAGATTTGGCCCAGTTGCGCCCGGGGGCACAGTCAACCGACTACTTCCATGCCACGCTTTCCTACCCGCAGCGTCGGGTGATCTTACACGGTACGATGCTGGCGGCAGCGGAATCGGCGCGTTACATCGTGCATGGTTCGCGCGGCAGCTATGTGAAGTACGGTCTGGATCCGCAGGAAGAGCGTCTGAAAAATGGCGAGCGCCTGCCGCAAGAAGACTGGGGCTACGATATGCGTGATGGCATCGTCACACGCGTTGAAGGCGAAACACGGGTGGAAGAGACCTGGCTGACCGTGCCGGGGAATTATCCGGCGTACTATGCCGGGATCCGCGATGCGTTGAATGGTCACGGAGAGAACCCGGTACCGGCGAGCCAGGCTATCCAGATTATGGAACTGATTGAACTGGGAATTGAGTCGGCGAAACATCGTTCGACGTTATGCCTTGCCTGATGTCTGAAAGGCCCGATGAATCACGACGGGCCTCTTTTCGCTATGCCGCCGCCACTTTTTCTCGCAGCGCCTGTTTTTCCGCCGCGTTCAGGAAGGCGATTTCCAGTCCGTTAATCTGTGCCTGACGAATCTGCTCACGGCTCAGTCCTGCTGCCGGTGCCGCAACGGTATATTCGTGAATGATATCCACTCCCTGAACCGCCGGATCGTCAGTATTCAGGCTGGCGAGGACGCCATGCTCGAGGAACGTTTTCAGCGGATGCGTGGACAATGATGCCACGGTGCTGGTCTGAATATTCGACGTCAGACAGGATTCGATGCCAATCCGTTGTTCCGCGAGGAAATCCATCAGCGCCGGATCCTCAACCGCTTTCACGCCGTGGCCGATGCGTTCCGCACCCAGTTCGCGAATGGCCTGCCAGATGCTTTCCGGACCGGCAGCTTCTCCGGCGTGCACCGTAATGTGCCAGCCTGCGTCACGCGCGCGGTTGAAATGGGACAGGAACAGGCTGCCGGGGAAGCCCAGTTCATCACCGGCAAGGTCAAGCGCGGTGATCCGATCGCGGTGCGCCAGCAGTGCTTCCAGCTCCTGTAGACACGCGGCCTCGCCGAAGGTCCGGCTCATGATGCCGATCAGTTGCGCCTGCACGCCAAAGGTTTTACAGCCTTCATGTACGCCAGCGATGACCGCTTCCACCACGCCAGCAACCGGCAGCTGATGTGTCATTGCCATGTAGCCCGGAGAAAAACGCAGTTCTACATAGTGCAGGCCATTGCGGGCGGCGTCTTCGATATTTTCAAACGCGACGCGGCGACAGGCGTCGAGGGACGCTAAGACTTTCACGCCCCAGTCCAGTTTCGACAGAAAGCTAACCAGATCCGGTTCAGTGGCCGTGACCTGTACATGAGGGATCAGCGTTTCAAGGGTTTGCGCGGGGAGGGGCAAATTGAACTGGCGGCCAAGATCCAGAATGGTTTGTGCCCGGATGTTACCATCAAGGTGGCGATGAATGTCAGTTAACGGCAGGGAATTATCAATCATGGTCGCACTCATTATTCGTATATAAAAGTGCGCGCTATTATAAAAACAAAAGCAGGAGAAAAGCTATGTTGCGCAATGATTAATTCCATTGCGCAACCGGGGTCAGCGTACCGATCGGATCGCGTTAATTAATCCGTTCACGCCTTTTTCGAGTTTTGAACGTGGACAACCGGCATTCAGTCGTACAAAACCGCGTCCTTCATCACCGTAAGTAAAGCCGGGCATGATGGCGATTTTTTCCTGCTGAATCAGCGCATTCTGCAATGCATTATCATCAACGTTTAATGCCCGCAGATCGATCCACGCGAGATAGGTCGACTGCGGCACCGGCCAGTTAAGTTCAGGAAAAGCGTCGTTCAGCGTATCTGCAATGTAGTGTAGATTGTCCCGGAGATACGCCCGTAGCGCGTCCAGCCACGGCTCACCCTGTTCATAGGCCGCGATATGAGCAGTCAGTGCCAGCACGGCGGGAGAGGACAGACCGTCGCGACCTTTCAACGCGTTGAGATACGTATCACGACTGTCAGCGTCTTCAATCATCCCGTAAGCGCCGGTTAACGCCGGAATATTGAAGCTTTTGGAGCCAGAGGTAAACAGCGCCCAATTGTCACGCGCCACATTGCTCCAGGGGATGTGCGGCTGTTCGCCCCAGACCATATCCATATGAATTTCATCAGATATGACCCGCACGCCGTGACGCTGGCAGCGTTCCGCCATCGCTTCCAGTTCCTCGCGCGTCCAGACTTTACCGGTCGGGTTATGCGGACTGCACAGCAGCAAAATTTTACTTTCCGGACGCGCCAGCGCCGCATCCAGTTTCTCTATATCGCAATGCCAGTGGCCATTGCGCTGTTCCAGTGCCACCGGAACAACATGGCGCTGATTGCCTTCGATAGCCTTATAGAACGCGTCATAGGCTGGGGTATGGAGCACCACGCCGTCACCGACAGAAGACCACTGGCGGATGAGCTGTGACACCATATAGATCACGGAAGGGCCATACACCAGCGATCCGGTATCGACACGCGTATTGTGGCGCCGGGCAAACCAGTGGGCAAGCGCGCCGAGGATCCCGGTGTCAATTGACTGAATACCGAGGATATTCTGGATGTTGTTGGCTTTCAGGACCGCCGCATCGGTGGTCGGCAGAATACCCTTTGCTGTCAGCCAGAAGTTAACGGCGAGGTTCATTACCGCGTAACCGACAAAACCGGCAAACGCCGCCACGCCTTTGTTTTCGCGCGCCAGCCCGAGCGGAATCGCAATACAGAACATCACCGGCAGGAAACTGAAGGCAAAGGAGCCAACTTTGCTCATCCAGGTAAAGATGGCCTGTAGCACCGGATTACCCAGTGCCGGAAGCAGGGTGATCACATCGTGGCTGCTTAGCGAACTGCCAATCCCCAGCATAATCCCGCAAAACGAAAGCAGCGCCACGGGCAGCATAAACGTTTTCCCTAACTGCTGGAAAAATTCCCACAGCGTAATTTTTGGTGTTGTTTTCGCCGTCATCTAACGACTCCTTGTGCAAATCCATCGGTAATGAGAAAATTTGATCAAGAAGATAAAACGTTTTATCACTTTTTAGTGCGGTGAAAATCACATTATCAGACGATATTAACGCGTATAAATAGAGGTAATAGATAAAACGTTTTATCTGTCACATTATCAGGGAGTCTGGCGTTTTTATGGCCATAGCCAAAAAAATCACTATCCACGATGTTGCACTGGCGGCGGGCGTCTCCGTCAGCACGGTTTCACTGGTACTCAGCGGCAAAGGTCGTATTTCAACCGCCACCGGCGAACGGGTGAATGCGGCGATAGAACAACTCGGTTTTGTGCGTAACCGTCAGGCTTCGGTGTTACGGGGGGGCCAGAGCGGAGTGATTGGATTGATTGTCCGCGATCTGTCGGCTCCGTTTTATGCTGAACTGACGGCGGGATTAACGGAAGCACTGGAAGCACAGGGCCGGATGGCGTTTTTGTTGCATGGTGGTCAGGATGGTGAACAACTGGCGCAGCGTTTTGCCATGCTCTTGAATCAGGGCGTTGACGGCGTGGTGATCGCCGGGGCGGCGGGCAGCAGCGATGACCTGCGCCTGATGGCGGAAGAAAAGGGCATTCCGGTGGTTTTCGCCTCGCGAGCCAGTTATCTGGACGACGTGGATACCGTGCGTCCGGACAATATGCAGGCCGCGCAACTGTTGACGGAGCATCTGATTCGTCACGGTCATCAGCGCATTGCATGGTTGGGTGGGCAGAGTTCATCATTAACGCGTGCGGAACGCGTCGGCGGCTACTGTGCGACACTGCTGAAATACGGTTTACCGTTTCACAGCGACTGGGTCATGGAATGCGCATCCAGCCAGAAGCAGGCCGCCGAGGCCATCGGCGCGTTACTACGACGCAATCCGACCATCAGCGCCGTGGTGTGCTACAACGAAACGATTGCGATGGGCGCATGGTTTGGCCTGATGCGGGCGGGACGGCAGAGCGGTGAAGTGGGGGTTGATCGCTACTTTGAGCAGCAGGTTTCATTAGGCGCCTTTGCCGATGTGGCGGAAAACGCGCTGGACGATCTGCCAATTGTCTGGGCGACAATGCCGGCGCGGGAAATGGGCTACAGTCTGGCGGAACGCATCCTGCAACGCATTGCGCGTGAGGAAAGTCACACCCGCAGTCAGACGCTATCTGCGCGACTGGTGGTGCAAGAATAAACCCCTCCGCAGAGGGGTTCTGGTGATTACGGCTGGGGCAGCACCATGCCGAACATTCCGACAAACTCCTCCAGCGGCATCTTCTTCCCGTTTAAGGTCACCTGACCATTCGCGTACTGCAGGCTGGTGCCAATGGTGTTGTCTTCAAGGGTGGTAATGCGGAACATCTGTCCCATCGCGGCCAGGCCTTTCACCTGCTGGTTGGCAAGTTTAGCGGCTTCATCCTGCTGATAACCTTCCAGACGGGCGACCTGAGTCATAAACTCAACGGCCATATCCACCGGAATCGACAGCTTACCGTCGAGCGATTTCACCGAGCGGTCGACTTCGTCGGCCAGCGTTTGCGGTTCACCTTGCGCGGTGGCCGGATCCTTCAGGAACAGGGACAAATTCAGCGCCGTTTCGCCTTTGGCATTTTTCCAGCTCAACGGCGCAATGGTAATGACCGGTTCGCCTTTCATCAACAGCGGCAGGGCACCAAAGAAAGCTTCGGTCACTTTCTGCTGATACAGTTCCGGGTTGTCCGCCACGTCCGGCTGCGATAACAGCGCCTGGGTCTGGGCATTATACTGCTGGCTAAACTGATGCCATGCCGCGCCGTCAATCTGACCGACTTTCAGCGTCAGCTTGCCGCTTCCCAGATCCTGATTCTGAACCTTGAGGCTGTTCAGGGTGTAATCCAGTTGGCTGTTGATGGTTTTACCGTCATCCACGAGATCGGTCTTCCCACTGATCTCCATGCCTTCCAGCAGCGCCATCTCTTTGCCTTCAACGGCGAGGGTCATTTTCCCAATCGTGACTTTCTGATCGCCGACGCGCTCACCAAAGCTGGCAAGCGTGCTGGAACCTTCTGTTTTCAGGTCGTTAAAGGAGAGCTGGACCTTTTGATCGTACTCGTTCACCGCATCGACCAGACCGCTCTTCGCTTCACCGGAAAGGGAAACCACGTTGCCTTCTTTATCGGCATTGAAAATAAATTCGCCGCCGCTGAAGGCGACTTTCTCCGCCCCTTTTTCGTAGTTCAGCGGTTTCAGCGACATTGCGGAACGGGTATCGCCGCTGTAGCTGATTCGCGAATTGATCTCAAAAGGCGTTTCACCTTTCGCCATCTCAAAGAGCGGTTTGCTGACGTCATTGTTGACCAGGGTCGTCTTCACCGAGGCCATCGACGGCAGAAGATTAAAGGTTTTCAGTTGCGCGAACGGGAAGGGGCCGTGATCGACGGATTCGTCAAGCACCACGCTTTGGCCAGCTTTCAGCCAGGGATTTTCTTTTCCGGCCACCGGCTTGAGCACCAACTGTAACTGGCTGCTGAAGATGCCACGCTGATAGTTCTGATAAGCGAGTTCCACGTTTGCTTCCGGCGCGGTGAGTTTAATCTGCGCATTGGCCTGGTCGACCATCTCAGCAAGATGGGTTTCCAGCTTTTTACCTGTGTACCACGCACCGCCCGTCCAGACGACGCCGAGTGCGACAATCACACCTGCAGCTACCAGCGATTTTTTCATATTGTTTATCCATAAAATGAAACCAGGCGGTAGAGACCGCCTGGCAAAGTCATAAGCCGATTACAAGCTTAGCAAGAGTAACTACAAAATTCAGTAAGTTGCTAGAGTTTGTTGTAAACCCGCGCCACACGGCCCACGCCGCTGACGCTCACCGGCGACTCTTCGGCGCTGATAAATGCCGATTCTCCCGGTTTCAGCACCAGGCGCTGCTCGCCTTTGCGCAGGATAGCTTCGCCCTCAACGCAGAAGAGTATCGCGGCGCTTTGCTGGTCAATCGCGGTTTCTTGCGCAGACAGGTCGTGCAGGGAGAACGCGAAATCATCAACCGGGATCGGGAAATCAAGTTCCGCGCCATGTTTCACCGGCGTGGTCAACAACTGGTTCGCCGGTTTTGCTTCAAACTTCACATTGGCAACCAGTTCCGGAATGTCGATGTATTTCGGCGTCAGACCCGCGCGCAGCACGTTATCGGAGTTGGCCATCACTTCCAGCGCCACACCTTGCAGATAGGCATGCGGCGTTTCGGCGAACAGGAACATCGCTTCACCTGGATTGAGCTTCACCACGTTCAGTAGCAGAGGTGAGAAGAGGCCGCTGTCGTCCGGGTAAAACTCCGCGATAAGACGGATGGTCTGCCACGGCTCGCCTTGCTGGGTTTCCAGCGCCGCTTTCAGAATCGCCAGCGCACGGGATTTCTCCTCACCCTGCATACTTAACAGAGCGGCAAACAACTGGCTCAGCCGCTCGGCGTTGGGCTGTTCGAGAAAATGAGCGATGGCAGTGTGTGCGCCAGCCACCGGTTGCAGCAGCGAAACGATTTCAGAGAACTCGCGAAACGCGTTCATGGCAAGGAACGGGGTCAGCGCGAAGACCAGCTCCGGCTTGTGATTGGGATCTTTGTAGTTGCGCTCTGCGGCATCCATCGGGATACCGGCGGCGTTCTCTTTAGCGAAGCCAATTTCAGAATTGCGCTTGTTCGGATGCACCTGGATGGACAACGGCTGCGCGGCGCACAGCACTTTGAACAGGAACGGCAATTCGCCGAATCGCTTTGCCACGGCATCACCCAGCAGCGCGGATTGATTGCCGTCAATCACATCGCGCAGCGAGACGACCTGACCGCTGGCATCTTCAATTTTCGAACTGCTTTTCGGGTGGGCGCCCATCCACAGCTCTGCCATAGGTAACTGCTGCGGATTCGCCAGACCATAGAGTTCCGTCAGCGCCGTTTTACTTCCCCAGGCGTAGTTCTGCACGGAGTTGATGAGTTTTTGCATGTTCAATGCCCTGTTGCAAGTTGGAAATCAGTGGGAACTTAATTCGACTATTAAAGCAAGAAACCTGTGGGAAGTAACCTGTGGGCGCAAAAAGTCGTACTTGTCTCAGTTTTTGTTAAAAAATTGTGTAGGATAGTGTAACTCGCTTTTAACGAGGGCAATGGAACATCTGCCCTGAAGCCTAAGAAAATCAGACCGAGCAGTAAGTGAGAGAACAATGTCAAACAAACCCTTTCATTATCAGGATCCTTTTCCCCTTAAAAAGGATGATACCGAATACACCCTGCTGACCAGTGAATACGTCTCCGTCGCCGAATTTGAAGGACAAGAGATCCTTAAAGTCGATCCGGAAGCGTTAACACTGCTCGCGCGCCAGGCCTTCCATGACGCCTCATTTATGCTGCGCCCCGCACACCAACAACAGGTTGCTGATATTCTGCGCGACCCGGACGCCAGCGAAAACGACAAATATGTGGCGCTGCAGTTCCTGCGTAACTCTGACATCGCGGCGAAGGGTATTTTGCCAACCTGCCAGGATACCGGCACGGCGATTATTGTCGGCAAAAAAGGCCAGCGCGTCTGGACCGGTGGTGGTGATGAGGCGGCGCTGGCGCGTGGGGTATACAACACCTACATCGAAGATAACCTGCGCTACTCGCAAAACGCCGCGCTGGATATGTATAAAGAGGTGAACACCGGCACCAACCTGCCGGCGCAGATTGACCTCTACAGCGTCGATGGCGATGAATACAAATTCCTTTGCATCGCGAAGGGCGGCGGCTCCGCAAACAAGACTTATCTCTATCAGGAAACCAAAGCGCTGCTCACACCGGGCAAACTGAAAAACTACCTGGTTGAGAAGATGCGGACGCTGGGAACCGCAGCATGTCCGCCATACCACATCGCCTTTGTGATCGGTGGGACGTCGGCAGAGGCGAACCTGAAAACCGTGAAGCTGGCGTCGGCGAAATACTATGACGAACTGCCGACCGAAGGGAATGAACATGGTCAGGCGTTCCGTGACGTCGAGCTGGAAAATGAACTGCTGACGGAGGCGCAAAACCTTGGTTTAGGCGCGCAGTTTGGCGGCAAATACTTTGCCCACGATATTCGCGTGATCCGTCTGCCGCGCCACGGCGCATCCTGTCCGGTCGGGATGGGCGTCTCCTGCTCGGCAGATCGCAACATCAAAGCGAAGATCAACCGTAAAGGCATCTGGATCGAGAAGCTGGAGCACAATCCGGGTAAATACATTCCTGAAGAACTGCGTAAAGCGGGCGAAGGGGAAGCGGTTCGCGTTGACCTGAATCGTCCAATGAAAGCGATCCTCGAACAGCTGTCGCAATACCCGGTGTCGACCCGTCTTTCCCTGAACGGCACGATCATTGTTGCTCGTGATATCGCGCACGCTAAATTAAAAGAGCGGATGGATAATGGCGAAGGGCTGCCGCAGTATGTAAAAGATCACCCGATTTACTACGCCGGTCCGGCGAAGACGCCAGAAGGCTATGCCTCCGGTTCACTCGGTCCGACCACCGCCGGGCGTATGGATTCGTATGTTGATCAGCTTCAGTCGCAGGGCGGGAGTATGATCATGCTGGCGAAGGGTAACCGCAGTCAGCAGGTGACTGACGCCTGTCAAAAACACGGCGGATTCTACCTCGGCAGCATTGGTGGTCCGGCGGCCGTACTGGCGCAGGGCAGCATCAAGAGCCTGGAGTGCGTGGAGTATCCGGAACTGGGAATGGAAGCGATCTGGAAAATCGAAGTCGAAGATTTCCCGGCCTTTATTCTCGTTGACGATAAAGGAAACGACTTCTTCCAGCAGATTCAGACGTCGCAGTGCGCACGCTGCGTTAAGTAACGTCAGCCGCCCTTCGGGGCGGTTTTTTTTATCGCACAAACCACCAAACGGTGGTGCTGTCATCGTTGATACTCATAAGACCGCAAGCATGTGGGCAATGTCGAACATAACCTAATCAATTCATTATCTAAGGAGCAGGTCATGGTAACGGTACGCAGCGAGAAAGATTCGATGGGCGCGATTGATGTCCCGGCAGATAAACTGTGGGGGGCACAAACCCAACGTTCACTTGAGCATTTTCGGATCTCCACCGAGAAAATGCCCGTCTCGCTGATCCACGCGCTGGCGCTCACCAAGCGCGCAGCGGCAAAGGTTAACGACGATTTAGGGTTGCTGGCCGCCGACAAAGCTGCCGCCATTATGCAGGCCGCGGATGAGGTGCTGGCAGATAAACACGCGGAGGAATTCCCTCTGGCTATCTGGCAGACCGGGTCAGGTACGCAAAGCAACATGAATATGAACGAAGTGCTGGCAAACCGGGCCAGTGAGCTGTTGGGCGGGGTGCGCGGCATGGAGCGCAAAGTCCATCCAAATGATGACGTCAACAAGAGCCAGAGTTCGAACGACGTCTTCCCGACGGCAATGCATGTGGCTGCGCTGCTGGCGTTGCGCAATCATCTGGTTCCGCAGTTGCAGGTGTTGATGAAGACGCTGAACGAGAAATCAGACGCTTTCGCCGATATTGTCAAAATTGGCCGTACTCATCTCCAGGACGCCACGCCGCTGACGCTGGGACAGGAGATTTCTGGCTGGGTGGCGATGTTAGAACATAACCTGCGGCACATTGAAAACAGTCTGCCGCACGTGGCGGAACTGGCGTTGGGCGGAACAGCGGTCGGCACCGGGCTGAATACGCATCCGGAATATGCCCGTCGCGTCGCCGACGAACTGGCGGCCATCACCCAGGCTCCCTTTATCACCGCGCCGAACAAGTTCGAAGCGCTGGCGACCTGTGATGCGCTGGTTCATGCTCACGGCGCGCTGAAAGGGCTGGCGGCGTCGCTAATGAAAATCGCCAACGATGTGCGTTGGCTGGCGTCGGGGCCACGCTGTGGCATTGGCGAAATCGCCATCCCGGAAAATGAACCGGGCAGCTCGATCATGCCGGGCAAGGTTAACCCGACCCAGTGTGAGGCGCTGACGATGCTGTGTTGTCAGGTGATGGGGAACGATGTGGCGATTAACATCGGCGGCGCATCAGGTAACTTCGAACTGAACGTCTTCCGTCCGATGGTGATCCACAACTTCCTGCAATCGGTGCGTCTGCTGGCGGACGGTATGGAAAGTTTCAACGAGCATTGTGCGGTCGGTATCGAACCCAATCGTGAGCGGATTAATCAGTTGCTCAATGAATCACTGATGCTTGTCACCGCGTTGAATACCCATATCGGCTACGACAAAGCGGCGGAAATCGCCAAGAAAGCACATAAAGAGGGGCTGACGCTGAAAGCTGCGGCTCTGGCGCTGGGCTATCTCACCGAAGTGGAGTTTGACAACTGGGTGCGGCCAGAGCAGATGGTCGGCAGTATGAAACCAGGTCGTTAATCCGCCACATAGAGGTGCAGCCGCGGAATTATCAGACGCAGCGGCTGTGCCTGCGGTTTAAAGCGATGCTGTATGTTTTCGGCATCGTAGTTCAGTAGCTCGCCAATATCCGGCATACCTGCGCCGTTTTCCGTATTGACCAACGCGATAAGCGGCGTAGGGCAGGCATGCTGTACCTGCTTTTGCTCGCCTTTGTACCAGACCCGGGCAATGGGCTGGACTTTGACCGGACGCTTAATTTTGAGTTTTGCCTGTTGTGGCAGGGCGGCGATATCCTGATATTCACGCTCCAGTTTTGCCTGCCACTCCTCGCGGGTCCAGGGATGTACGCTGCGCGGCGTATTCAGACTCTTTTCCAGTTGCGCCAGTACCTCATCGCGTTGCAAATTCTTGATGATATGTTTATTCGCCCAGCCAAAACGCAACGTCGCCGGATCGTTTATCACCGTCAGCGTCCGATAGGCATTGAGCGTAATCAGCCCCGGCAGATGGCGATGGACCCATTCAAAGCGCGCCGCAGACGGCAAACCGGACTCCACGGTGACAATATGCTCAAAAGTGGTTTTCAACTGATTGATGCGCTGTACCAGATTTTCCAGCGCCGCCTGGCTGGCACTGCCCACCTGATAGCACAGCACGCCCGGCAAACGCACCGCCGCTTTACTGCTACGTGTTTCGGACTGCTGCTGAATAAACAGGTGGCGATAATGCGCCAGCGCCAACGCTTCGGCCTCCTTACCCAGATACTGCTTCACCGCAATGGTATCCAGCGGGGCGTGCTCGGCCTCTTTGGTCACCTCCGGCAGCGAAAAGACACGGGCAATCATCAGATGATGTTCTCCGAGCGCTTGCGTTAGTTCAGCCAGCGTCTGCTCCATCTGGCGAAATGTGGTGTTCAGTCTGTCGACAAGATCGTAACGGGCCATTGCGCACCTCATTAGTTACAACATACTCAATGTATAGCACGTTATCTCGCCTGCGACTACCGTGCGAATAGCGTCAGCCAGCGGTTAATTCCGGAAGTGTGTGCCAGATCGGCCAACAAAAGCTGAAGCGAGCGCCACCCAGTTCACTTTCCCCGCAGCTCACCGTGCCACCCATCGCCTGGGCGATGGAATAGACAATCGCCAGACCCAGACCGCACCCGCCGGTGGCGCGGTCCCGACTCGGATCCAGACGGACAAAAGGCTCAAAAACAGTCTCCCTGGCTTCCGGGGCAATGCCCGGTCCGTCATCGTCGACAGTCAGCGTGGCGAAACGATCGCTGAGCTGCAGGCTTATCTGCACCGTGGACTGGCAGTAGCGCAGCGCGTTGTTCAGCAGATTATCCAGCACGCGCTCCATCAGTCGCATATCCAGCGCACCGTAGTTGCCCCGGGCGAGATGCGGAACCTGCAATGTCCGATCAGGATTCACGCTTTGCACATCATCAATATGCGCTGTGAGCCAGGCCGGGAGATCCGGCTCGCTAAGATGCAGTTCATTCTGCGGCCTGTCGAGGCGGGCGTAAGTTAACAGCTCCTCAATTAAGGCTTCGAGCTGTCCGATATCGCGATTGAGTGCCAGAGATTCTTGTTCCGTGAGATTTTCACTCATCTCCAGTCGGTAGCGAAGGCGAACCAGCGGGGTGCGCAATTCATGGGCAATCCCGTCGATCAGCTGTTTTTTACTGGCAATCAACGCATTGATATTGTCCGCCATCTGATTAAAAGCAATGCCCAGCCGTTCAAAACTGGAGCCGCTGTCAAAATGCAGTCGTTCACTGAGATGACCTTTACCGAACCGCTGGGCGGCGGCTTCCAGTCGCAGCATTTCCTGCCAGTGTGGACGCATCCAGATAAACACCGGAAAGGCCAGTGAGATGGCGATAAACGCCATCAGCGCGATATCCAGCAGGCGCATCTGATGGAGAAAATAGAGATAGGGTACGGGACCCACGGCCAGCACGTAATGACTGCGCGGAATGCGCTGAATGAAGGTGTACTGATCGTCGAGTGCAATGATGTCGCCTTCACGCAGACGCTGCATACTCTGATCATCCAGCGTGAATTTTGTCAGTGGCTCAACGCGCAGGTCAAAAGAGAGATTGAGGTCCATCTCTTTGAGCGTTTTACCCCAGTCGCGCGGCGGGATCTCGCGTAACTCGCTGCGCATCAGATACAGCGAGCTTTTCATCAGGTCATCGAGCGACTGCCTGCCAGCCCGCTCTGCGGTGAATTTATACACCAGCCCGACCAGCAGGGTCATCACCAGAAAGCAGACAAACAGCAGGAGATAAAACTGCACGAACAGTTTCTTCATTTACATCCCCGAATGCCGTGATGGCACATCATCCCAGGCGTGCGGGGCAAACAGATAGCCTTTATTGCGTACCGTTTTAATACGATAGGGTTCAGCCGCATTATCGAGCAGTTTCTTACGCAGACGCGAAATGGCGACATCGACGCTGCGATCCATGCCGTCGTAGCTTACACCGCGCAGATTTTTCAGCAGCGCATCGCGGTCCATAATCTGACCGGCGTGCGTGGCGAGTTCCCATAGCAGCTCGAAATCCGCGGTGGAAAGTATAACCTGTTCACCACTGAGCAAAACGACACGGTTGATGGGGTCGATAGTCAGGGAACCAAAGCGCAGCGTTTTATGCGGCGTGACGGCGGCAGGCTGAATCCCTTTGCTATGGCCTGACTGATCGCTCTGTCGCAGATGCAGCCGCAGACGGGCCAGCAAGACCGCTGGTGGCGTGGTCTTCAGAATGTAATCGCAGGCGCCCATTTCCAGCGCCAGGATGTGGTTCATGTCGCTGTCCAGCGAAGTGAGGAGGACGATAGGGCCCTGCCATTGCCCTTGCAGGTCACGACAGAGGGTCATGCCGTCTTTACCGGGGAGCATAATATCCAGCAATACCAGGTCCGGCTGAACCTGGAGGATCCGCGCTTCAGCCAGATCGCCACGCGGCTCGACAATCACATCGAAATCATGTTTAGCCAGATAGGCCGCAATGAGCGCGCCGACCTCAGGATCGTCTTCAACAAATACAATCGTGTTCATCGTCTTGATTGCCGATCAAAAACGTCAACATACACCGCCGGGGCGTTACCTTCCATTAATCTTTCCTAAACGGTGATGCTTCCGTTATGCTGGTTGCTGATGTTATTGATGTGTAAAGGCAAGGTAATGGGACTCGTGATTAAAGCCGCGCTGGGTGCGCTGGTGGTGGTGTTGATTGGGTTGCTGGCAAAAACGAAGAATTACTACATTGCAGGGCTCATCCCGCTGTTCCCGACATTCGCGCTGATTGCCCATTATATCGTGGCCAGCGAGCGGGGCATTGACGCGCTAAGAACGACCATTGTCTTCAGCATGTGGTCGATTATTCCCTATTTTGTCTATCTCGTTTCGCTGTGGTATTTCACCGGTTTTCTGAAGCTGCCAGTGGCGCTGGGCGGGGCAGTGATCTGCTGGTGCCTGAGCGCCTGGCTGCTGATCTTTTGCTGGGTCAAACTGCACTAACGCAGATGACGGCCACCGTCTACGGCGAAGCTACGACCCGTCACAAAACAACTGGTTAGCAGATAATCGATTAAATCGATCACCTCCTTTTCCCCCGGAGCCGTTTTCATCAGCGATTTGTTTAGCGCCTGCTGGCGGTACTCGGCGTCATCCCCCTCGTTAAACAGGATCAGCGAAGGGGCAATGGCGTTGACCTTCACCTCTGGCGCGAGCTTGCGGGCAAATGAACGGGTCATATTATCCAGCGCCGCTTTACTGGCGGCATAAGCGATATGCTTGTCACTGCCTTTCTCCACAACGTAGTCGGTAAAGTGAATGATGTCAGCGGCGGCGTGACCATGCCCGCGTAGCATGCCTTCGAGCGCATGGTTAAGCAGATAGGGGGCATTGACGTGGATTTGCATCATACAGGCCAGGACATCAGAGAGCGGTGTTCCCGGCTTCTCTGCCATCCATGCGCTGGCATTGTGGACGATGGCGCGCAGACCGCTGGCGCGTTCTTTTACCGTATCGGCGAAGGTAAGAATGCCTTCATTGGTGGAGAAATCAGCCTGAATGCACAGGGCGCCCGCTTTGGTCAGCCCGTCAATCGCCGGATAATGCGTCCGGTAACTGACGATCACCGGCTGTTTCTGGTTGATAAAGTGCCAGGCAATGGCGAGGCCGATACGGCGGCCACCACCGGTCACTAAAATGGGCAGAGGGTGTTGGGTTCCCATCGAAAAACTCCTTATGCGCCTGCGAATCAGGCTATTAGCGTCAAACGATGGGATGCGTTTACCCCACCAGCAGCCAGGTCGCCGGTACGGCGGCAACCAGCAACAGACCAATCAGAACCATTTCCTGTCGGTTCAAAACGTTATCATGCGTATGCGTCTTACGAGCATACAGGAACACCAGCAGACCCGGAGCATAAAGCACCACGGAGAGCAGCAGGTGCATCGGCCCGGAAGCATACAATAACCATAAGCCATAAATGCATGCACCGACACCTACCGCCTGATGAAGCGGACGGGTGGCGATTTTCAGCAGGAAGGCGCCGACGAGGAAATAGGGGACCAGAATCATCTCTGAGGCGATGGTCAGCAGCGTGTTGTAATCCGAACCGGTTAGCCAGATCAGCACCAGACAGACCTGAACGCAGAGGTTGGTGAGCCACAGTGAAGCCGATGGCGCGCCTTGCGCATTTTGACGGGCGAAAATCCGCGGGAAGGCTTTATGCGTTGAGGCAAGGAACGGGACTTCCGCCGCCATAATCGTCCAGCTCAGATAGGCTCCACAAACGGAGACAATCAGACCCGCCGCAATGATAATCTCACCCCACGGCCCCATCATTTTGACCATCAGACCTGCCATTGACGGGTTACGGATCTCCGCCAGTTCCGGGCGGGCAACTACGCCAAGCGAGAGCAGAGTGACCAGCAGATAAACGGCAAGCGCAGAGAGCACCGCTAACAGCGTGGCGCGACCGACATCATGTTTGTTACGCGCCCGCGCCGAGACGACGACTGCGCCTTCCACACCGATGAATACCCACAGCGTGATGAGCATCGTGTTCTTAACCTGTTCCCAGACCGGGACACCCAGCGCGAGGCCGGTAAAGTCGAGGCTGAAAACCTCAAGCTGAAACGCCATAAAGGCCAGCAGGATAAACAGACCGAGCGGCAGCAATTTCGCCAGCGTTGCCACCAGGTTGATGCTGGCCGCCGTTTGTACGCCGCGCAGCACCAGAAAATGCACCACCCACAGCAGAATCGACGCACCGACGATCGCCTGCCAGGTATTGCCGTCGCCAAACAGACGCCACTCCGGCGTATCGGTGAAGAAACTGAGAGCAGAGAAGACAATGACCAGATAGGAGACGTTGGCAATCACCGCGCACAGCCAGTAGCCCCAGGCCGAGCAGAACCCGATCAGCTCACCGAAACCTTCGCGGGCATAGGTGAAGATGCCGCCATCCAGTTCGGGACGGATACGGGTCAGGATTAGCATGGCAAACGCCAGCAGCAATATCCCGGCCCCGGTAATCGCCCAGCCAATAAGTAACGCCGACGGGCTGGCGACAGCGGCCATATTCTGCGGCAGACTGAAAACACCTGCGCCAAGCATTGAGCTTAAAACCAGCGCGGTGAGAGCGCTCAGTCCCAGTTTCTTTTCCATGGTTATCCCGTGGTACAAACGATCGATGGAGAATAATTATTGTGGCAAAGCGCATAAAAATGGTGAAAGCCACTAAGGCGCGGGATTTTACGGAGAGAAGAGACTGCATGCAATGATCAGAGGAAAATTTGTGCCTGATAAAGCGAAAGGCGGCATAAAGCCGCCTTATTTTATGACCGGAGAGCCTTATTTATACAGATCGGCGCTGATGGTCATGTTGTTACCACGTTCCTGCCACTGGCGGGTAATGTGGTAATACTTAGCCCCTTGCTTCGCTGCACGCTTGGCAACCTGGTAAGAGACTTCAGTCATGCTGCTGTAGTTGCCGGTGAACTTGATGCTGTCGAACGGCACCATCATGGCCGCCGTGGCTTTGTTCAGCTCTTCAACTTTGGTGCCATCCGGAAGAGTGACAGTGTAACGCCCACCTTTCGTGGATTGCGTTTCGAAGAAACGTCCAACTTCAGAACTCGGCGACGCGGTAGTTGCAACGCCAGGAATTTCGACGTTTTTCGCCGCTTCGCCACCGGCAGCTAACGCTGCGCGACCGGCATCGGAATCCGCCGGGATCGCGTCAGGGCTCTGCACCACGCGTTTCTTCGCATCTTTTTTATAGATAAAAGCTGTAATGCGCTGGTTACCGCCCTGGTTCGCATCGATCTGACGCACGATGTAGAAGGCGTAAGCGTCTTTTTCTTTTGCCGCTTTGGTGATGGCATCATTCACTTCCGGCTGGCTGCGGTAGAAACCCTGTACCGTAACGGTATCATACGGTTCCAGCATGACGGCTTCTGATTTTGGCAATTCAACCACGCCATTGATCACGCGGTTCTTGCTGGCTTCCGCTTTCTCGGCGTCGGCTTTGTAGAAGTCTGCAACAACACGCCAGTTACCGCTGTTACCAAAATCAGATGTATCGACAACATAAAATGAGGCGGCGCCTTCTTTATCTGCGCGGCGGTTAACGGCCTTCACCGCATCGCCAATCGCATTAAAACGGCCTGTGACCGTGACACGGTCGTAAGGTTTCAGTGCTGCCGCTTGCTCCGGCGTCAATTCTGTTGCTGCGTTTACGGAAAAAGCCGTCGCAGAAAGAAGTGCGGACGCCAGGAGTGTGTTCTTAAGCTTCATAAAAATAATCCTTCGCCTTGCGCAAACCAGGTACTGGTATTGTTATTGACTAGAAACGTGGCTGATTATTGCATTTAAACCCGGTGACTGTCTGCGTGATTTTTCAATCGACACAGCAGATGAGGTCACAAGGTCGATAACAAATTATGATATGTCGAAAAAATGGTCATTTCACAGTAAAAACTGATGAACGTACTGAATTTTATAAGTTAATTTAATGTTAATTAGTTGATCTGCCGTGGCGCTTAATCATGTTTTGCCACATCGTATGAGCGATTTATGGGCCTTTCACCACGAATTTAAGGTCATTATCCCGGTCAGAAGGCTGAATCGTTCCTGTTTTGCTGATAACCCGACAAATACTGTTTTTTGGCGCTAGATCACAAGCGCTATTTTCAGTACGTTATAGAGAGTTTGTTACTGTTTTATTTTTCCGGGGTAACCTATACCTCCTGCGTGAAATTGCCTGCGCAATTCCACGTTAACTGACAAACCATCATCAAAAATACCGATGGAAGGGAACATTATGCGAATTGGCATACCAAAAGAACGGTTTACCAATGAAACCCGCGTAGCAGCGACGCCGAAAACGGTTGAGCAACTGCTGAAGTTGGGTTTCACCGTCGCGGTTGAGAGCGGCGCGGGTGGACTGGCGAGTTTTGACGATAAAGCTTTTGTAGAAGCGGGCGCGGAAATTGTCGATAGCAGCGCTGTCTGGCAATCAGAGATCATTCTGAAGGTTAACGCACCGGAAGATGCAGAAATTCCGTTACTCAATCCGGGCACCACGCTGGTCAGCTTTATCTGGCCTGCGCAGAATCCAGAGTTAATGCAAAAGCTCGCCGAGCGTAATGTGACGGTGATGGCAATGGATTCTGTACCGCGTATTTCACGTGCGCAGTCGCTGGATGCATTAAGCTCGATGGCAAACATTGCCGGTTATCGGGCGATTGTGGAAGCCGCACACGAGTTTGGCCGCTTCTTTACCGGGCAGATCACCGCTGCGGGTAAAGTCCCTCCAGCCAAAGTGATGGTGATCGGGGCCGGTGTTGCTGGTCTGGCCGCCATAGGCGCTGCGAACAGCCTGGGCGCGATTGTGCGTGCCTTTGACACCCGTCCGGAAGTGAAAGAACAGGTCCAGAGTATGGGCGCTGAATTCCTCGAACTGGATTTCAAAGAGGAAGCGGGAAGCGGTGACGGTTACGCCAAAGTGATGTCTGAAGCGTTTATCAAAGCGGAAATGGCGCTGTTTGCTGCGCAGGCAAAAGAGGTCGACATTATTGTCACCACTGCGCTGATTCCGGGTAAACCAGCACCGAAACTGATCACCCGCGAAATGGTTGATTCCATGAAAGCGGGCAGCGTGATTGTCGATCTGGCGGCGCAAAACGGCGGGAACTGCGAATACACCGTCGCCAATCAGGTCACAACCACGGCCAACGGCGTTAAGGTGATCGGTTATACCGACTTGCCAGGGCGTCTGCCGACACAGTCTTCACAGCTGTACGGCACCAACCTTGTTAATCTGCTTAAACTGCTGTGCAAAGAGAAAGACGGCAATATCACCGTTGATTTCGACGACGTGGTCGTGCGTGGCGTCACGGTCGTGCGTGACGGCGAAATTACCTGGCCGGCACCGCCGATTCAGGTATCTGCTCAACCGCAGGCCGCTGCGAAAGCCGCACCGGTTGCAAAAGAGCCGGAAAAACCGGCATCGCCGTGGCGTAAATACGCGCTGATGGCGCTGGTGATCATTCTGTTCGGCTGGCTGGCAGACGTCGCGCCGAAAGAGTTCCTCGGTCACTTTACGGTGTTCGCACTGTCTTGCGTGGTGGGCTACTACGTGGTCTGGAACGTCTCTCATGCTCTGCATACGCCGCTGATGTCCGTGACCAACGCCATTTCGGGGATCATCGTGGTTGGCGCGCTATTGCAGATTGGCCAGGGCGGCTGGGTTAGCTTCCTGAGCTTCATCGCGGTCCTGATTGCCAGCATCAATATTTTCGGTGGCTTCACCGTGACTCAGCGCATGCTGAAAATGTTCCGGAAAAACTAAGGGGTAACACATGTCTGGAGGATTAGTTACAGCTGCATACATTGTTGCCGCGATCCTGTTTATTTTCAGTCTGGCGGGACTTTCAAAACATGAAACGTCTCAGCAGGGTAACAACTTCGGTATCGCCGGGATGGCGATTGCGCTGATTGCCACGATTTTTGGCCCGGACACCGGCAACGTTGCCTGGATCCTGGTGGCAATGATCATCGGCGGCGCGATTGGTATTCGTCTGGCGAAGAAAGTTGAAATGACCGAAATGCCGGAACTGGTGGCGATTCTGCACAGCTTCGTCGGCCTGGCTGCGGTACTGGTCGGCTTCAACAGCTATCTGTATCACGAAGCGGGCCTTGAGCCGATTCTGGTTAATATTCACCTGACCGAAGTGTTCCTTGGCATCTTTATCGGTGCGGTGACCTTTACCGGTTCAGTGGTGGCATTTGGTAAGCTGCGCGGCAAGATCTCTTCTAAACCGCTGATGCTGCCGAACCGTCACAAAATGAACCTCGCGGCGCTGGTGGTCTCTTTCCTGCTGCTGGTGGTTTTTGTCCGTACCGAAAGCGTTGGCCTGCAGGTCCTGGCACTGCTGGTGATGACCATTATTGCGCTGGCGTTTGGCTGGCACCTGGTGGCGTCCATTGGCGGGGCGGATATGCCGGTCGTGGTCTCCATGCTGAACTCCTATTCGGGTTGGGCGGCAGCGGCGGCGGGCTTCATGCTGAGCAACGATCTGCTGATCGTGACCGGTGCGCTGGTGGGTTCTTCCGGTGCGATTCTGTCTTACATCATGTGTAAGGCGATGAACCGCTCGTTCATCAGCGTGATTGCAGGGGGCTTTGGCACCGATGGTACAGCGTCCAGTGGTGATGAAGAAGTGGGCGAACACCGTGAGATCAGCGCAGAAGAGACTGCGGATATGCTGAAGAACTCGCATACGGTGATCATCACCCCGGGCTACGGCATGGCGGTGGCGCAGGCACAGTATCCGGTCGCGGAAATTACCGAGAAGCTGCGCGCGCGCGGTATCAAGGTACGTTTCGGCATCCACCCGGTGGCAGGTCGTCTGCCTGGTCACATGAACGTACTGTTGGCGGAAGCGAAAGTGCCTTACGACATCGTGCTGGAAATGGACGAGATCAACGATGATTTCGCCGATACCGACACCGTGTTGGTTATTGGCGCGAATGATACCGTGAACCCGGCGGCGCAGGACGATCCAAACAGTCCTATCGCTGGGATGCCGGTGCTGGAAGTGTGGAAAGCGCAGAACGTAATTGTCTTCAAACGTTCGATGAATACCGGCTACGCCGGTGTGCAGAACCCGCTGTTCTTCAAAGAGAACACCCATATGCTGTTTGGCGATGCCAAAGCCAGCGTGGATGCGATTCTGAAAGCGCTGTAATCCGTTGTTCTGTTGAAACGGCCTCTGCGGAGGCCGTTTTTACGTCGGTCACTTTTTATTTGCATCGCCTAACAGAATGGCAATACTTTGCCCACCAACGGATTGTTCCAGCGCAATCTTGACGATAATGGTCAGCGGTACCGAAAGCAGCATCCCCACCGGACCCAGCAGCCAACCCCAGAAGATCAACGACAGAAACACCACCAGCGTAGAGAGCCCCAGACCGCGTCCCATGATGCGTGGTTCAAGGATATTGCCGAACACCAGGTTGATGATCAGATAGCCCGCCAGCACCACCAGCGCATCGTACAGGCCGCCAAACGCCAACACCTGAATGATGGGCGGGATCGCCGCCAGCACTGAACCAATGTTTGGGATGTAGTTGAGTGCAAAGGCCAACAGCCCCCAGATAAAGGCGAATCGAACGTCCAGTGCCGACAGCATGCCCCAGACCACCAGCCCGGTGACCAGACTGATTGCCGTTTTCAGCACCAGATAGTGCGATACGCTATCAATGGCGCGCTGAATGGCGGCCATCCCCTCGACCGGACGGACCATAATCTGCTGGAATTTAGTGGGGAGTTGCGGCACTTCCAGCAGCATAAAGACCACTGTCAGCAGGAGTAAAAATATCGATGACATGGCATTGGTTAATTGCGCCAGCAAATTGGTGATCAGGGTCATCGCCGCGTTGGGGTCAATATACTTCACCATCTCATCCACGGAGACGCCGATGCCTAAGCGGACCAGCCAGGGCTCGAGGTTTTTCAGCGGAATGACCAGTGAGGAACGATACTGGGGCAGGGTGCGCGCCAGTTCGTTGAGGGACGTTCCGAGGTAAGCCAGCAGTAACACCATCGCCATGACGATGATGATCACCAGCAAGGATATCGCCAGCACGCGCGGAACGCGCAGTTTCACCATCCGCTGTACCAGCGGGCTGAGGACGACGGCAATAAATAACGCCAGAATAAATGGCACAATAATATCCGCCGCAAAGCGGATACCGGTAAGAATGATCACCAGCATTCCCAGCATAATGACGATCTTAAGACCGTTCAGCGTGATGATTGGTTTTGCCATGGAGCGTCCTGTATTTTTCTGCTTGCCGCGTATAATAATGTGATTGTGGTCGAATCGTCCTGTGAAAAATCAAACGATTCGGGTAAAGAAGTGAAAAGGTTTTGAGTTAATTCCTGGCCTATGATACAAATCAGGCGTGTTCAACTACCGAGGACAATTATCATCCGCGATGACGAGAAGCAACACTGCGGATAATTGTAATATTATGGACAATATGTTCAGGACGTTTTTTTCTACACAAATTCTTCTTCGCACTTCCTCCTCTTTCCTGCTTGCAGGTGAGCAGCACTGGCGCAACGCGCTTTAGTCCCTTCTTCTGTTCGAGCTGACGCTACGCGTCTGGCTAACTGATTTTATTTTCTGGTTTGCAGCGTTGTGCAAGCCCACAGGATTATATTCTCAAGCAGGAGAAGCACCATGTTTTACTGGATTTTATTAGGTCTGGCGATTGCCGCTGAAATTACCGGCACATTGTCGATGAAATGGGCAAGCGTAAGCGATGACAACAGCGGGTTTATTTTAATGCTGGTGATGATCGCCGCCTCGTATATTTTCCTCTCTTTTGCCGTTAAAAAAATCGCCCTCGGTGTGGCTTACGCATTGTGGGAAGGGATCGGTATTTTATTTATTACGCTGTTTAGCGTGTTGTTATTTGATGAGCCGCTGTCGGTCATGAAAATTGCCGGTCTGGCAACGCTGGTAGTGGGGATCGTGTTGATCAAATCCGGTACCCGCAAGGTGCGTCAGTCAACGAAAGAGGTGACCCATGCAACAGTTTGAATGGGTTCACGCCGCCTGGTTAGGGATGGCGATCGTGCTGGAAATTATCGCCAACGTCTTTTTAAAATTCTCTGACGGCTTTCGTCGGAAATTGTACGGTATTCTCTCGCTGGTCGCGGTACTCGCCGCCTTCAGTGCGCTTTCACAGGCGGTAAAGGGCATTGACCTGTCCGTTGCCTACGCGCTGTGGGGGGGATTTGGTATCGCCGCGACGCTGGCTGCCGGATGGATACTGTTCGGGCAACGTCTGAATCATAAAGGCTGGATCGGCGTTGTGTTGCTGCTGGCTGGCATGGTGATGATTAAACTGGCCTGATGTATCGCTGCCCGCGATTCGCGGGCAGTACAATGCGCCTTATTGTTCCCCGGCCAGCGCATCCAGTTTTTCCCGAAATCCCGTCACCGAGATCGCCCGGTTATCTGCGCGCCAGCGATCTTTCGCCGCCGGGGCGGAACTCTGAACGCCGATTAACTGCCAGCCCGCCTCGGTTTTCAGCATCAGCGGTGAACCGCTGTCGCCCGGCAGCGTGTCGCACTGGTGAGATAACACCGAACTTTGCGCCCAGCCGGTGACGATACAATCCTGATGAGAATAGAGTGTATCCAGATGATCTTCCGGATACCCCGACTGCGTGACCTTGCGTCCGGCCTCTTTGAGTGCGGCGGTTAGTGCCGCTTTATCGCCCTCAAACAACGGTAACGGCGTGATGCCGGAAGGGGGATAGCGCAGAACGATCAGGCCAAAGTCCCAAGACGCGGCTGCCGGTGGCACAATCCAGCCGTCGCCATCGGGCTTCAGACGTTTTCCCAGACCGGGATCCACCCGGCCTTCAATACCGTGAATTTCATAACGCCAGAGACCTTTTTTCGAGACAAAACGCAGGACGACGGCTTTATCCGGTTTCCCTTTTGGCGGCGTTAACAAGCAATGTCCGGCAGTGAGCGCCAGATGTGGGGAGATGAGCGTTGCGGTGCAGAGGTTACCGCTGGCGGTTTCCAGTTGTCCGATGGCATCCCACGGCGATAGAGTCGGATCGCTTACCGGCGCGCGATCGTCCTGACCAAAAAATAACGTTTTGATTTCACTGGTCCCGGTATCCGCGTCAGGCTTATCCGCATGCGCAATACCCGATGAAAAGCACAACGAACCCAGTAATACAGTAACGGTTTTACGCATATCACACTCTGTGTGGGTAATTATGATTATTAAAAGAGAACCCTCAGTAATTACTATAGACGTAACGGCGTAAAAGTGAGAGAAAAATCAGAGTACTACGATCAGGAAAGATAAAAGCGGGCGGCTATGAGCGCACATAAAATAAGCGTGATAAGGATGAACTCAAAGCGATAACGGCGCACCATGTTACCCTCCGAAAAGGACGGCGCTAAACCGGGAAAGCGTTCAGCGCCGTTGAAGAATGGCGCAAGGGTTCGCGCCAGTTTACACAGTCAGGATTTAAGCAGCCGGTTGAGCGGCAGGTTTAGCGGCCGGTTTCTGGCTGTGTTTTTTGGTGTGCTTTTTAGCGGCTTGAGCTTTCTGTTCAGGGGCCTTTTGCTCAGTCGTGGCTTTGGCTTTTTTCACGTGTTTTTTCGCGGCCTGCGCTTTTTGTTCTGGCGCTTTCTCGGTAGTCGCTTTGTGATGTTTTTTATGATGTGTGGTTTTGGCCGGCGCCGCTTTTGCAGCAGGCGCTGCAGCCGGTGCAGTTGATGTAGTGTCAGCCGCAAACGCCGCAGAAGACAGACCCATAGCAGCGGCAACAACCAGAGCTAATACTTTTTTCATTCTCATACCCTCGATTTGGTTTTTCATTCAACCCCACTGCGGGGCCGTTGAAATCACTATATCGCTGGATGCTGTGCGCTTCCGTGAGTCATTGGTTTCGGCGTGTAACGATATGTACAACGCCGGGCGCAGCGGCCCGGCGAGGGGATTTACAGATAGCGAGATTCAAGATGGGCGCGGAAATGACGGCTGCTCAATGCTTCTCCGGTAGCCTGAGTAATCAACTGCGCCGTGGTAAAGCGACTGCCGTGCTGCCAGATGTTCTGTTGCAGCCAGTCAAACAAGGCGCTGAAATCGCCGCCTGCAATCTGCTGACTGAGATCCGGCAATGCGCGATTCGCGGCGCTGAACAACTGTGCGGCATACATCGCGCCCAGCGTGTAAGAAGGGAAGTAACCAAACCCGCCGTCCGTCCAGTGAATGTCCTGCATGCAGCCGTCGCGATAGTTCCCTTTTGTTGACAGGCCCAGCCAGGTCTGCATTTTTTCGTCCCACAGCGCCGGAATGTCGTCCACCTCAATATCGCCATTGATCAATGCGCGCTCAATCTCATAGCGCAGGATGACGTGCGCCGGGTAGCTGACTTCATCCGCATCCACGCGGATAAAACCGGGTTTCACTCGCTGGTTCCAGGCAATGAAATTTTGCTCTTCAAAGGCAGCCTGATCGCCAAAATGACGCTTCACGGCAGGTAGCAGCCGCCTTAAAAATGCATTGCTGCGTCCTACCTGCATTTCAAAAAACAGACTCTGGGATTCGTGGATCGCGGTGGAGCGGGCAAGGGCGACGGGCTGACCCAGCCAGTTACGCGGCAGGTTTTGCTCATAGCGGGCGTGGCCGGTTTCGTGGATCACGCCAAACAGGGCGCTGAGTAATTCGTTTTCGTCATAGCGCGTCGTGATGCGCACATCTTCCGGCACGCCGCCGCAGAAGGGATGTGCGCTGATGTCGAGGCGACCGGCATTAAAATCGAAACCGAGTACAGACATTGTCTCCAGTCCCAGTTCGCGCTGAACGGCAGTCGGGAAGGGGCCAACAGGGGCAATCAGCGACTGCGGCGACTGGCGGGCAACCACGCGGTTGAGCAGATCCGGCAGCCACGATTTGAGATCGGCAAACAGGCCGTCCAGCTGTGCGATGGTCATGTCCGGCTCGTAAATGTCCAGCAGCGCGTCATAGGGAGAACAACCTTTCACGTCGGCGCGCAGTCTGGCCTCTTCGCGGCTCAGTTTCACGACTTCTTTTAAATTCGCAGAGAATCCCTGCCAGTCGTTGGCAGGACGCTGACTGCGCCAGGCGTGCTCACAGCGACTGCCGGCGAGAGATTTGTCCTCCACCAACGACTCCGGTAACAACGCGGCCTGGGTATGCAGACGCGTCATTTCCCGCAGATTGGCCTGTTCCACATCATTGAGATCCTCCTGGGCGGCAGCGGCAAGCCATTGCGCCACTTTCGGTTCGGTCAGGATTTGATGTTCCAGAACGCTCAGTTCCGCCAGCGCTTCACCCCGCGCCGCACTGCCACCGGGTGGCATCATGGCGAACATATCCCAACTGGCGATGGCGGAGAGGTGCGAGAAGCGAGAGAGACGCAGGAAGGTGCGGGTAAGTTGTTGATAGTTTTTGTTGTCCATGTAACCTCTTCGACGTAACAGGCGGGTTGAGTTCCCCCACCATAATGGGTAGTTATGTTTATCGATAGCCTTTTTTATAGTAGCCAACGGGAACATCGTACCCGTTCAATAACAATAAACACACACAGCAAAATGAATCCACTCCACTGGGTTGTCTTTGCTCTTCTGGCACTGGATGCCGTCAGAGAATTGATGGGCTTTTCATCAATCTTAGGAATGTGGTAACCACTGTTGGTTGAGAGGCGAGAAGCCCGGTGAGCCCGGGCTTTTCTTTCAGACTAGACGTGAAGACGGTGATGCAGTCGTGTGCCGACCAGAATAGCCAGTACCAGCATAATCGCGATAAATCCCCCAACGCCGTTCCAGCCATAGTTATGCCAGAACACACCGCCGAGCGTACCGGCGATACTGGACCCCAGATAATAGCTGAACAGATACAGCGAAGAGGCCTGGCCTTTGGCGCGACGCGCACGCGGCCCTATCCAGCTACTGGCCACCGAATGCGCGCCAAAGAATCCGGCTGAAAAGAGCAGCATTCCGGCGAAAATCAGCCACAGCGAACTGAACAACGTCATTAACAAACCGAACAGCATCACGACGGTGGAAAAGAGCATCACCGGACCGCGCCCGTAACGTACCGTCATCGAACCGGCCTTCGGTGAACTCCAGGTTCCGGTCAGATAGGCGACGGAAAGCAAACCGACCACAGCCTGACTGAGTTCCCACGGTGAAAGCATCAGACGATAGCCGATGTAGTTAAACAGGGTGACGAACGACCCCATCAACAGAAAGCCTTCGGCAAACAGCAGCGGCAGTCCCTGGTCGCGCCAGTGGATCCGGAAATTAATAAACAGCGTTTTGGGGCGCAGCGACGTGGGCCGGAAGTGGCGTGATTCTGGCAGTATTTTCCAGAACATCAGGGCTGATGCCAGCGCAAAGCAGCCAATAGCAGCCAGCGCAATACGCCAGCTAAAGAAATCGGTAAACACGCCGCTAATCAGACGTCCGCTCATCCCGCCAATCGAGTTGCCGCTGATGTACAACCCCATTGAAAATGCGACAAAACTGGGGTGAATCTCCTCACTCAGATAGGTCATCCCGACCGCCGCCACGCCGCTGAGTGAAAGGCCGATCAGCGCGCGCATCACCAGAATGCCATGCCAGCTGGTCATCATTGTCGAGAGCAACGTACAGCAGGAGGCGAGCAGCAACGCGGTCACCATCACCGGCTTGCGCCCGATGGCATCCGAAAGCGGACCGGTAAACAGCAGGCCAACGGCTAACATTCCGGTGGAGATCGACAGTGAAATACTGCTGCTGGCGGGAGATACGCCAAACTCATGGGACAACACCGGCAGAATAGGCTGGACGCAGTACAGCAGGGCGAAAGTCGCCAGTCCGGCAGAAAAGAGCGCCAGCGTGACGCGCATAAAGGCAGAAGTACCGCGTTGAATAAACTGAACCGGCTGAGAAATGCGTTGGTCGTCAATATCGCTCGCCGTCGCGTCATTGACAGTAGTAGTACGACTCACTGGAAATCCTTGCGCAACAAACCCGTGTTTTGAGGGGACGGGCATAACCTTGTTGAGTAGAGTAGGAAAATCTCATTATTCTGTCTAATATATTAATAGTCTCAAATAATACGTTTAAAATATGAATATTGAACTGCGTCACCTTCGTTACTTTGTTGCCGTGGCGGAAGAACTGCATTTTGGGCGCGCCGCAACCCGACTGAACATTTCGCAGCCACCGCTGAGCCAGCAAATACAGATGCTTGAGCAGCAGGTCGGCGCGCGCCTGCTCGCGCGAACTAACCGTAGCGTCGCCCTGACCGCCGCTGGCAAGCAATTTCTCGCCGACAGTCGGCAGATCCTCGGGTTGGTCAATGATGCCGCCGCCCGTGCGGAGCGTCTGCATCAGGGGGAAGCCGGAGAGTTGCGCATCGGTTTTACCTCGTCGGCACCGTTTATCCGCGCGGTGTCGGATACCCTGTCGCTGTTCCGCCAGAAATACCCGGATATGCATTTGCAGACCCGCGAGATGAACACCCGCGAACAGCTGGCGCCGTTGAGCGAAGGGGCGTTGGATCTGGGGCTGATGCGCAATACCCCGTTGCCAGAGAGCTTGCATCATGAGGTGATTTTGCATGAACCGCTGATGGCGATGATCCCCAGGGTTTTCCCGCTTTCGCAAAAGCCGGTGGTGACGCTGGCCGAACTGGCGAAAGAGCCGTTTGTCTTCTTTGACCCGCACGTCGGAACGGGTCTTTATGACGATATTCTCGGCATGATGCGCCGTTACCAGTTGACGCCGGTGATTACCCAGGAGGTCGGTGAGGCGATGACGATCATTGGGCTGGTCGCTGCCGGATTAGGGGTGTCGATCCTTCCGGCCTCGTTTAAAAAAGTGCTGCTCAATGAGATGTGTTGGGTACCGATTGCGGAAGACGATGCGGTTTCGGAAATGTGGCTGGTCTGGTCGGCGCATCATGAACCAAGCCAGGCGGCGCTACGCTTTCGTCAGCAATTAATTCAGGCCGTCAGGAACGCTTAAATTCATTTAATAACGGCTGAAAATGTGCAGTTAATCACACGGCTAAGTAAAAAGTTGACGTTGTGTATTGAAGTGCTTCACCATAGCCTACAGATTATTTCGGAGCGCGAAAATAAAGGGAGTCAGAGGTGGTTGCTGATAGTCAGCCTGGGCACATCGATCAAATAAAGCAGACCAATGCGGGCGCCGTTTATCGGCTGATTGATCAGCTGGGACCGGTATCGCGTATTGATCTTTCGCGTCTTGCGCAACTGGCACCCGCCAGTATCACGAAGATTGTGCGTGAAATGCTGGAAGCGCATCTGGTCCAGGAACTGGAAATTAAAGAAGCGGGGAGTCGCGGACGCCCGGCAGTGGGGCTGGTGGTGGAAACCGAAGCCTGGCACTATCTGTCCCTTCGCATCAGTCGTGGAGAAATCTTTCTCGCCCTGCGCGATCTCAGCAGCAAGCTGGTCGTAGAAGACTGTCTTGAACTGCCGCTCAACGATGAAACGCCGTTGCTGGCGCGTATTGTCACGCTGGTCGATCAGTTTTTTATTCGTCATCAGCAGAAGCTCGAACGTCTGACTTCCATTGCCATTACCTTACCCGGCATTATCGATACCGAGAATGGGATCGTGCATCGTATGCCGTTTTATGCCGATGTGAAAGAGATGCCGCTCGGTGATACGCTGGCGCAGCACACCGGCGTGCCGGTCTACATTCAGCATGATATCAGTGCCTGGACGATGGCAGAGGCGCTGTTTGGCGCGTCCCGCGGTGCGCGCGATGTCATTCAGGTGGTCATCGATCATAACGTTGGCGCCGGGGTGATTACCGACGGTCATTTACTGCATGCGGGTAGCAGCAGCCTGGTGGAGATTGGCCACACCCAGGTCGATCCTTACGGAAAACGCTGCTACTGCGGCAACCACGGCTGTCTGGAAACCATCGCCAGCGTGGAAAGTGTGCTGGAGCTGGCGCAACTGCGACTGGCGCAATCCATGAGCTCTTCGCTTCACGGCCAGCCGTTGACGGTCGATTCGCTGTGTCAGGCGGCGTTGCAGGGCGATTTGCTGGCAAAAGACATTATCAGCGGCGTGGGGACCCACGTTGGCCGTATCCTTGCCATTATGGTCAATCTGTTCAATCCGCAAAAAATACTGATTGGATCGCCGCTCAGTAAAGCTGCAGACGTGTTGTTTCCGGCGATTGCGGACAGCATCCGCCAGCAGGCGCTACCGGCCTACAGCAAAAATATGGTCGTTGAGAGCACACAGTTCTCTAATCAGGGGACAATGGCGGGAGCCGCGCTGGTAAAAGACGCGATGTATAATGGTTCTTTGTTGATTCGTCTATTACAGGGTTAACATTTTTTAACTGTTCTACCAAAAATTGCGCTAACTCAAGCTGATTCCACCGGGCATACCTTAGACTTTCTCCACTGTATTATTTTCCTGGCTTATATTTTCGAAGCATAACGGTGGAGTTGGTGATGCTGAAGCGTTTCTTTATTACAGGTACAGACACTTCTGTTGGGAAGACGGTTGTTTCCCGCGCATTGCTACAAGCGTTAGCGTCGGGGGGGAAAAGCGTTGCAGGATATAAACCGGTTGCGAAAAGCAGCAAAGAGACGCCCGAAGGGTTGCGCAACCGGGATGCGCTGGTGCTGCAAAGCGTGTCGACGTTGGAATTACCCTATGAGGCGGTTAACCCCATCGCCCTGAGCGAAGATGAAAGTAGCGTGGCCCACAGTGGCCCAATCAATTACACCTTGCTTTCTAACGGGCTGGCTAGCCTGAGCGAAAAGGTTGATCATGTCGTGGTTGAAGGCACGGGTGGCTGGCGCAGCCTGATGAACGATCTGCGTCCACTGTCCGAATGGGTGGTGCAGGAGCAGTTACCGGTGTTGATGGTGGTCGGTATTCAGGAAGGCTGTATTAACCATGCGCTGCTGACGGCTCAGGCGATCGCCAATGACGGTTTACCGCTGATCGGTTGGGTCGCTAACCGTATTAATCCGGGTCTGGCACATTACGCAGAGATTATCGATGTACTGAGCAAAAAACTGCCAGCACCGCTGATTGGCGAACTGCCTTATTTACCGCGTGCCGAGCAGCGTGAACTCGGACAGTACATTCGCCTGTCAATGCTGGGTAGCGTGCTGTCGGTCGACAGAATCATGGCGTAACGTCCCCGACAGGACAGACGCAAACACCCAGGCCATCAATAAACCGGGGAGCAAACGATACTCCCCGGTCATTTCACAAACCCTCACTCTTCGTGAATGTTCAACGCCCGGCGGGTACGTCCGGAACTGAGATAATCGGCGATGTAATCCTGTGAGATCTCACCGTTGTAGCGTCCTTCCTCGTCAACGATCGGCATCCAACTGGTATTACTTTCATACAGTTTGGAGAGCACAATCCGCAGGTTATCTTCGGCTTTACCGGTAATACGGAAGGGATGAAGGATATCTGCGCAGGTGCCGCTGGACTGGCGCGCCTCGCGACGTTTCACAAAGCCCAGTGGTTTTCCTTCGCCATCCACCACCGTAATGGCGCGAATATCGTTGTCATCCATAATGCCAAAGGCTTCCTTCAGCGACGTGGACGGCTGAGCAGTCAGCGTCGGTTGTTGATCGGTCACATCGCCCGCCGAAACCAGCAGCAGACGCTTAAGCGTGCGGTCCTGACCGACGAATGAACCGACAAAATCGTTGGCCGGTTTGGCCAGCAGTTCATCGGGGCTGGCGCACTGGACAATCCGTCCCTGACGGAACACGGCAATGCGATCGCCAAGTTTCAGCGCCTCATCGATATCATGACTCACCAGCATCACGGTTTTTTTCAGCGCACGTTGCATCTCAAGGAACTGATTCTGGATCACTTCGCGGTTGATGGGGTCGACGGCGCCAAACGGCTCGTCCATCAGCAGGACCGGCGGATCCGCCGCCAGGGCGCGAATCACGCCAATACGCTGTTGCTGACCGCCGGACATTTCTTTCGGATAGCGATGCAGAAACTTTTTGGCATCCATCGCCACCATCTCCATTAATTCTTCGGCGCGGCTTTTACAGCGGGCTTTGTCCCAGCCCAGCATGCGGGGGACGACCGTGATGTTCTCTTCAATCGTCATATTGGGAAACAGGCCAATTTGCTGGATCACATAGCCAATATTACGGCGCAGGGTCACGGTATCCATCTCATTGGTATTTTCACCGTTTATCAGGATGTTGCCACTGCTCGGGGTAATCAGACGGTTAATCATCTTCAGGGTGGTGGTCTTACCGCAGCCCGACGGCCCCAGCAGAACACACATTTCTCCCTCCGGCACGTTCAGATTAACGTTATCGACGGCCTTCAGCGGCTGACCCTTTTTCTGTGAAAATTGTTTGGTGAGGTTTTCCAGTTTTATCATTATCGTATCCCCTTAGGTGTCAGAACGACTTGCAGGCGGTGTAACAGCCAGTCGAGCACAATCGCTAAAAAACAAATCATCAATGCACCGGCAATCAGCATGCGAATGTCGCTGCCGCCGATGCCGTTCAGTAACAGTAATCCCAGGCCGCCTGCGCCGATCACCGCGGCAATTGCCATAACGCCGATATTCATGACCACGGCGGTGCGGATACCGCCGAAAATCACCGGTAATGCCATCGGGATCTCCACCCAACGCAGGCGCTGCCAGAAGGTCATGCCGATACCGCGACCCGCTTCGCGTAAGCCCGGCGGGAGGTTGTCCAGCGCGGTATGGGTGTTACGCACGATAGGCAGCAGCGAGTAAAGAAACACGGCGGTGATGGCGGGCAGTGCGCCAATTCCGTGACCGATCAGCGAAAACAGGGGGATCATCAACCCGAACAGGGCGATAGAGGGAATTGTCAGCAGCAGCGTCGCGACGCTTAACACCGGCGTTGCCAGCCATTTGTGGCGGACAATCAGGATCCCCAGAGGCACGCCAATCACAATCGCCAACCCAACCGCCAGCGCCACTAGCCACAGATGCTGATAGGTGAGCATCGCCAGATAACCCGCGTTATCCATCATGTAGTGAATCGTATCCATATGCGCTCCTTACAGCAGGTTCTTTTGTTGCAGGAATTCACGAGCAACCTGCTGAGGTGACTGGTGATCGATATCGACCTTCGCATTCAGCGAACTGATCACGTCATTGTTCAACTGGGCCGAGAGGGTATTGAGCGCCTCAGCAAGTCCCGGATGGGCTTCCAGCGTCTCTTTACGCACCACCGGCGTGACAGCGTAACTTGGGAAGAAGCCCTTATCATCCTCCAGTACTTTGAGATCAAACCCTTTCACACGGCCGTCAGTGGTGTAGATGAGACCGGCGTCAACAAAGCCATCACGAATGGCGTTGTAAACCAGTCCGGGGTCCATCTGGCGGATTTGCGGCCGGTCGAGATCCATCTGGTAAGCCTGTTGCAACGGCTTCATTCCGTCGCTACGTCCGGCAAATTCCAGGTCGAGACCCAGCAGCCAGTTGTTATCGGGATCGGTCTGGCGAATGTGTTCAATTTTCGCCACCATCTCCGACATGGTGTTGATGTTCTCCGCTTCGGCACGTTTGCGCTGCATGGCGAAGGCGTAGGTGTTGTTCATATCTGCCGGTTTCAGCCATACCAGTCCCAGTTTGGCATCAAGGCGTTTTACCGTGTCGTATGACTCCTGCGGGCTCATTCGCTTATTGATGTGGTTGAAAATAATCAGTGAAGTGCCGGTGTATTCCCATGTCATATCAATCTGTTTATTGATCATCGCATTACGCGAAATCACTGTGGCGATATTGGTCTGCGGCTGAACCTGAAATCCCTTTTTTTGCAGATACTGAACGGTCATTGCCGAGAGAATGTGCTGCTCGGTAAAACTTTTGGTGGCGAGAATAATCGGGGCCGCCTGAGCCTGGGTGCTGATGAACAGCGCGGCGGCGAACCATCCCAGCCATTTTTTCTTGAGATTCATTTAGCGCTCCTTGTTCTTATCATTGCCATCAGGCCGTATGTGGGCTCAGGACGCGCCCAAGCCAGGCGAGCAGACTGTCGAGGATCAGGGCGAATAGCGCGGTGGCGGTGGCTCCCAGAATCAATGTCGGGAAGTCGTTAAGATAGATGCCAGGGAAAATCAGTTCGCCGTAGCTGCTGGCGCCAATCAGAAACGCCAGCGGGGCAGTACCGACGTTGATCGCCGTGGCAATGCGGATCCCGGAAAGTATTACCGGCCAGGCGTTGGGGATTTCTACCTGACGCAACCGTTGCCATTTCGTCATACCGATGCCGTTTGCCGCTTCAATCAGCGACGACGGTACAGAACTCAATCCTGCCCAGGTGTTACGCACAATCGGCAGCAACGACGCCAGAAACAGCGCAACGATGGCAGGCATGTCACCAATGCCGATAATCACCATCGCCAGCGCGAGAACGGCCAGCGGGGGCAAGGTATTGCCAATATTGAAGATCTGCATGACATATTCGGCAATACCGCGGGCGGCGGGGCGACTAAGCAAAATACCGCTTGGAATACCGACCAGCAGGGCAAAAAACATCGAGGTAAGGACTAAAATCAGGTGCTGTTGACCGAGATAAAGCAAATCAACCTGACGCGATTTGAGGGTATCGATGCCAATTCCCCATACCAGCAGCGCCAGTAGCAGAATGATGGCAATACTAAAGCCCAGCACGCGGGTTAACGTGGATGTGTGCATTGCAGTGTGTCTCCCTGTTTGCATGCGTTATGGCGGCGAAAAATCGTCGCATGTTGTTATGCCATGGTTTGGCAGGGTGTTTTGAGCTATAGCAACAGGGTGGGAAGGATTCCAGCGGGAAGGTGAATTAGATACGCAGACGATTAATCGGCAAACGCGATTTGGCCTTATGCCGTAAAGGATAAGCAGGGTATGTAAAGAATTGTCTTAAAAACGCTGATAAAAAGTGACACTGTAACAATTGCAAATAATGCAGGTATCAGAAAAGGCAGGAAAAACCTGCCTTATAAACGTTAGCGGAACAGCGTTTTTTCCGCGATCGGCATCAATAACTGAGACTGCCACTGTGCCAGAGTATGGCGGGCCAGTTCACCAAGCGCCTGATAAAAAGGATGTCCGGCGTTCTCAATGAACACGTCGAGAAAGCGGAATGACCAGGGGAACAGATGCCACGCCAGCAGTTGTTCGCATTCGCTGTGTCGGCCACTTTCCGCCAGCCATGCCGCCATCAGCAATAACGAGCCGAAATGATCTTCGGGTTCGTTCTGCTCTGTCTCGACGTGAATACCGTTGTCGCGCATCCACTGACGCAGGGCCAGCGTCGATTCGCCAAACAGGACATTTTCACGATCTAGCCAGACCGATCCCCAGGGCGGCGACGGTAACGCGTAGGGTCCCACAAACAGGCGCTGGAATGCCTCGGGAAGTGACTCATCGCTGACGCGTGTAAAGTCCGTTGCCAGCGGGGACAGGGTTTCCGCTGCCAGCGGCCATTGTGTCTGTCAGTCATCAGCGGTTAACGCAGACACCAGAGGCGCGGCTTCGGCGCTGTCGGGGGCGTAGTAAAACAGCGCCCCCAGCACGCGTGCCGTCATCGCAAAATCATCACGTTGAGTAAAATCAGTCATCTGAAACATCCTGAAAAGTGCGGGTTTCCCCGCACGGATTTGTTAACCTGCCACCGCCATACCGACGGTCATATGCAGGCCATAAAACAGGCCGCGGCCAATGATTTCGCCGCCAAGCACGAGGAGCAGCCCCAACAGCAACCCGGCGACATGCGGCTCTTTACGGCGTACCAGCGGGCAGATCCAGCAGCCCAGTCCGGCAGCGACCAGCACCACGCGCCATACCTGCAGAGAGGCGTAATCCGGCACCAGCGCGGAAGCCTGCTGAACCGAACTGTGAATGGTCGCCAGCGACATTCCCTGCAGGACGATGACCGCCACGCTGACCAGCAAGGCCAGCACGCTGATACTGGCAAACAGGGTACCATTAAAGGTGACGCGGGCCGCCCGCAGCAGCAATGCTGCGAACAGCGGGCCGCTGAGCAACGCCGTCAAGAAGAACGCCAGCGTCGTATAGCCAGTATACCAGGTCGGCACGGTATCAATCAGGTAAACGCGGGTCATCGCCCAGACGAAGACGATCCCCAGTACCATGCTGACCAACAGCCAGAATTTCCCCAGCGCGAGCGGCATTTTACCCAGAACGGCGACCAGCCACCAGATTCCACCCACGGCGAAAAAGACGGAGCCAGCGGCAATTTCATTGCTCAACCCGGATGCGCCAATGCGATTGAGGGAGTTGAATGCCCGCATCGGCGACCCCAGGTGCATGATTGACGCCAGGAATCCCAGCCCCATCACCAGCCAGAGGAAAAACATGCTGCGAACCAGACGTTGCCGGGCGGCGGCATCGTCTTTCATTGCCAACCAGCCAAGTCCACTAACAATCAGCGCGCCTACGACGCACTGGCCGAGTACGGTAAACAGCACCAGCGGCCATTCATGCCATCCACTTCCCATCTTACACCTCCTTCGGATTCGCCAGATAACCGGTGGTATCCCCGGTCGGGCGGCTGTTGGCATTCGGTTTGATCACAATACTCGGCTTCGTAAAGTGTGCGCCAGGCAGCGGAGCAACCGCCGCCAGATCGCCGTGTTTCTGACGCAGTTCGTCAACAGGACCGAAATCCAGCGCACGTAGCGGACAAGACTCGACACAGATCGGTTTCTTGCCTTCCGCCACCCGGTCATGACAGCCGTCGCATTTGGTCATGTGGCCTTTGGCGGCGTTGTACTGCGGCGCGCCGTACGGACAGGCCATATGGCAATAACGACAGCCGATGCAGACATCTTCATCCACCACCACAAAGCCGTCTTCCCGTTTGTGCATCGCCCCGCTCGGACAGACCTTGGTACAGGCCGGATCTTCACAGTGGTTACAGGCAATAGAGAGATAATAGGCAAACACGTTCTGGTGCCAGACGCCGTTGTCTTCCTGCCAGTCTCCGCCCGCATATTCATAAATGCGGCGGAAGCTGACATCCGGGGTTAA